>CAYZME010000072.1:0-8989 GCA_964479435.1 uncultured Oscillospiraceae bacterium
CCTGTACCGGCAACCCCGCGAGCCCCGGAAGTTTCGCGGCATCCGCGATCGTGCGCGTGGCTTCCCGCAGCTTCCGGTTGTCCCGGTTGTCGTAATCCAAAATTCCGTGCCAGTAGATCTCGGTGCCAAAGGCCGCCGTGCGCCAACGGAACCAGCTGATCAAGTCGGCGCCGTGGGCGATGGATTGGAACGTCCACAGCCGCATCTGCCCGGGTAGCGGCGCGCGCGCCGCCATCCGCATCACCCAGCCATTGGCGCCGCTTTGCTGCTCCATCACGCCGAACAGCGGCGAAAAAGCGCGCACGTTGGCCAGGTTCCAGCTCCATTTGCGGTCGTCCAGATCCCCGGCCGGCCCGTCCGCCATACCGACGCCAAAATTGGGGTAGGAATCGTAACACAAAAAATCCACGCCGCCGCCCACCAGCGCCCGGTAATCCAGATGATTGAACGTGCCGTTGGTGGTGATGAAGCGATCGGCCGGCACATGCCGCCGCAGCGCGTCATATTGCAGTTTGCAGTAGGAGATCGCGCTGGCCGAAAAGAAACGCTTTTCGTCGAGCCGCATGTGCGGGTTGTACCCCACACGTCCGGCCGCCGGGCGCGACAGAAAAACCTGGTCCCAGTCGGTATAAATCTGATTCCAGAACATCGTGCCCCAGGCCTGGTTGAGCGCGTCCAGCGTCCCATAGCGCTGTCGCAGGAACGTGCGGAAGGCCGTGTGGTCGGCCGGCGCGTAAAACACGTCGGTTTCACAATTGAGCTCGTTGTCGATCTGCCAGCCGATGATCGCCGGATGGCGCCCGTAGTGCTCGCCCAATTTGTCGGCGATCAGGCGCGACTTCTCCCGCCAGACCGGCGCGTTGTAGTTGTAGTGGCGGCGCATGCCGTGGCTATAGGGGATGCCCGACAGATCGGCGTTGAGCACCTCCGGGTAGCGGGTGGTCAGCCAGGCGGGCGGCGTTGCGGTCGGGGTACAAAAGATCACGCGGATCTCGGGAAACTCGGCCACCACCGCGAGAAAGCGGTCAAAAAAATCAAAGACAAACACACCTTCTTCCGGTTCAAACCGGCTCCAGGCAAATTCCGCGACACGGACGACGGTAATCCCGGCCGCGCGCATGCGCTCCAGGTCGCTTCGCCACAGATTTTCGGGCCAATGCTCGGGATAATAACAAACCCCGAAAGTCAAACGGTCCAGAGACAACGCATGTTGCATATTTTCCTCCGCCAGGCCGCGTCGCGTACGCACACGGCAAATCGTGATGCTTCTATTGTAGCGCAGGCGCGCCCGCGCCGCGCGGCGATGGGGCCGTCACGGCGTTCAACACGTCGGGCGCTCGTGTTATATTGTAGAGACACAGATCCCATATCTTTTGGCCTTCCCAGACGGGAACGATGGGCAAACCGGCGGCCGGATCCGCATCCGGCCATACGACCAGGGAGGCATCCGTTATGGCCTATAATTTGCTGTTGGGCGGCGCGGCCGGCCAGGGCATCGAAACCACCGCGTCCATTCTGGAAAAACTGATCAAGCGCTCGGGCTGTCATTTGTTCACCGCGCGCGATTTCATGTCACGCATTCGCGGCGGCCACAATTTCACACAAATCCGCTTTGGCAGCCGGCCGCTGTATGGCCACGCGACGACGTTGGATGTCGTGGTGGCGCTGGACGCGCAAACCGCGCGGCAACACGCGCCGCAGCTCGCGCCCGCGGGGGTTCTGCTGTGCGACGAGTCGGTGGCCACGGACGACCCCCGCGCGCTCCGTTTGCCCTTGACGGCGACCGCGCGCGAACTGGGCAATTCCCGCTATGCGGGCAACGTCGCCGCCGGCGCGGTGTTGCGCCTGTTTGGCCTGGCCTTGGACCCAGACGCGGTGCGCGAGATCCTCGGCGGCCACTTCCGCCCGGAACTGGCCGCAGGCAACACCGCCGCTTTTCTCCGGGGGTATGAATTGACGGACGCGCGCTTCGCCCCCCTCACAGGCGACGCCGCGGACCACATGATCGTGACCGGCAATCAGGCGCTGGCGCTGGGCGCGCTGGCGGCCGGCTTGCGCTTTTACGCCGCCTATCCGATGTCACCGGCGACCTCGATTCTGGAATATCTGGCGGCCAAAAGTGTCGACGCCGGCGTGGTCGTGGTCGAACAGGCAGAGGATGAGATTGCCGCGGTCAACATGGTGATCGGCGCGTCACATGCCGGTGTACGGGCGATGACCGCCACCTCCGGCGGCGGGTTCTCCCTGATGGTCGAGGCGGTCGGGCTGGCGGGCATCGCGGAAATTCCGCTGGTGATCGCCAACATCCAGCGCCCGGGCCCGGCGACCGGGTTGCCGACCCGCACCGAACAGGCCGATCTGCAGTTTGTGCTTTCCGCCGCGCAAGGCGAGTTCCCGCGCGCGGTTCTTTCCGTACGCAGCCACCAGGACGCCTGGTATCAGACCCAGCGGGCGTTTGCGCTCGCCGACCGGTATCACATTCCGGTGATCCTGCTCAGTGACCAATATCTGGGCGACGCGTCGGCGACCCTGCCAGTCCCGGAGGTCAAACCGGTGCGCCTGCCGACCGAAGAGATGACCGAGACGTTGGCCGCGGTGGGTGCGTCCCCCTACCGGCGATATGCCATCACCGATTCCGGGGTCTCGCCCCGCTTGTTGCCGGGCAAATCGCCCCATCTGGTCAGCATCGACAGCGACGAGCACGACGAAGCGGGCATGATCACCGAATCCGCCGAGATGCGGCGCGCCATGGTCGACAAGCGCGCCCGCAAGACCATCGGCTTGACCGCGGACATGGAAGAACCCGATTGGATCGGCCCGACGCGCGATGGCGAACCGGCGCCGGTCGAGATTTTATTGCTCGCTTGGGGTTCGATGGGCGGACCGCTGCGCGAGGCCGCCGCTCTGCTCACCGACGCGGGGCGGTCGGTCGGCGTCCTGGTTTGGGGCGATCTGTATCCATTCCCCGCCCGGCGGTTGATGGCGCTGGCCCCGACGGCCCGCCACCTGATTCATGTCGAACAAAACAGCACCGGCCAACTGGCCCGCCTGATCCGCCAGGAGACCGGACTGGCGTGTGGGATCTCCATCCTCCGCTATGACGGCCGTCAGATGTCCGGCGGCGAAATCGCCGAACGCGTCCTTCGTGAGGTGCCAAAATGACACAAAGAAGCTTTGAAACGTACGAAACGGCCTGGTGCCCGGGTTGCGGCAATTTTTCTCTGCTCGATTGTCTGCGGCGCGCCCTCGACGAGCTGGGCAAAGACCCGGCCGACGTGTTGATCGCCGCGGGGATCGGTCAGGCGGCCAAAACGCCTCAATACATCAACGCCAACGGGTTTTGCGGGCTACACGGCCGCGCTTTGCCGCCGGCGACCGCGATCAAAATCGCCAATGAATCCCTGACCGTGATCCTCAACACCGGCGATGGCGACTCCTATGGCGAAGGCGGCAACCACTTTCTACATGCCATTCGCCGCAACATCGACCTGACGCACTTTGTGCACGACAACCAGATCTACGGGCTGACCAAAGGGCAGGCTTCGCCGACCACCGGGCGGGGACATGTCACGGCGGCCCAGCCTGCCGGCAGCCAGAACACGCCTTTCAACCCGCTGATGGTCGCGCTGGCGGCCGGCGCCGGGTTTGTCGCGCGCGGGTTTACCGGAGAACGGGATGAACTGGTCGATCTTATGAAGCAGGCCATCACCTATCGCGGGTACGCGCTGCTCGACATCTTCCAGCCCTGCGTCAGCTTTAACAAGATCAACACGCACCAGGACTACGCCCGCCGAACCTATCCGCTGGAGGCGGACTACGACCCGACCGATCTGATCGCGGCGATGACGCGGGCGATGGAGACCGGCGATCGGGTCCCGCGCGGGGTCTTGTACCGGGTGGAATCCCCCACCTTCCACGATCGCAATCCGGTCCTGCGGGAGGGGGGGCCTTTGCTGGACCGCCCCTTTGAGCCCCAACGCGTCGAACGCCTGTTGCGCGAACTGATCTGACGTCAAAATAAAATCCGTCGATGTTTGCTTGGCGCCTTGCGCCCTCTTTCACGCGCGGTGTTGCCGAGGGGTTCATCGCGCGTGTTTGCGTGTGTTTACGTAATAAACCATTGCCCATGTTGCAACGATGTGACAAGTCTCCTACTAAACTTCGTGATGCGCTTTTTCTTCCTTGCCGGCGCCAATCAAGGTTCTATAATACCAAGTGAATAAAACGTTGCGTGCGCCATAGGGCGCAAGGCTTGACCGATGCGCTCGGAGAATACGGAGAGGGCAGAATTTTGCACGTCGCAAGTACGAAGGAAACCTATCCGCTGACGGATCCCCAGCTGGGGATCTGGAACACCGAAAAAAAACACGCCGGCACCAGCATTTCGGTGATCGCCGCCACCGAAAAGCTCAAGGGCGACATCGACTATGCCGTGTTGGAGCGCGCGATCAATCTGTTTATCGAGCGCAACGAAGGCATGCGGCTGCGATTCGTGGAAGTGGATGGCGAGCCGCGGCAATATCTCGAGCCATACGTGTGGCATCCCATCGAAACCGTCGATTTCACAGGGCGCGATCTCTCGGCGCTTTACCGCTGGGACAGCGAATTGACCGCCATCCCGTTTGCGATCAACGGCCATGATTTGTTCCGTTTTTATATGTTCCGCCTCAACGCGCGCGAAGGCGGCTATTACATCAAAATCCACCACCTGCTCGCCGACGCCTGGACCTTTATCCAACTGGGCAACCAGATCATGCGCTATTACCACGCGCTGCTGCGCGATCGCCCCATTTTACCCGAGCGCCTGCCCTCGTATCTGGATTATGTGGCCAGCCAGCAAGCGTACTTTACTTCGGACCGCTTTGCGCGCGATCGCGCGTACTGGCGGCAACGCTTTGACGAATTGCCCGACTTTACCTCACTCAAGGCGCACGGCGCCGACGCGCAAACCCTGCGGGCGCATCGCCGCACGTTTGTGCTGCCGCGCAAACTCTCGCTCAAAATCCAGGAACACTGTCTGATGTACAAAACATCGCCGTTTACGCTTTTCCTCGCTTCGCTGGCGATCTACATCAACCGCGTCACCGGAAAAGATGACCTGATCATCGGCACCCCCGTGCTCAATCGGGTGAACCACCGCGAAAAAGAGACGGTCGGCATGTTCATCAGTACGGTGCCGATCCGTGTGGCCCTGACCGACGGCGGCATGGATTTCCGCACTTTCTACGGTACGATTGCCCGCGAATGGATGGAAATTTTGCGGCATCAGAAATACCCGTACGAATGGTTGCTCAAAGACGTGCGCGATCACCACAAAGGCACGCACGCGCTGTACGACATCGTCCTGTCCTACCAGAACGCGCGTTTCGAGCACAACGAAGACGACGAGATCGAACACGAGGGCCGTTGGCATTTCAACGGCTATCAAACGCCTTCGCTTTCGATTCATATCAACGACCGCGAGTGTCAGGGCGATCTGGTGATCGATTACGATTATCGCGATAACCTCTATTACGCCAAAGAAATCGAATTCATCCACGATCACATCATCCGCATTCTCTGGCACGCTTTGGACAATCCCGCGCGCGCCATCTCGCGGATCGACATGATTTCGGAAAAAGAGATCCGCCGCCTGCTGTATGAATTCAATCAAACCGATGCGGAATACCCGAAAGAAGCGACCCTTCACAGCCTCTTCGAAGCCCAGGCCGCGCGCTGGCCCGATCGCGTGGCCGTCAACTGTGGCACGCGCGCGTTGACATACGGTCAGCTGGACCGCTGGGCCAACCGCCTGGCGCACGCGCTGCGCGCGCGCGGAGCCGGGCCGGATCAAATCATCGCTTTGTTTATGCAACGCGATGTGGCGATGATCGCGGCGATTTTGGGTGTACTCAAGTCGGGCGGCGCGTATCTGCCGATCGACCCCGACTATCCCGCCGACCGCATCAGCTACATTCTCGAAGACAGCGGCGCCGCGTTGCTGGCGACGGATCAAACGGGTGCATTCGCGTTTGCCAGCGCCCGGGTCAACGTCCTCGACTTTGCCGATGAACCGCCCGCGGATTCCGGCTTGCCCGACGGCCGCACGCCGCCTGTTCCGCTCGCGGGCGCCGGGGATCTGGCGTACATCATCTACACATCCGGGTCGACCGGCCGTCCCAAAGGCGTGATGATCGAGCACCGCAATGTCGTGCGCCTGATGATCAACAGCCGTTTCCCGTTTGAAGTCGACCACACGGATGTCTGGTCGATGTTCCATAGCTATTGCTTTGACTTTTCCGTGTGGGAAATGTACGGCGCCTTGCTGTACGGGGGGCGCCTGGTGATCATCCCGCGCGACGTCGCCCGTGACACCCGCCGCTTCCTGCGCGTGCTGGAAAATGAGCGCGTGACGATGCTCAGCCAGACGCCGGCCGCTTTCTACAATCTTGTACACGAGGAAATGCAGCAGTTGGTTTCGCGGCTTTCCCTGCGCTACGTCGTCTTTGGCGGCGAGGCTCTCAAACCGCTCTTGCTCAAGCCGTTTTACGCGCGCCATCCCGAAACCCGGCTGATCAATATGTACGGCATCACCGAGACGACGGTGCACGTCACGTTCAAAGAAATCGGCCCGGAGGAGATCGAACAAAACGTCAGCAACATCGGACGGCCGATCCCAACCCTGCGCACGTATATTTGCGACAAAAACCTGATGCTGTTGCCTGTCGGCGTTCCTGGCGAATTGTGCGTCGGCGGCGACGGGGTCGGACGCGGATATTTGAACAACCCCGAATTGACCGCACAACGTTTTGTACCCAGTCCCTATGTCCCCGGGGAAATCCTCTACCGGTCCGGCGATTTGGCGCGCATGTACGCGCGCGGGGAGATGGAGTATCTCGGCCGGATCGACAATCAGGTCAAAATCCGCGGACACCGGATCGAATTGGGAGAAATCGAGTCGACGATGCAGCGTCACCCCGCGGTCAGTGAGACCGTCGTACTCACACGGGAAAACCAACTGGGCACTCATCAGCTGTGCGCGTATTATGTCCCCACCGAACCGATCTCCCCGGCCGAAATCCGCGCGTACCTCGCCTCGTGTCTGCCCGAATACATGATCCCGGCACATCTGGTCCCCCTCGAACACATGCCGCTGACCGCAAACGGCAAAGTCGACCGCAAAAACCTGCCGGCGCCCGAAGAGCAGGCAGAAGCCGAAACGGCTTATGTCGCGCCCGCGAACGCTTTGCAAGAAGAGATTGTCACCACCTGGAGCGAGATCTTGGAAATCGACCACGACCGCATCGGCCTGGACAATGACTTCTTTGCCCTCGGGGGAGATTCGCTGAGCGCCATCCGGGTCGTCGCGCGACTCGACAGCGGACTGACCGTCACCGATTTGTATGAATTGCCGACGGCGCGCCTGCTCGAACCCCGGTTGCGATTGCTGCGCGAGGCCAAGCACAGCGGCACCTTATCTTCGGTTCTGGGACCGCTCGCGGACCCGGAAAGCGACCCGCCGACCGTCGCCAACGCCGTCGAAATCGCGGCGGCCACCATCGAAGAAGCCGTGGCGAAAAAGCCGCCGACGGCGGACTCTACGCACGTTGTCGTCGAGAATGTCGCGGCCTCCTGCGCCCTCCCGTTGCCCAAAGACAACCGCGCCTCGGACGGGGATTTGCTCCGCCGATTGGCCGGCCCCCGCGGCGCGGCTTC
The DNA here is from genome assembly GCA_964479435.1 of uncultured Oscillospiraceae bacterium. Lineage (GTDB taxonomy): Bacteria > Bacillota > Clostridia > Saccharofermentanales > UBA5734 > JAAYKS01. Next base: position 7,696 of record CAYZME010000072.1, read on the forward strand.
GCGCATTCTGTTGTGCTTCCCTTATGGCGGCGGCACCGCGATCAACTACAAAGCATTAGCAACAGCGATTCGTGCCGCGGCGCCGGACACAGCCGTTTACGGCGTCTCGCCGCAAGGACACGAATTTGGCCGCGAGGAACCTTTTCAAACACCCCAGGAAACCGCGCGCCGCGTCGTCGACGAAATCTTGCGCAAAGTCCGCGGCCCGATCATTTTGTACGCGCACTGTGTCGGGACCGCGCTGGCGACCGAGACCGCCCGCCTGCTGGAGCGTGAAAACATTCCCATCGCGGGTTTCTTCGCCGGCGCCATCTTGCCGCCGCGGGTGGCCGGTCTGTTGGGGCGCGCGTTTGACCCCTGGAAGATTTTCCCCGACCGGCGCGTGATCGCGCTTCTGCGCCGGATCGGCTTGCCGGATATCCAGGTCGATCCCCAATTCACCCGCTTTGCCATGCGCGTTTTCCGCCGCGATGTCGCCGACTTCTACGCGTATTTTCATGATTTCGCACGCAAAAACACGCCGCCGCTGTCCACGCCTGTCCAGATTCTGGTCGGCGATCAGGATCCCATGACGCGCCGTTACCTCGCGCGGCAGCACTTTTGGACGCGATACGCGTCGGCGTATCATCTGACCGTCTTGGCTGGCGCAGGTCACTACTTTGTCCACACCCATCCGCAGCAGGTGGCAGAGTTGATTCTCCACGCGACCCGCGCCCGTATGACTCCAGGCAAACGTATGGCGCCCCGCGCGCCCGCGCAGCCGGCCGCGAAGGGAGGTTCGTAATCGGGTGGATACTCTGGGCTTTGTTTTAATTCATGTCACGCTTGTATTTTTGTTGTTTATTCTTTTTTATGTGGCCCGCATCCGCAACCGCAAGCAGATCCACACCGCTTTTCTGTTTCTGATTCTGACGCTGCTGATCTGGGCCATTGGCACAATCGGCCTGGAATACATCCACCGCTTCGGGGACCGGACCAGCGCGTTCATGGTCTCCGTCGCGTATGTGGGGCTGATCCTGACGCCCCTGGCGATCCTCTATCTCGGGGTGGTTTTTGCTTATACCAATGTCCGCCTGACCTGGCCTTATCTATTCATGCTTCTGGAACCGCTGGTGGCGATCGGCTTGTTGTTTACCAACCGCTATCACGGCTTGTTTTACAAAGAAATCGTATATCAGACCTTGACCAGATCCGAGGCGCTGGGGCCCTATTTTGCGATTCATACCGTATACAGCTATGCCTGTATTCTGCTGGGGATGGCGTTTTTAATCTATTTCTCAGTCAAGAATTCAGG
>CAYZME010000073.1:0-8893 GCA_964479435.1 uncultured Oscillospiraceae bacterium
AGTGCCACCCTTTTTATACCGGCAAACAGAAGTTGGTAGACACAGGCGGCCGTGTGGATAAGTTCAAGAGAAGAATGGGACAGAAATAACCATCGCTGCACCGGCTGGAGGCTTCGCAAGGAGCCTCCTTTTTGCTTGAAGGAACCCCGTCACGCGAAAGGACGACATCTTTATGGCAAACCACCAAGAAGCAGAGATTGTGCGGCAAACGGCGATTGGCGGCCAGGCGGTTCTGGAAGGCCTGATGATGATGGGGCCGGATAAGGTCGCGCTGGCGGTCCGCCGCCCCGACGACTCGATCGCTTTGGAATACTTGAGCCACGACCCGCCGGCATCGCGCCTGGCCCGAATCCCGGTGTTGCGCGGAGGTGTGCGTTTGTTGCGGCAACTTCTGATCGGTGTCCGCGCCCTGATGCGCTCGGCCGATCTGTTGGAAGAAGAGGGTGAGGAACCCGGGGCGCAACCGGAGGCCAAGGAGCATCCGCTGATGATGTACGCGACGGTCGCGTTGGGCGTGCTGTTGGGCGTCGGGTTGTTTATTTTGTTGCCCAATTTTTTGACATCCATGCTGCACCGTTTCCTGCCCGGCGCGCTGGGCGCGGGTTTTGGCGGTACGGTCCTCAAGAACCTGCTCGAAGGTCTCCTCCGCATCGCGCTTTTTGTCGGCTACGTGGCCTTGACCTCGCGGCAGAAAGATATATCCCGCGTTTGGATGTACCATGGCGCCGAGCACAAAACCATCGCCTGTTACGAGCATGACCTGCCGCTGACCGTAGAAAATGTGCGCACCTTCAGCCCGCACCACCCGCGGTGTGGTACCTCATTTCTGTTTGTCGTCATGTTGGTCAGTATTCTGCTGTTTTCTTTTGCCGGCTGGCACTCGGCCCTGCTCAATCTTGTCATCCGCCTGGCTTTGGTGCCGCTGGTCGCGGGTCTTTCGTACGAATTGATCCGCTGGGCCGGCAGCCATGAGAACAGATGGTCGCGCCTGGTGTCTTTGCCCGGGTTGGCGATGCAGCGCTTGACGGCCAAGCAGCCGGATGACGACATGATCGAAGTGGCGATCGCCGCCATGCAGGCTGTGATCCCGCAAGAGGAAGGCCCGGACGCGTGGTAGAAAAACCCGCCTTGCCTGCGCGCGACCCGCTGACACCCTGGGTTACGCGATTGCGCGCGGGAGGCGATCCTTCGCCGCGCCGTACCGCCGCCCGCCTGGCCGCCCATGTCACCGGTCTGGATGAGACGACCTGTTTGACCGCGCCGCTTACCCTCACGAATGAACAGCAAGACGCATTGACGGACTTGTTGCAAAGGCGCCTGGCCGGCGAGCCGCTGCAGTACCTGCTCGGATACGGCTGGTTTATGGATCACCGTTTTGCGGTGGGTCCCGGGGTGCTGGTACCGCGCCCCGACAGTGAAATCCTGGTGGAAGCTGCCTGCGCCCGGGTAACAGGCGCGATCCCTGCCGACCAGATGTTGCGATTTGCCGACATCGGTACCGGATCCGGATGTATCGGCCTGTCCCTGGCACTCGCCTGGGACCGACAGGAGCGGAAATATGACGGGTTGTTAACCGATACATCGGCGGCGGCGTTGTCTTATGCCCGTCGCAACCGGGAGCGCCTCGCGCCCCGGGGCGCTCTGTGCCTGAAACAGGCGGATCTGCTGCCGGCGCGGGTTTCCGGATTGGACCTGGTGGTCAGCAACCCTCCCTACATTCCCACCCGGCGAGTGGATGGCCTGGCGCCGGAAGTCGCGGAGTACGAGCCGCGCGCCGCTTTGGACGGTGGAGAGGATGGTCTGGATTTTTATCACCGGTTGGCGAGCCGCGCCGCCGCTTGGCTGGCGCCAGGGGGGTGGCTGGTCGTCGAGCATGGTCACGACCAAGGCACGCCCGTGCGGTCGTTATTTCGCGCGGCCGGATGTTTTGGTACAGTGGAGACGATACGGGACTGGGGCGGTCACGAACGGGTGACCGCCGCGTGGATCGCCCGCTGACCGGTATGTGACACCCAGTCAGCGGCAGGAGGTCTTTGGCCATGGGGACGGGATTTGCCCTCTATCCATTTCAAGCGGGACAGCGCGTGGTGTTGCGCAAACCGCACCCGTGCGGCGGGACGCGCTGGACCATTTTGCGCGCCGGCATGGATGTGACCGCGCGCTGTGACACCTGTGGCCGGTTGACGACGTCGCGGCGCCGCGCGTTTGAAAAAGCGGTCAAATCGTTGCTGGAAGCGGAGGACGACGCATGAGCGACACAAAAGAAGAACGCAAAGCGGCCAAAGCGGCGGAAACGGGCTCCGCACCGCCGCCGGATGACCCGGCGGGCTGGTTGCGGGAGCTCGTTCGCCCGGAGATGACCGAGTGGGAGCGCTTGCCCGACATCGGTCTGTATATGGATCAGGTGCTGACACTGGTGGAACGCCAATTGTCCATTTACCGGCGTGGCGACGAGCGGCTGGTGACCGCGGCGATGGTCAATAACTATATTAAAGACGGGTTGTTGCCGCGCGCCGAGGCCAAAAAATATACGCCGACCCATTTGGCGTTGTTGTTGGTCATCGGGACACTCAAACAGGTCTTGTCGATCCCGGATATCAAGCGGATTTTGTCGGCGGGCCAAACGCCGGCATCTGCCGAACGCCTCTACGACCGGTTTTTGGAGCTCCAGCAGGACGCGTTGCGCGAGACCGTCGATTTGATCGAACAGGTGGGACTGCCCGATACCAAGCCGGAGGCGAAAGAAGAAACCAACGGCGACCGGTTGCGGTTGCTGGTGCTGGAATTGGTCGTTGAGGCCCGCACACGTGTTCTGGCGGCGCAAAAAGTGTTGGATATGCTGGACGCGCTGCCGACCGAGGCGCCGCCGGCTCCGGGCGCGGGCGCGCCGGAGCCGGACCGCCCCTCCTGATCGCATGGGCCGCGCCGTGTGGCGAGGGTGCGGACCGGGACCGTCGGCCATGTTTGCGACCCTGATCAGCCTGTTGTAAAAAAAAAGACCCGGCTGCAGTCTCGAAGACGTAAGCCGGGTTGTGTGTGTTTGGGGTGGACGGGGAGAGGCCAGTCAGCCCGCCTGTTCGATCGCCACCGCCACCGAAACCGTAGCGCCGACCATTGGGTTGTTGCCCATCCCTAAAAAGCCCATCATTTCGACATGCGCGGGCACCGAGGAGGACCCGGCAAACTGGGCGTCCGTGTGCATACGGCCCATGGTGTCGGTCATGCCATAGGAAGCGGGGCCGGCAGCCATGTTGTCAGGATGCAGGGTACGGCCCGTGCCGCCGCCGGAGGCCACGGAGAAGTACTTCTTGCCCTGCTCCACGCACTCCTTCTTGTAGGTGCCGGCCACCGGGTGCTGGAAACGGGTGGGGTTGGTGGAGTTGCCGGTGATCGAAACATCGACTCCCTCGAGGTGCATGACCGCGACGCCTTCGCGGACGTCGTCTACGCCGTAGCAGCGCACGTGGGCGCGCTCGCCGGCGGAGTATGCCTTTTCCTCTACCACCGTGACCTGGCCGCTCGCGTAATCAAAGGCGGTCTTGACGTAGGTGAAGCCGTTGATGCGCGAGATGATCATGGCGGCGTCTTTGCCCAAGCCGTTGAGAATCACGCGCAAGGGGTGTTTGCGCACCTGATTGGCGGAACGGGCGATGCCGATCGCGCCCTCGGCGGCGGCAAAGGACTCGTGCCCGGCCAAAAAGGCGAAGCACTGGGTTTCTTCGCGCAGCAGCATGGCCGCCAAATTGCCGTGACCCAGGCCGACTTTGCGCTCATCGGCCACGGAACCGGGGATGCAAAAGGCCTGCAGGCCGATGCCGATGGCCTCGGCGGCGTCCGCCGCTTTGACCCGCCCCTTTTTGATCGCGATCGCCGCGCCGGCGACATACGCCCAGGCGGCGTTCTCAAAAGCGATCGGCTGTACTTCTTTGCAGATTTTATATGGGTCGATGCCCTTGGCGTCGCAGATCGCCTTGGCCTCGTCCAGGGATGCGATGTCGTAAACGGCCAAGGCCGCTTGTATTTGCGGAATCCGTCTTTCGTAGCTTTCAAACAATGCCATCTTGTCAATCGTTCCTTTCCCTAATGATCCACGGTTTTATTCATGCCGCGGGTCGATGACCTTTGCGGCCTCGTCAAAGCGCCCATAGATACCGAGGTTCTGTTGGTACGCTTCGTTTGCGTCCACGCCCTTTTTGATCATGTCCAGCATGGGACCGATGCGCAGGAACTGATAGCCGATGATCTCGTCGTTTTCATCCAGCCCCATTTTTACGACATACCCTTCGGTCAACTCCAGGTAGCGCGCCCCTTTGTCAACGGTCGAGAACATCGTGCCGACGGTGCTGCGCAAGCCTTTGCCGAGGTCCTCCAGCGAGGCGCCGATCGGTAGCCCGCCTTCGGAAAAGGCCGACTGGGTGCGCCCGTACACGATCTGCAAGAACAATTCACGCATCGCGGTGTTGATCGCGTCGCATACCAAATCGGTGTTCAAGGCTTCCAAAATGGTTTTGCCGGTGAGAATTTCCGCGGCCATCGCCGCCGAGTGCGTCATGCCGGTGCAGCCCAGTGTTTCGATGAGCGCTTCCTGAATCACGCCGTCTTTGACATTGAGCGAGAGCTTGCATGCCCCCTGTTGCGGAGCACACCAGCCGACCCCGTGCGTAAAACCGGAGATGTCGCCGACCTGCCTGGCCTGGACCCATTTGCCCTCCTCCGGTATCGGCGCCGGCCCGTGGTTCGGACCTTTGGCGACACAACACATCTGTTCGACTTCGTGCGTTTTCAACATCCCATCTATCTCCTTTCCTTTATAGGCTTAGCTGTTTTACTCCGGGGGCAGCGAAAGGCTGACAGGGCCGGCATTTGGCCCCGGGCAGCGCCCGCGCCAACGCGCGGCGCGGGCGTTTTCGCAAAACCCCAAAGCATTATAACAGGATTGTCAACCGCGCGATATCACCGCCGGCATACGCGGTGAATCCGCGGGTGATATAATAGGCGGGATCGCTTCGCGGCGTTACAGACCCGTAGACAAAGGCAGGCCCATGTTTGAAAGACTGTCAAAAATTGAAACGCGCTATGAAGAAATCCAGGCGCAAATCGCCGATCCGTCGGTGATCGAAAACCAGGACCAGTATCGCCGGTTGTTGATCGAGCTGTCTGAACTGACCCCGGTTGTGGATACCATCCGTTTGCGCGCGCGCCTGGCCGGCGAGCTGGCGGAGAATCGCGTCTGGCTGGTGGAGACACCGGATCGCGAGCTGCGCGAGTTGGTGCGGGAAGAAATCGCCACGCTGGAGGCGCGGGTGGCGGAGCTGGAGGATGAGCTGCTGGAGCGCATCTCCCCGCAGGATCCGCGCGATCGCCGCAATGTCATCATGGAGATCCGCGCCGGCGCGGGCGGCGAGGAAGCGGCGCTGTTTGCCGCTGTTTTGCAGCGGATGTATGGACTGTACGCGGAACGCAACCATTGGCGAACCGAGATCGGCGGTTTTCGCGAGGTTGTTTTTTCGATCGACGGGCGCGGCGCGTACAGCCGTTTGAAATATGAGAGCGGTGTGCATCGGGTGCAACGCGTCCCCCAAACCGAGTCGGGCGGGCGGATCCACACCTCGACGGTCACAGTCGCCGTGCTGGCCGAGGCCGACGAGGTCGAGGTCGACATCAAGCCGGCGGATCTGGAAATCGATACCTATCGGGCATCGGGCGCCGGCGGGCAGTATGTCAATCGGACCGATTCGGCCATCCGCATCACCCACAAGCCCTCGGGGATTGTCGTGACCTGCCAGGACCAGCGCTCGCAGCATAAAAATCGCGACAAGGCGATGGCGGTTTTGCGCGCGCGCCTGCTTGCGCGCGAGCAGGAACGGGCGACCGGCGCGGTCGCCGATTTGCGCAAGAGCCAGGTGGGGACAGGGGACCGGAGCGAGCGGATCCGCACCTACAACTACGCGCAAAACCGGGTGACGGATCACCGGATCGGTTTGTCTTTGTATAAATTGGACGCCGTTCTGGCGGGGGATTTGGATGACATCATCCGCCCCCTGACCGCGGCCGCGCGCGCGGAAACCCTGGCCCGCGGCGCGGACGAGAGCGAGAAAGCGACCTGATCGATGGCGGGAGAAAAGAAAATCGAGACACGAATCATCCGCGCGCCGCGCGAAGCGATGGATCTGGCCGGCATGCGCCTGGCCGCCGAGGCGCTGGCGGCGGGCGCTCTGGTTGTTTTTCCGACCGAGACCGTGTACGGGCTGGGCGCGAACGCGCGTGACGCGCAGGCGGTGCGGGAAATTTATGCAATCAAAGGCCGGCCGCCGGACAATCCCCTGATTGTGCACCTTTCGCACCCCGGTCTGATTGGCACCGTCGCGTCGTATATCCCGCCCTATGCCGAGTCCCTGATTGAACGCTTTGTGCCCGGCCCGCTGACCCTGGTCCTGCGCCGCGGGGAGGGGCTGGCGTCCTTGGTTTCTGCCGGGCTGGACACGGTTGCCGTGCGTTGCCCGTCCCACCCGGTGGCGCAGGCCTTTCTGGCGATGACGGGGGTGCCGGTGGCGGCGCCGTCGGCCAATGTGTCCGGCCGCCCGAGCCCGACCCGTGTCGAACATGTTTTACAGGATTTGGACGGGCGGGTGCCCTATGTGATTGACGCCGGCCCCAGCGATGTGGGCTTGGAGTCCACGGTATTGGATGTGAGCGGCGACACGCCGATCTTGCTGCGCCCCGGCGCGGTGACGGCTTTGGAGATCGAGGAGACGTGTGGTCTGCCGGTTCAGATCGCCGATGCCCAATCCACCGGTCCCGTGCGCTCCCCGGGTGTGAAGTACCGGCATTACGCGCCATCCGCCACGGTCCTGGTCGGCAACGGCCGCAGCCTGGCCGCCCGCACACGCCGCACGGTCGACCTGGTACAGGCGCAGCTTGAGGCCGGCGCGCGCGTGGGGGTGTTCGCACCCACGGCGGCGGTACAAGCGATTGAAAAAGCCATCCGGCACAGACCGGATCTGGTTGGGTCTTTGCGGGCGGTCGCGTTCGGAGAAGAAGACGACTCGGCGCGCGCGGCGGCACGTTTGTTTGACACCTTCCGCTCCATGGATCGGGACGGCGTGGCAGTCATCGTGGTGCAGGCACTGCCAGAGCACGGGTTGGGCGCGGCTTTTATGAACCGCGTGCGCAAAGCCGCGGCCGGACAAGCGGGGACGGGTGGGGGATGAAGGTTTTATTTGTGTGCACGGGTAATACGTGTCGCAGTCCGCTGGCCGCCGCCCGTTTCAATCAACTGGCGGGCGCCGAAGCCGCGGTGGCTCACTCGGCCGGCATCGCCGCCTGGCCGGGGCAACCGGCCAGTGCGGGCGCGGTCCGCGCGGCCGCGCGCTTGTTTGATTTGTCGCTGGCGGACCATCGTTCCCGCCGGCTGGAGGAAGAAATGCTGCGCCAATCCGACCTGGTCGTCGTGATGACCCCCGGACACCGCGCCTGGCTCGCGCGCCAGTTCCCGCAGCATGCCGCCCGCACCCGTCTTTTGAGCGAGTTTGGCGATGCCGCCGCGCACCCGGAAGGGATTCGCGATCCTTTTGGCGGGACGGACGCGGATTATGAAGCCATTTTGTTGCAAATGGAGCCCCATCTGCAGGCCTTGCTCGCTTATATCCGTTCGACAAAAGAGGATGGCTTGGAGTAGAATCGGAGCAACGGGTATCTGGCGCGGACGACCCGATGGATCCCCATCCCGGTCAGCTGACCCTGTCAGTTGACGCCCGCTCAGCCGGGGTGTTATATTGTCATCTGTCGCTTTGCACAAGCGGCTTCGACTATCCTCGCTCCACCCGCGCGGTGGGGCCGTTCAGTCCAGGAGGAGGTGATTTTTTGGCTAGACAATATGAGGTAGTTTATGTAATGAATTCCGCGCTCGGCGAGGAGGGCTTGGCTTCCACGGCGGAAAGAGTACGCACGCTGATTGAGGCGAGCGCGACTGAGACCGCAGTTGAAACCTGGGGCGCCCGCCGCCTGGCGTACGAGATCGAAAAGACCCGTGACGGGTATTACGAACTCATTCGCTTTCGCACCGAGGATGTGGAATTCCCGAAAGAGCTTGAGCGCGTACTCAAGATCACAGATGGGGTCCTGAGGTTCCTGGTCGTCCGCACCGGCGCATGACAAGGAAAAAGGGAGGCAAGGTACGATTATGAACAAGGCGATTATTATGGGCAGACTGACACGCGACCCGGAGCTCCGGACGCTGCAGGACAATTTGTCGGTATGTACGGTCACGGTTGCTGTTGACCGGCGTGGCAGAAGCCAGAGCGGGGAACGTTTGACCGACTTTATACCGGTGGTATTCTGGCGGCAGACCGCAGAGTTTGTTTCGCGGTATTTTTTCAAAGGCTCGCGTATCGCCGTCGTCGGTCGCATCCAGGTTCGCAATTACGAAGACGCGCAAGGACAAAGGCGGACGGCAACAGAAGTTGTCGCCGAGGAAGCCCATTTCGCGGATTCGAAGCCCAGCGGCGATGCGCCCGGAGCGCAAGCACGCACATTTGAACCGCGTACAGGAGGGTTCACACAACCATCGTCCCCGTCCACGACGCGTCGTGAGCAGAGCGATGGGTTTACGGCAACCCCCGACGACGATATCTCCCTGCCTTTTGATTTAGATCCCTGATGAACCGGCGGGAAAACCACATTTTAACGAGGAGGACTCATTATGTCTGATTTCAGACGCAGAGATCGCGGCTTTCGGCCCAGAAGATCACGTCGTAAAATCTGTATATTTTGCGCTGACAAAGTCGATCACATCGACTATAAAGATGCGATCCAGCTGCGCAAATTTATTACGGATCGAGGCAAGATCCTGCCCAAGCGGATGTCCGGCAATTGCGCCCGGCACCAGCGTGAG
>CAYZME010000074.1:0-8755 GCA_964479435.1 uncultured Oscillospiraceae bacterium
TCGGATCAATTCCTCCTTGCCCACTGTTCTTGCTTTTTTCGCTCTCCCTGTTTCATCCCGGCGCGCCGTCCCCGAGGACGCGCGCGCTCCGTTCACGGCCGCGGCAGCGGCGGCAGGTCGCCGCGTTGCCGGAGGTAGTCGAGAATCATCTGCTCGAGCGGCCCGTCGATGCCGGTGTGCCCGGTGATCTCATCCCCCAGATTGACATAGCCAAACGCCGCGTCGCTGGCCGGCCACGGCGGCAGGCCGGGGCCGTTGGGGTCGCCGCAGTGCATAAAGTTGGCCCAGTAGCTGGAGATCGTGTCCGCCAGCTCAAAGTCCAGCGCCTGCCAGGGGCGTACCGGCGGTACGCCCGGGCGGAAGGACGCGAAGGTGTACCACATTTCGCTGGAATGGTAAGCCAGCAGCTTGTGCGGGTCGCGCGCGGTCCCGAGGTCTTCGGGCCGCCACGGCGCGATGCGCGCGAAACGGTAGGCGTAGGTGCGGCCGCGATGCCCGCTGGCCTGCCGCCAGGCGCCAAAGTAGCGGTTGAGCATCACCCCGCCCATGCCGGCCATGCCATAGGAAGCCAGCCAACGGGCGCGGCGGTCGAGGTTTTCCGCGTCGACCGGATAGAGCGCCGGGAAATCGTACGCGTCATACAGATTGCCGAGGAATTCGCGCATATGGCGGTAAAAATCCCCGACATCGGCAAAGGGTTCGGCAAAAAAGCCGCGGCCGCGCAGCGACCCTTCGCCGTAGTTGGTGCCGGCCAGGTAGTCGAGGTCGGTGCCATAGGCCAGGTAGTTGTGGGGCTGTTCGCGGTACTGGACATAATCGCCGTCCCACACCATCGACGAGGGAAACTTGCCGATCGCGCCTTTGGGTCCGAGCAATGTCGCGGCGTCGAGCGCGCGCAACTGCGCGGGGCTGGCGGCGGGATCGACGCCGATCGAGGTCAGGTACGCGCCGGCGCCGTCGGCGGCCTCTTGCATCGTCGGATAATCGCGCAGCCAGAAGAGATCGCTCTGGTTGATCACGCGCCGCACGCGGCCGCGGGTGTGCGGAGAGGTCGCCAGCGCGCCGCTTTTCCACGTGCCGCCCGACTGCCCGCCCACCGTGATGTTGTCCGGGTCGCCGCCAAAAGCGGCGATGTTCTCATGCACCCAGTCCAACGCTTTGAACTCGTCCATCAGGCCGTAGTTGCCGCTTTTGCCGCCCTGTTCGGCGCTCAGTTGCGGCAAGGACAGATAGCCGAAAATATTGAGCCGGTGGCCGACCGAGACCACGACCACGCCTTTGCGCGCCAGCTCGCTGGGGTCAAAAATATAAATATAGGAATACCCGTTGAACAAACCGCCGCCGTGAAACCAGATGTAGACCGGGCGCTTCTCGCCGGGCCGGACCGCACCGGTGGTGACATTGAGGTACAGGCAGTCTTCGCTCATGTGCGGGTGTCCGCGGTAATAGAAGTCCGAATAATTGGGTTCAAACTCGGTGAAGTTCTGCATCGCCGCCGGGCCATACGTATCGCAGACGCGGACGTCTTCCCAGCCGGGCGGGTCGACAGGCGGACGCCAGCGCAAGTCGCCGACGGGCGGCGCGGCGTAGGGGATGCCGCGAAACTGGATGATACCCCGATAGGGGTCGGCAAGCGGCACGCCGCTCACCCTGCCGAATTGGGTCTGGACGACCCCGATGTCTGTTGCCATGGTTTTCTCCTTCCGGGCCGGGCCCTCGCTGATCCGTCTGGTTCTATCATACAACGAGCGGCGCCGGACCGGCAGGGAGAACGGCAAAAACCCCGGCGCGGATCACACCCTCCCCAGGCAGCATTGCGTGACCGCCGGGACGCGCAACAAACCGCCGCGCTGGTGTTTGTCGAACAACGCGCGCAGCGCGTCGACAAAAGCGTCGTATTGCGGCTCATCCGGGCGGGGCGTGTACGAGGAACACAGGTTGGCCCCCAGATAGGCGGGCCAATCGCGGTCGATGTCGTTGCGAAAGGTCTGGCGCACGTACGCGCCGCCGCGGAAAAAATCCCCGAATTGCGCCAGGGAGATGTCCCAGCCGGCCTCCGGCCCCAGGTAGCGGGGACACAGGCGGCGGCAGATCGCGTCGTGGTCGCGTACCGGCTCGTTGTCGGTCTCGCGGTGATGCCACAACACCGCCACATAGCCATGGTTTTTGAGGATGCGGCGACTCTCGGCGCGAAAACGCACGGGATCAAACCAGGGAAAGGCCTGCGCCGCGGTCACCAGCTCGACGCAATGGTCGGGCAACCCGGTGTCCTCGGCCAAGCCTTTGCGCGACGTATAGGTGCGAAATCCACCCAGCAGGCAATCCGCTTCCTCGCGCATTTCATCGTTGGGCTCGACCGCCACGACGCGCAACTGCTCCCGCAACAACGCCCGCGTGAACAGGCCGGTGCCGGCCCCGATGTCCGCGACCAGACTGTTGGGACTCAGCTCCGCCTGGTTTGTCAGGTACCGCACGCAGGCGGCGGGGTAATCCAGCCCGTAACGGGTAAAGGCCGTGGCGCGGCCGGCAAAATGCGCGGCGCCGTGGCGCAGCGGGGATTCGGGATGGGGGCGCTGACGCGCGTGTGCTTTCATCTGTCAACCCGTGCCCTGGTCACGCGGCCATGGGCAGTTCCTTTATGTTGATTGAGAGATCATAACAGATTTTACCCTATTTTATATCAAACGCTTGTACCTTGTGGCAACCCCGCAGGAATTATTTTATTTATCACACCCTTATATACAGCGGAGGTCAGGCCAACCTGCGCCCGGATATACAGCGGGGGTCAAGCCATCCTGTACCCGGCGCAACGCCCGCGGGCGCGGCCGCCCTTTATAATTTGAATCAACATGTGACGTCAGACGCGCCGCCGCTTCGCGCGGTCGCGCGCACCCACAAAGGAGGGCCTGCTCATGAAGTATCGCAACCTAGGCAACACCGGCTTGCGCGTCAGTGAAATCAGCCTCGGCAGCTGGTTGACCTATGGCAACGCCGTCGAAAACGAAACGGCCGCCCGCATCATCGACCGCGCGTACGAGCTGGGCATCAATTCGTTCGATACCGCCAATGTCTATGCCCGCGGCGAGGCGGAAAAAGTCGTCGGCACTGCGCTGTCGCGCTATCCGCGCGACTCGTATGTACTGGCCACCAAAGTCTTCTTCCCGATGGGCGACGGCCCCAACGATCGCGGCTTGTCGCGCAAACACATTATGGAATCCGCCCACGCCAGCCTGCGGCGGCTGGGCCACGACTACGTCGACATCCTGTACTGCCACCGCTTTGACCCCGGGACGCCGCTGACCGAGACCCTGCGCGCGCTCGACGACCTGGTACGCCAGGGCAAAGTTCTGTACGTGGGCATCAGCGAATGGAGCGCGGCCCAGATCGCCGAGGCGATGCGCGTCGCCGACCGGCTCCTGCTGGACCGCATCGTCGTCAACCAGCCGCTGTACAACATGCTCGACCGCCGGATCGAGCAGGAGATCATCCCCGTCAGCCGCCAGAACGGGATCGGGCAGGTGGTGTACTCGCCGCTGGCCCAGGGCGTGTTGACCGGCAAATACCGGGAACCCGACCGCCTGCCCGCGGACAGCCGCGCCACCAACGACAAAATGAACCATTTTATCCAACGCTATCTCAACGCCGGGACACTGGATCAGGTCCGCCGCCTCGGCGACGTCGCCGGGCGGCTGGGCATTCCGCTCGCACAAATGGCGTTGGCGTGGGTGCTGGCACAAGACAACGTCGCCAGCGCCCTGATCGGCGCCAGTCGGCCTGACCAGGTCGAGCAAAACGCGCGGGCGTCGGGGTACGTCCTGCCCGACGACGCATGGGAGGAGATCCAGTCGATTCTCTCCTGACCCCACCCCCCTGTTTGCCCTGCGCGGCCGAGGCATCGATGCCCCGGCCGCGTTCTTTTTCCGCGGGTGCGCTTTTTCGCGGCAAATCGGATTCGACAAGCGTCCACCGGCGTGCGACAATGAGATGAGACACGTGGGTTTGATTGCGGCACAAAGGAGGCGCCAAATGATCGAATATGCAGCATTGCGCGGTTTCAACTACACACAGAGCAACGTGTGGACCGATACCGATTTCTGGGACCACTACGATCACGAGATTGTCGACCGCGAGATGGGGTACGCCCGTCGATTGCGACTGAACAGCGCGCGTATCTTTTTGACCTATCCCAATTACGTGCGCGACAAAGAGCGTTTCTTGCATCACGTCCGCGATTTTGTCCGCACGGCGTGGAGCCACGGCATTTCGACCAACCCCATCCTGTATTGCGGGTTCCGCTTTCTCGAGGAAGACCGCCAGCCGCGGCCGCCGACTGAGGAGCGGCTGCTGCCCCTGCCCCGGACCGTGCTGGACAAGAGCAGCTGGGTGTTGGGCGAACGCTTCTTTGACGATGTCTATGCGGCGATCGGCAGCGAGCCGGGGCTCTTGTTCTGGGATATTTCCAACGAACCCGGCTATACCGACGATTTTGTCACCTGGTATGACGATGAACCCGAGTACCTGCAAACCTTCCGCACCCGGCCGGATATGGCGGTGCTGCGCGAGCGGCAGGAAAAGGTCTGGGAGATCGTGCGCCACTTCTGCCGCTATGTCAAAGCCAGGGATCCGCACCATGACATCGGCGTCGGCAATACTTTTGTCTTTGAGACCGAACCCAGTCAAACCGCGGACCTGGTCGATGTGATCATTTTTCACGATTATTCCGCGACGCGCGGGCGGATGCGCAAGATCCTCGAACGCGCCAAAGCGCTGGGTGAAAAATACAACAAGCCGGTGCTGGACAACGAGACCTGTTGTCTGTGCCGCGGCAACCCGTACGATATGGCGATCGAGTTGCACGAGGAATATGGCATCGGCTGGTACCTGTTTGAGCTGATGATCGGCGCGGACGGCTGGAACCGCGCGCACGGCGTGGTCTATCCCGACGGGACCATCCGCGATCCGGCGATCGTGGCGGCGCTGTCCGGTTTCTACCGCAACCGCGGGGACCGTTGCCCGGTGGTGCGTGTGGACGTCAACCAGGAAGATTATGTGACCGAACTGTTGCAGCGGATCGACCGCCTGATGATCGACACCCGGCGCAACCGGCGCCGCGACCACTCCGGGGACGCCGCCGAGGTGCTGGAGCTGTGCGAATACGCCGCCAACCTGATCGAAGCCGGCGAATTGGCGCCGATGACACTGCCGCCGACGGCGCGGGTCGCGGCCTATCGCCGCCAGGCCGACCCCGATGTCGAAGTGCTCAAAGACTGGCTGGCCGAGCTGGCGCGGACCCTCCAAGACGCCTGCCGCCTCATGTGAGCACGTGGCCACGAATGAAAGGAGAACCCTCATGAAAAAAGCCCGCCTCGTTGTCGATAAGGATTTCACGATCGCGCCGGTCGACAAGCGCCTGTTCGGCGTCTTTATCGAACCGATCCACCGCATCGTCGACGGCTGTATTTACAACCCCGACCACCCCACCGCTGACGACCAGGGGTTTCGCGGCGATGTGCTGACACTGATGCGCGAGTTGCGCACCACGCTGATCCGCTACCCCGGGGGCAATTATGTCTCCAACTATCACTGGGTCGACGGGATCGGGCCGCGTGACCGGCGCCCGGTGCGGTTCGACAAAGCCTGGCGTGCCGTCGACCGCAACTGGGTCGGCATCGACGAGTATTATGACTACTGCAAACGGGTCGGCGCCGAGCCGATGCTGGCGGTCAATCTGGGGACCGGAACCCCGGAAGAAGCCGCCGATGAGGTCGAATACTGCAACATGCCCGGCGGCACGACGTGGAGCGAGTTGCGCCGCCAAAACGGCCACGACGCGCCGCAGGACATCAAGCTATGGTGCCTGGGCAATGAAATGGACGGCCCCTGGCAAGTGGAGCAAAAGACGCCGCGCGAGTACGGTCGGGTCGCCCAGGAAGCCGCGAAGATGATGAAGTGGGTCGACCCGTCCATCGAGCTGGTCGCGTGCGGCAGCTGTACCAACGAGCCTTTTATGCCTACCTACCCCGAGTGGGACCGCGTCGTGCTGGACCACTGCTACGACCGGGTCGAGTATCTGTCGCTGCACCGCTATCTCGCGTATGACCCCCGGGTGGGCGGCGAATTCACACAGCCCTTTACCATCGAAGACCTGCCCTGCATCGCCGCCGACATCCACCGCTACCTCGACACCTGTCTGGCGGCGGCCGATTTCATCCGCGGCAAACGCCGCAGCGAAAAACAAATCGGCATCTCCTTTGACGAGTGGGGGGTGCGCACCAGCTTTGACGTCCAGCCCGCGGGTCTCGACTGGAGCGAGAAGCCGTCGCTTGACGGCGAAGTCCGCAACCGCGTGACCAACGTGGTCGACGCCATGGTGTACGGCAGTTTGCTGATCACGTTCCTCAACCGCTGTGACCGCGTCAAGATCGCCTGTGAATCCATCGTCATCGGCGGCATGATCGGCGTTGACCCCGACGGCGGCGCATACCGGCAGACGACGTTCTACCCCTTCCGCGACGCGGCGACGTATGGCCACGGCGTGACGCTGCGCCCGGTGTTGGACAGCCCCACCGTGCGCACGGATCTGGAAGGCGAGCAACCGGCGGTGCAGACGGCGACGGTGTACGACGAGGCGGCCGGCGCGATCACGGTCTTCGCGGTCCATCTCGGCCTGCGAGAAGCCATCGCCCTGGAAAACGATTTCCGCTCGTTCGGGAACGTGGAATTGCACGAGCACATTCGCCTGCACGACGCGCAGCCGCTGGCCGGCAACACCCTGGCCGACCCCCTGCGCGTGGTGCCCCATCAGGTCCCCGTGACGCCGGGCCCGGTGACGTTGTTGCCGCTGTCGTGGAATGTCTTGCGCTATCGGGTCCGGAAATAAAGCCGGCCACGCACTTTGCACGCGCGGCCGGACCTCTGTTGGTGCAATAGGCCGCTGGCCAACCTATAGGCCGCTGGCCAACCTATAGGCCGCTGGCCAACCTATGGGCCGCTGGCCGGCCTACAAGCCGGCCAGGACTTCGGCGCTGACCGCGTCGAGCCGCTCGAGCTCCGCCGCCGGCAAGGTCAGGTCGGCCGCCGCCAGGTTGTCGTCGAGGTGGCGCGGATTTTGCGTACCGACGATGGCGGTGGTCATGCCCGGGCGCGCCAGCAGCCAGGCCAGCGCCACCTGGGCGATGCTGACTTCATGCGCCTGGGCGATGTCGCGCAGCAAATGGATCAGCGGGGTCTCCTTTTGGAGGTGCTCCGGCAGGAACAAGCGACGTTCGGCGCGAAAATCCTCCGGCGAAACCCGCGCTTTGCCCAGGTGATACGCCCCGGTCAGTAGGCCTTTGGCCAGGGAGCTATAGCTGGCAAAAGCGATCTCCTGCTCCTGGCAATACGCCAAAATCCCCGCTTCTTCCGGCGCCCGTTGTAGCAGCGAATATTCCAGCTGCACGGCGTCGATCCGCGTGATGGCCATCGCGGCTTGCAGCTGCGCCAGCGAGAAATTGGAAACACCGATCGCGCGGATTTTGCCCTGTTCCCGCAGGCGGACGAACGCGCCCAGGGTCTCTGCCAACGGAATGTTATCGTTGGGCCAGTGGATATAATACAAATCGATATAATCGGTCCCCAGATTGCGCAGACTGTTCTCCGCCGCCCGTATGACATCGTCGCTTTTGAGGTGCGAGGGGCTGACTTTGGTCGCCAGCACACAATGGTTGCGGATCCCGCTCAGCGCCCGGGCGACAATCCGCTCCGAATGGCCGTCGCCGTACCCTTCGGCGGAATCAAAGGTCGTAACCCCGCGGTCAAACGCGCGCCGCAGCACCGCGATGTTGTTTTCGTCACTGGTGAAGCTCCATCTGCCGTCGTTGCCGAGCTCCCAGCAGCCGAATGTGATGGTGGAGATTTCGATGTCGGTCTTGCCCATGATGGTGTATTGCATGCAATCCCTCCTTGGCCGGGCCGCTAAGCGATCCGTGGCTGTACGTCCTCGCGTTCGACCCGTTCCTCTCTCTAGTATACCAGTGACTGCACCAGTGCTCTGCACCAGTGCACGCACGAGTGCTCGCAAGCGGCGGCGGCGCCTCCCGCCTGGCGGCCGGCCCGCGGTCCGCTATAATGAACGTATTGCCAAAAAACGTCCGGTGCCCCCGTCGCGCGGGCGCCGTGTGGAAAGGGTCGTATGCCGGATCTGGATTTGCCTGAACCTCGCCCCGTGCCAGCGCCGTCTGGCGCAGTGCCGCGCGACGCGGTAGCGCCTGGCGCGGCACCACTTGATGCCGTGCCGCACAATGATCGCGGCACGGCGGATTTTGTCCCGGAAGGTGCCCCGCAGGGCGCCCCGCCGGAGGGGCAAGCCCCGCTTCCCGACCCCCACCGGCGACTGCGTGTGTGGCTGGTGCGCGCCCTGGCGCTGGTCGTGGCCCTGTCTTTCCTGCTGCTGACCGCCAACAGCCTCTTGCGCCTGTTGGGGATGCCCGATTGGTCTTTGCTCACAGAATCGCGGGAGATCGCGCGCGACCCCGACGTGGCCCGCTGGATGGAAGCGGTGGTCCGCGTCGAGGCCGGCCGCGGCGCCGGCACGGGGTTCAACATCGACCCGGACGGCCGGGTGGTGACCAACCAGCACATCACGGCCGGCGCGAAGCATGTGCGGATTTCATTTCAGGGCGCCGGCGCCCCGTATACGCTCGCTGGGTGGCAGGAGGACCCGCAAACGGATCTGGCGCTGTTGCCTGTGCCCGGCGCGGACGTTTTACCGTATCTC
>CAYZME010000075.1:0-8639 GCA_964479435.1 uncultured Oscillospiraceae bacterium
CCAAGGCGCGCGAGGTGCTCAATGCGCTGATCAACCTCAAGCCGATGGACGCCGACGAAGCCGCGCTGCAAATGGAAATGCTGGGGCACAGCTTTTTGCTGTTTTTAGACCAGGATACCAGCAAAGTCGCGCTGGTTTACAAGCGCAAAGACGGGGATTACGGGTTGATTGAACCTCGTTATTGAGAGTCGGTACAAGTAAAGAACAAGAAGGCCGGCCGGTTGCGAAAAGCCGGCCTTTCTTTCGCTCTGTGCCGGCGGGTCAATGGTATCATGGTAGTCTGAAAAAGAACGAACAAGGGGTATTTTGCATGACCGTCCCACCCGAAAAACCGACGAGCCACGCCGAGCTGCTGGCGCGGCTCAATCCCGAACAACAGGAAGCGGTGCGCCACACGACCGGGCCGCTGCTGATCCTGGCCGGCGCCGGCTCGGGCAAAACCCGCGTCATCACCCACCGCATCGCCTACCTGATTTGCGAGCGCGGCGTATCCCCGGCGCGCATTCTGGCGATCACGTTTACCAACAAAGCCGCCGCGGAGATGAAAGAGCGCATCGGGGATCTGATCGGCCCGCGGATGGCCGGCATGTGGGTCGGCACCTTCCACGCGATGCTGTTGCGGATTTTACGCCAATACGCCGACCGCCTCGGTTTCACCCGCGATTTTGTGATACTCGACACCGACGATCAGCAGCGATTGCTGCGCGACTGTGTGGTCGAAGCCGGTCTGGACGAGAAAACCTACCCGCCGCGCCAGATCCACGCGCAAATCAGCGCCCTCAAAAACGATTTGGTCGATCCCGACAGCTCCGCCGGCACCGGCAGCGGCAGCGATTATCGCCGCGGCAAAATCGCGCAGTTGTTCGCGGCGTATCAACAGCGGTTGCGCCAGGCCAACGCGATGGATTTTGACGACATCCTGGTGTACGCCGTGCGCCTGCTGGAAGCCCACCCCGATGTCCGGGCCCACTACCAGGAGCGGTTCGAGTACATTCTCGTCGATGAATATCAGGATACCAACCACGCGCAGTATACGCTGGTGCGCCTGCTGGCCGGCACGCGCCACAACTTGTGCGTGGTCGGCGACGACGACCAGTCGATTTATTCCTTCCGCGGCGCCAACATCCGCAACATCCTCGATTTCGAAAAAGACTTCCCCAACTGCCGCGTGATCAAACTGGAGCGCAACTACCGCTCCACCGGCCATGTGCTGATGGCGGCCAACAGCGTCATCCGCAACAACCGCGGCCGCAAGGCCAAAAAGCTGTGGACCGACACCGGCGAGGGCGAGCGGGTCACGTTTCTGCTGGCCGACAACCATTACGAAGAAGCGCGCTACGTGGCCGGGGAGATCAGCCGCCAGGTGACACAGGCCGGCATGACGCATTTCCGCGACCACGCCATTTTGTACCGGCTCAACGCCCTGTCCCGCTCGCTGGAAGCGGCGTTGCGCGAGTATGGCGTGCCGTACCGCATTTACGGCGGCACCCGATTCTATGACCGCCGCGAAATCAAAGATGTGATGGCGTATCTGCGCCTGGTACTGATCCCGGCCGACGACCTGTCCTTTATGCGCGTCATCAATCTGCCGCGTCGTGGCATCGGTGCCACGACGTTGGATCAACTGCGCGAAGAAGCATCCGTGCGCGGGATCTCGTTGCTCGCCATGTGTGCGCGCGCGGAAGAAGCGCCGGCGCTGGCCCGCGCCGCGGCGAGGTTGGCGGCCTTTGCCGGGCTGATCGAGGATCTGCGCGCGCTGCTGTCCGACGACGAGCTGACATTTGGCGCCTATGTCGAACAGGTGCAGGAGCGCTCCGGGCTGCTGCAGGCGCTGGTCGACCAGCAGGAGAAAAGCAAAGACAACGACCCGGTCGATCGCATCGAGAACATGAAAGAATTGCTGTCCGACGCGCTGGAATTCGAAAACAGCCTGCGAGCGGCCGCCGACGCCGGCGGCGTGGAGCTGCTGCAATACCCGGAGGACCAGTTGACGATGCCGGAGGACAACACCGGCATCCTGCGGTTGTATCTGGAACGCGCCGCGCTCTATTCCGAAGTCGACGAAATGGCCGACGCGGACGACACGGTGCGCCTGATGACCATCCACAGCGCCAAGGGCCTGGAGTTTGACACCGTATACCTGATCGGCGCCGAGGAAGGGCTTTTCCCCGGATACCGCTCGATCGGCAATGAACAGGACATTGAGGAAGAGCGCCGGCTCGCGTATGTCGCGATCACGCGCGCGAAACGCAAACTGACGATCACATCGGCACGCCAACGCCTGTTGTTCGGGCAGACGCAAAGCCTGATGGTCTCACGTTTCGTACAGGAGATCGATCCCGAGCATGTCGAGGAGATCGGCGGCAGCCGCGGCGAATTCTGGCAACAGGCCGCCCCGCGCGACGAAAGCCCCGCGCGCGCTCCGCAAATACCGGGACTGCCCCGGAGCCGGCCGGCCGCAAGCTTTGTCGGCGCCGAGTCTTTTATGACCGGCACCGCCCGACGCGCCAAAAAATCGGCGGCGTCCGCCGCCGCGGCCGGCGAGGGTCTGGCGCCGACGGCGATTCACAAAGGCGATGCCGTCGTCCACGCGCGCTTTGGCCGCGGGATCGTGCGGACGGCAGAACCGGTCGCCGACGACGCCATCCTCGTGGTGGAATTCGAGTCCGCCGGTGTCAAGCGGATGCTGGCGCGACAAGCCCGTCTGACCCGCGGCTGAAGCCCTTTGCCGGGGGCTACGGCACGCAGAGGCGACAGCATCGCCGGTGGCATCGTGGTATGATGACAGTACACAAAAAGCGGCGCCCGGCCGCCGCGAAATGAGTAGACACGTGGAGGGACCTATGCGCGTATTGACGACAACGGAGCTGGCTCGAACCATCGATCACGCGGTGTTGCGCCCGGACGCCACCACCTATGATGTACGCGCCGCCTCTGAATTGGCCATGGAAAACGGCGTCGCCACGTTGTGTGTGCGCTCCGCCGACGTGATTCTGGCGGCATCCCTGCTCAAAGGCAGCGAGGTCGAAGTCGCGTCGGTCATCGGTTTTCCCCACGGCACCTCCTCGATCGCGTCCAAAGAGGCGGAAATCCGCCGTGCCATCCTCGATGGCGCCAAGGAAGTCGACGTCGTCATGAATTTTTCCCGGCTGTTGTCCGAGGATCTGGAATATCTCTCGACCGAGGTCCGCGCGCTGGTCGCGCGCACCCGCAATTACGGGGTCCTGATCAAAATCATCTTTGAAAACGCCTATCTCGACACCGCCGCCAAACGCGCGGCGTGTCGCATCTGCACAGCCGAGCAGGTCGATTTTGTCAAAACTTCCACCGGTTTCGCGCCCACAGGCGCCCGGGCGGCCGACCTGCAGCTGATGCATTCCTTGTGCGCGCCGCAGGTGCGCGTCAAAGCGTCCGGCGGCATCCGCACCCTCGACGCGGCCCTGGCCGCCCTCGCGCTGGGCGCCAGCCGCATCGGCACCTCGTCGACCGCTGACATTCTGCGCGACGCCGCCGCGCGGGAAGCCAACGGCGAGCTGGTGCTGCCGACCGCCGAAGAAGCCATCGCCGCCGGCCATTTGGGCTAGTGTCGCCGGGAGGGGCCATGCAGGGCATGTTGCCACGGCAAATCAAAGAAGAACGCGAGCTGCGGATTCTTTCGCCGCTGGCCACGCGCAGCGCCGCCGGCCTGGGCCGCAGGGTGCCCGAAGCACCCTGCGCCGTGCGCACCGATTTTGAGCGCGACACCGGCCGGATCCTCTATTCGCTGGATTTTCGCCGCCTGCGGCACAAAACCCAGGTGTTTTTCAATCCGCAAAACGACCATATATGTACCCGTATGGAGCACGTCCTGTACGTCAAATACATTGCCTGCACAATCGCCAGCGCGCTGGGGCTCAACACCGATCTGGTCGAGGCCATCGCGTTGGCCCACGATCTGGGGCACGCCCCGTTCGGACACAGCGGCGAGCGCCAGCTGTCCGCGCTGTTTGGGCGGTACGAGCCGGGGGCCGCCTTCCGGCACGAGCAACACAGCTTGCGCGTGGTCGATCGCTTGGCCGCCCGCCCGGGCCATGTAGGCCCAGGCGGCATCAATCTGACATATGAGGTGCGCGACGGGATCGCGTCCCACTGCGGAGAGCAATACGAGGAGCGGGTGCTGGTGCCCCGCCGGGATCGGGCGCCCATCGATCTGCACGCGCCGGCGGCCGCCGGCGAGCGCATGCCATCGACACTGGAGGGCTGTACGGTTCGCATGGCCGACAAAATCGCCTATGTCGGCCGCGACATCGAAGACGCCGCGCGCGCCGGGATTATGGAGATGACGGATATCCCGGGCGCGATCCGCTCGACCCTGGGCAAAACCAACGGCGAAATGATCAACACGCTGGTGCGGGATATCATCGAGCAAAGCATCGGGCAGGATCGCGTCGCGATGAGCGATGAAGTCGGGCAGGCACTGGAAGATCTGCTGCAAGAGAATGTGCGGCGCATCTACCGCTCGGACAAGATCAAACAATACGAGGCCAAAGCCAATCTGACGCTGGCCGGTGTCTTTGAGGGGTTGTACGCCGCGGCGCAGGACCCCGAACGCCTGCAGGCCGCCGGCGACGAGGTACTGGAGGCCTTTTACCGGTATCTGACGACCCGCGGGTACGACGACGGCGATTCGATCGCCCGCCGGGTGACCGATTATGTGGCGGGCATGAGCGACAATTTTGCCACCCGCTGCTATGAAAGACTGTATTGGGTCTGAGCGGCCGGCGCCCGGTACGCGCGGCCGCGGGCGCCTCGGCGCCGGCAAGGGACAGGGGGAGACCCCACCAAAGGAGGACTGCGCGTGAACGGCAGCTTTTTCGCGATGATGCAACGGATGCGCTACATCAATCGATGGGGCCTGATGCGCAATACGCAGCCGGAGAACATCCAGGAGCACAGCCTGGAAGTGGCGATGATCGCCCACGCGCTGGCGGTGATCCGCCGCGATCGCTTTCCTGACGCGCGGCCGGCCATCGATCCCGACCGGGTGGTGGCGTACGCGATTTACCACGACGCGACGGAAATTTTGACCGGGGATCTGCCGACGCCGGTCAAGTACCACAACGAGGCCATCCGCGAGGCATATAGCCAGGTCGAGCGGGTCGCGGCCGATACGCTGCTGGGCATGTTGCCGGCGGAGATGCGGGCGACGTACGGCGCGTTGTTGCGCCCCGACCGCTCGGATCCGCTCGTCGACGCGATGATGTGGATCGTCAAAGCCGCGGACCGCATGGCCGCGTATATCAAATGCATCGAAGAGGAAAAAGCGGGCAATCGGGAATTCCACGAGGCGCAAAAAGCCATCCGCGCCCTGATCGACGAGATCCCGTTGCCCGAGGTCGCCTACTTCATGGAGCATTTTATCCCCGCGTACTCCCTGACTTTGGACCAACTCAGATAACGGCCGCCTGGCCGCACAGGAGCGACGATGCGATCTTCCCCCCTTGACACGCCCGAAGCCCCGGCCGCATTGCGGCCACCGCCCACCGGAATGCGCCGCGCGCGGCCGGTAGAGCTAGGGACCCGGGCCGCGGCGTTGCTGGGGATCGTCTTGTTGTTGGCCGCGGGCGTGTGGGTACACCGGCGGGTGGCCGGCGATGAGGCGGCGCGCGCGGCGGCAAGAGCCACCCAGACAGAGTCGGGCGGGTCCGAATTGGTCGCCCGGGCCGCGGCGGTCAGTGACCATAATGCGGTCGGGGTATCGGACGCGGGCGCGGCGCGCTGGCGGCGTGAATTAACGATGGGGGCACAGAGCCCGACTTCGCTTTTGCTGCGCGTCTTTACCGCCACGTCGTACCTGGTGGCTGAACACAACGATCGCGCCTTTGCCCGCGATCTGTACGAAGTGCGCGTGGGTGAACCGCCGTCGGGCGGCTGGCTGGATCGCGCGGATGTGTTTTTTGCCAAAGGCGGCAGCCGTGTCAGCCTGCTACAGACCGTGCCGGAGATCCCGGCCATCGCCGCGCCCGAGGGTTCAGTCCGTGCCTTCGCCGTGACCGCCGGTTTTCCCCGCATCGACCGCGTGACGATCGGGACGGCGGTCGCTGCCGGACAATGCCGCCTGGATCATGTACAGGCGCGCCTGATGTTATATGTCAATGGCCATTTGCGTTCGGACACCCTGATCGACACCTCGGACCAGACGTTTGAAGTGACCTGGGATACCCGCGAAGAAAAGCCGGGCGGGCACGACGTGGCGGTGTTGCTGCGCAGTTCGGACGGCCGCGGCCGCGTCGTGGAAAAAGGATCCTTTACGGTTCCGCGCACGGTTGAACTGGCGGATGAACGGGTGTATGACACCCAATTGGTCGGGCATGAGCAATGGTATTACCTGACCCCGGCGACGCGGGATGTGCTGTTCAACGCCCATCTCGCGGAGGGGGATCTTGCGCTGCGTTTATACGACCTCGAGGGCCGGTTGTTGCTGGCAACGGACAATCGCGGCGACGCCCATGAAACACTGCGTTACCGCGGGGAGAACGACCGCGTGTACTATGCGCGCGTCCGACGCGGCACCGCGCCTGGCGCCGCGGGGCAGAGCAACACCGACCCGGTGTCGTACACGGTCACCACGGCGGATCTCTCGGCGCGCCTGTTGGCAACGGATG
Organism: uncultured Oscillospiraceae bacterium; assembly: GCA_964479435.1. Lineage (GTDB taxonomy): Bacteria > Bacillota > Clostridia > Saccharofermentanales > UBA5734 > JAAYKS01. The sequence continues at coordinate 6,645 of CAYZME010000075.1, forward strand.
AGATTTTTGCCGTCCGCTCTGTGGACGAAGTCCGGCAGTCGCTTGTGGTAGTGGACCACGCTGGCGCGGAGCACAGTTATCCGGCCGCGGAGGTCGAGCTCATCGCCTATACGGGGCGGCTGTCGGCCCTGGAAATCCTTTTGCCGGACGGATCCCCCGCCGGGTTGTATCCGGATTTTGACCGCGAAACCGGGGAATATGGCTTGTATTTGCCCGCCGAAACGCCGCTCGACCGCGACGGTTTGCGGTGTTTTATCGAGGCCCAGGAAGGCGAAGCGGCCGCGCTGACGGTGACGCACAACATGGAGGGCGGCATCCAGGAACGCCTCCCGTCCGACGGGATGTGGGCTCCCGCGCGCTCCGAAAACCGCCTGTCGATCGAGGTGACCGGCTACGACGGCAGCAGCCGCACCTATACGGTTTATGTGCTCTACAGTCCGCACACGCGCGGTTACGACGCCGAAACTCTGCACGGATTTCCCGTCGGTTACCGTTCCGGTTTGTGGTTGCTGCATAATCTGCATCCGGATTACCGGTACGAGCCGTTTGACACCGGGATCGATTGGGCCGATTTCATCGCCGTCCAGGACGCGGGCGGACGCAGCCTGGTCCAGTCGGGGCGGGTGTTGGACAGCTGGGTTGTACCCGACAGTCCCGTATACGACGGCACGGCCTGGAAAGCCGCCGCTCGCCCGGTGATCGAGCATTACGCCGATCCGCGCAATTTCCTGCGCCAGGAATCGCTGTTCCAGTTTGAACGTCTCGACTTCAACACCGATGTGCAGACGCAGGACGGGATCCGCGCCATCCTGCGCGGCACCTTTATGGAAACGCGTTTGGACTTTTATACCGATCTATTTATGCGCGCGGGGGAAAATGCCGGGATCAGCCCTTATTTTCTCGCCAGCCGCGCGGTTCAGGAGATGGGATCCACCGGCGAGTCGCCGCTGGCGCATGGCACATTGCCCGGGTATGAGGGCTATTATAACTTTTTCAACATCGGTTCTTATCCCAACCCCGCGGTCCCCGACGGCCAGCGGATCAACGGCGCGTTGTTCGCGATGTACGGGAACGACCCGGAGGAACAGGAGATCACGCCGGACGAAGCGGCGGTTCTGTTGCCGTGGGATACCGCGGAAAAAGCCATCGTCGGCGGCGCGGTCTTTATCGCCGACCGGTATGTGGCGGCGGGACAAAACACCTTGTATTTTCAAAAGTTTGACGTGATCCCCGAGAACGGTTTGTACACGCGCCAATACGCGCAGAACATCCAGATGGCCTGGGCGGAGGGGCGGCGCTACTACACCGCGTATCGCGAAATCGGGCTGGAGGACGCCGCCTTCGTTTTCCGCATTCCCTTTTACAATGACATGCCGGCGACACCGGTTCGCCTGCTGGTGCGTTGATTTTTGTGTGCCCTGTCGGCACGTTACCTTTTCATACAGGTGTAACGAGCGTGTAGCGAACGGGTGCTATACTGTGAACCTGTTCAGGCAGCTTGTATTCCGCATCAAATCGGAGGCGCTGCCGGCGGAATCGTAGATTCGTACCTTTGGTCGACAGGAGCCACAGTGTCCGTGAAAACCCGCACCCGTTTACGCCTCGTGGCCTTTATTCTGCTCTTTGTTTTCGGATTTTCTTCCAGTCCGGGATTTTTTCAATCGCAAAAAGTGGTCGCGCTCACGCCGATGACGGCGATCCTGCGCGATGTTTTCAATTTGCGCAGCGAGCCGAAATTGGGCAACAACATCGTGGCGTCCCTGCCCAAAGGCCAGAGCGTCACCATCCTCGACATGGTACCCGGTGAGATTGCCGAGGACTATGGGTATTTCTGGTATCGCGTCTCGGCGACGGTTGGCGGGACGGTACGGCAAGGCTATCTCATCCGCGACAAAGACGTGGAGATTCAGGATTACACGTTCGAGAACATGCTGTCTGCTTTTCCCAGCAGCTATCACGCGGCTTTGACGGCGCTGCATCAGGCCCACCCCGATT
>CAYZME010000076.1:0-1095 GCA_964479435.1 uncultured Oscillospiraceae bacterium
TCCTGCCGACCTGGGTCCTCATCCGGGAAGAGGATGCGGGTCGGCAGATCAGCGCTGAGACCGATAGGGAAACGATGATCGGGTTTCTGGAGGAGTGCTTCGGGGATGTGGTCGGTGTCAGCAGTGTTGGCGAGATGAAATTGAGCGGATAAAGTAACAATCCAGCGACACAGAATATTTCGGCCACATAAGGAGCTGTTTTCGCTCGCATGCGACGACCTAGCTTGATTGCACAAATGTAATATCGAATATTTGTGCAATTTAGGGGGGGGACAAAGCGATATATATGATAAAATGAATATGTTGGCTCGACCCTGAAAACAAAAAAGCAAAGGCAACACACGCTCTTTAAGGAGGCGGCGAAATGAGAAAAATAATACAGGGTATCCTGGTGTTGGGGTTGCTTTTCAATGTAGCGTGCAATGCCAATCGGGGAGCGCCCCCGACAACGACAACATCCGCCCCGACGCGCGAGACGACACAGGCCACGCTCGCGACCACGAATCTGGACAGCAAACCGCATGAAGTCTACTACAACACCATCCGCGATTATCGCGCCAATACAGCTTATTTTAAACCGCTTGTAGAGCGCGATGATTCAGCGGCGACCATTTTCGACGTAGAGATCCCTTTTCCCGAAGCGTATGAAGGATTTATTGAAGGCGCGACCAGCGCGGGACGCCTGTTCTTTACGCTGGAAAAGACCTGCCCCGGCAGTTACGATGACGAGGGCTACGTGCCCTACCTGTACGAGGTGGGCGCGTATGACATCCACACGGGTGTTTACACCTCCCTCCAGACGGCGGATCCGGGTTACGGCGTAAAGTACCTGGCAAACAACGATCAATATGTGATGTGGTCAGAATACGAAGGGCATACCCATCCGCAGTTAACGGAGGCCATCTACCATTTGCAATTTCTGCCCACAGCTGAAGAAAAGACCTTTACGATCGACCCGACATACACACTGCTTGGCACTCCTGTGATCGATGGCGATGTGGCATACTTCACTGTGGTCAAGGATCGGATCGTTACCGCGCAACGCGCTCTTTTTCTCACCGCCATTTATCAGTTCGATTTTTCCACAAACGCAAT
>CAYZME010000076.1:1105-8481 GCA_964479435.1 uncultured Oscillospiraceae bacterium
GAGATCTATGCTGAGGGCAGGTTTCCCCTGGTAACGGCCGACGGCATTGGCTTTGTTCAAGATGACAGCGCCAAGCAAATGCTGATTCTGTATGACCGGCAACAGCGGGAAATGATGCAAATCCCTTATGGGCGTGCCAACCAGATTACACCGGTGTTTGGCGGCCGTTCGGTTTTTAGCCGCGATATTTTCAGTGTCACGGCCAATCCCGACGACATCCCGGCAGCCATCCTGCCGTATATGACAGGCACCCACGGACTCTCGGGATGTGGGATCCGCCAGCTGCTCGCAAATGGCGACGACGCGTTGGCGATGTGCATCAACGATGAAATCATCGGCCGGCTTTCGGTGGTAGGCTCCGCGCTGACATACGCCACGACAGCCGAGCAAAAACCGGTTTATTACGATCTGGCAACGGAATCCTTTGTGGAAATCGGACAGGCGCCGGTTCATGCCGCTTATTGCGGCTTTGCGTGTCAAAACGCGGTGGTCTTTGTCGCGAAAACATCGGCGGATCGTGCGGAGAAACAGACGTATACCGTCGTACATGTGCCGCTCGCCTGACCGTGTAAGCGGCGGGTTGCGATAAACAGGCCCACACGAAGCCCTCACTGCCCCTGCGTGTTTCACCCGCGGGGGTTCTTTTTTGGCGTGCGCGCGAGCGAAAATGATCTTGTGAGTGCGGTTTGTTAGCGATGTGAATTTTTTGACAAGAGGGCAGAAAAGGTAAAGCCAAACCTGTAACGGCGGGGTATAATGGGCGAGGCAGTATGGTTCGATGAGGGAAGATCCGGAAAGGATCCGCCGCGCGGCGGTAGCGCCGTGCGGCAATCAGAACAAAAAAGTATGGAGGAAAACACAAGCATGATCAAGAATGTCCTCGTTACAGGTGGTTCTGGCCGTTTGGGCAACTTTGTCTGCCCGTATCTGAAAAGCCAGGGGTACAATGTTGTCTCCACCGACCAGGTTCCCGCCCCCAAAGAGAGCGAGAATGCCAAAGAGCGGATCCCGTTTATCAAAGCGGATTTGCTCAGCATCGGCGATCTGCTCAAGGCCATCCTCTTTGCGAAAGCGGATGCGGTGGTTCACCTGGGCGCCATCCCGTCCTCTACCGAGCTCCAGTCGCCTTTTGACGATCGTGAGATTGGCCCTGCCCCCGGCGGCCGTGTCACATCGTGGCGCATGGAAGAAGACACCACGATGAAGGTCAACACCATGGGCATGTACTATGTCCTGGATGCCTGCCGTCGACTGGGCGTCAAAACCTGTATCACCACCACCTCTTATTACGCATACGGCCAGGGCGGCCAAATCGGCGGAACGCCGATCGACATCCCGCGTTTGCCGATCGACGAAGAGATGCCCTGCCAGCCGGGTGACACCTATTCGCTGTCCAAGTACCTGGCGGAAGAGATCATGAAGGCCTTCACACGCTCTTATGATATGCGTTGTGTCGCGCTGCGCTTGAATGGCGTTTTCTATCACAACGCGCCATTTGCCAAATTTGTCTATCGCTTCCCTGTGGATTGCCCCGCGCCGGCGCCCGAAGGCAAAGGATACATCGACGGCGGCCTGTCCGAGCATGTGGACGCGCGCGATGTGGCGCGAATCATCGATTTGACACTGCAGAAAATCGATACGCTGCCGAACAAATACGAGGCTTTCAACGTGTGGTCCTGCACGCATTATACGTGCGAAACCCGTATCGCCTACCGGGCAAAATACCCGCAGTATGGCGACATGGTCGACAATATCAAGGGCTACGACGGCCTGTTCTCCATCGAGAAAGCCCGCAAACTGTTGGGTTATGAGCCGGAATGGACGTGGAGAAAAGGCAATGTGGAGCCGACCAACGACGGCAAACCGCTGCCACCGTTCCCGTTCTAGTTTTACTCTTGGCCCGCACATGAGCATCATTCCCCATCGAGAGCCGGACCGCGCCCCGCAAAGGGCGCGGTCTTTTCTATGCGCTGCACAACCATTCAACCGGCCGGAGCCGAACTGGGCAGGGGTGCACATTTGCCGCGAAATCGGGTATCTTGTACAAGAAGGGCGCGCCGGATCGGGATTTCGGCCGCCTAAAAAGCGAAATCATGCAAGGAGTAACTTATGAAGAGATGGAAATGGACCGTTTGGATCGCGGCGTTGCTGTGCCTGCCGATGTGGATATCGGGATGTGGATCGGGCGGGAATAGCACGTTTTCACATAGTGAAGGCATCGATGATTCAGGTTATTGGCAGGGGATTCAGACGTCCAAATACGTCGAGTTATGTGAAACCAACGGCATCCGCGTCCCGCAGGATGTCCACACGATCTCTGACGAGCTTTTGCAAACAGAAATACAGGAGATCTTGTCCCCATACGGAACGGACACACAAATCACCGACCGGCCGATCCGCGACGGAGATACCGTTCACATCGACTTTGTCGGCCGCATCGACGGGACCCCTTTTGAGGGCGGCAGCACAAGCGGCGAGGGCACCGATGTGATCATCGGTACCACCCCGTATATTGACGACTTTTTGGAGCAGTTGATCGGGCACACGCCCGGTGAGGTGGTCGATGTGGAAGTGACGTTCCCCGACGATTATGGCAAAACGGACCTAAACGGAAAAGACGCGGTATTTACTGTTAATTTGCATTATATCCAGGAGCGGCAGCTCCCCGAGTTGACCGACGCGTATGTCGCCGAGACGTTGCAAGCGGAGTACGGCTGGGCATCGGTGGAAGAGATGCGGCAATCCGTGCGCGATGATTTGCACCGCCATGAGATCGAGGTTTACCTGGAAAACTATGTGCTGGAAAATTCAAACATCCTCTCGTATCCTTCCGCGATGATCCGTTACCAACAGAACTCACAACAGGATTTGTTTCAGGACTACGCGGCGTATTACCAGACCGACTTCGATACGTTTCTCCTCACATATTTAGGCGCGGAGTCCTGGAAAGACTGGTTGGCGGAAAATCAGGATTCGATTGAACAAAGTGTCAAGTATTTCCTGGTCATGCAAGCGATCGTGGAGAGCGCTGACCTGCAAATGGATGACCAATCGGTCGAAGCCTACTTCACACAGGAGTCGGATGTAAGCGATTTTTCCGCGCTCCAGGCTGAGTACGGGTTACCGTATCTGAAAATGATCGCGTTGTGCCAGGCGGCCATCGAACATCTAAGTTTACAGGCTTATTTGGAATAAGCCGCGGCTGGATCAGGCCAGACGCAAATGAAAGGAGGCCTATCATGGACTACCACGTGGAAACCCGCCGGATCGCTGTGATCAAATTGGAAAACGGAGCCGATGTGCTCAACGGGCTGGAGGCCGAGCTGGCACGCCTAGGCATCCGCAATGGCGTGATTCTGATCGGCATCGGGTCCACTACGTCGTACCACATCCATGTTGTGGACTCCCTCTCTTTGCCGGTCGACAACCGGTATTTCCGCGCCGACGGGCCGTATGACATCGTCAACATGCAAGGATATGTGCTGGAAGGTCGCGTGCATGCGCACATTTCACTGGGCGACAATCGCGACGGGACCCAAAGGGGCGGGCACTTGGAGGTCGGCTGCCGGGTCCTGACCTTTTGCGCGATTACGGTCATGGAGACCACAGCCATCCCTGAGGATTTGGATCAGGCTTAAAACAGGTGCTTCTACGAGGAGGAGCCGCGATGATTGTGGTGTTTGTTCGACATGGTATTGCGCACAGAGCGCTCAGCGCGGAGACGGACGCGGAGCGTGCCTTGACTGCTGAGGGGCAACGCAAGATGCACCGCATTGCCCAAGGCCTGAAGCGCCTGGTCTCTGATTGGGAAAACGCCTGGGTGTGGAGCAGCCCCTTGCTGCGCGCCCGGCAGACTGCGGATATATTGGCGGATTGTCTGAAATCGACACGTGCCCCCCGGGAGCAGCCGTTCCTGGCACAGCCGGAGTGGCAGGGTCCGGCCGCCGCCTTGCGTGCCTTGCCCGGCAACGCCACCGTTTTTATGGTCGGGCACGAGCCCTATCTCGGCGACTGGTGCAAGGAATTGTGCGGCGCCCGCCTGCTCTTTCGGCGCGGCGCGGCCGCCGCGGTTGACTTGCCGGACGGTCCGGACCACCCCGGCAGTCTATTGTGGTTTGCGCAACCCCGCATGTTGCAAATGATCCGATCGGGGGATCGGGAGTAAAGAGGAGAGAGGAGCGGTACAAGATGGAACACGTGCGATTCGGCCTCATCGGCATAGGAAATATGGGGAGCGCGCACGCGCGCACATTGGCGGGCGGCGCCATCGACGGCGCTGTGTTGACTGCGGTCGCCGACATCGACCCGGCGCGCATCGGGCGGATCCGTGGCGAATTGCCCGACTCCGTGCGGTATTTTGACGATGCGGAAGCGCTGATGGATGCCGGTGTGGCGGACGCGATTCTGATCGCCGTCCCCCACTACGACCACCCGCGCCTGGCGATCGCCGCTTTTGACCGCAACTTACATGTGCTGGTGGAAAAACCGGCCGGCGTGTACGCCGCGCAGGTGCGCGAGATGAACCAGACCGCGGCGGCGCGGCCCGATCTCAAGTACGGCATGATGTTTAACAACCGCACCAACCCCGTCTATATTCGCATGCAGGAGTTGATTGCCGCCGGGGAGCTGGGGGCGATCCGGCGCACATCATGGATCATCACCGACTGGTATCGTTCGCAATCCTACTATGATTCCGGCAGTTGGCGCGCCACCTGGGCCGGCGAGGGCGGAGGCGTGCTGTTGAATCAGTGCCCGCACAATCTGGATTTGTGGCAATGGATTGTCGGCATGATGCCGTCACGCGTCCGCGCCTATTGCCACGAAGGCAAATGGCACGATATCGAGGTCGAAGACGATGTGACCGCGTACGTCGAGTATCCCAATGGCGCGACCGGTACGTTTGTGACGACCACCGCGGACACGCCCGGCACCAACCGCTTCGAAGTGACGGGTGATCGCGGCAAGCTGGTGGCCGAAAACGGCACGCTGGTCTTTCATAAACTGGCAATGCCGGAGCGGGAATGGAACGCGACATACCGGGGCGGCTTTGGCCAACCGGCGGCCGAACGCGTCGAAATCGATGTGTCCGGGGACTTTCCCAACCATGCCGGCATCCTGCGCGACTTCACCCGCGCCATCCGCACCGGCGCGCCCTTGCTGGCCCCGGGCGAAGAAGGCATCCGCGGGTTACAGATTTCCAACGCCATGCACCTGTCCAGCTGGCTCGACCGCATGGTCGAGGTGCCGGTGGACGAGGGCCTCTTTCATGAAATGCTGATGCAAAAAGCTTCCCAATCGGAACGCAAAAAAACCACAAGCGGCGCCGTTTTGAACACCGATGGCTCCTACTGAGTCCGCCGCGCCGTCGCCCCTTGCCCGGGTTGCCGGCCTTTAGGACCGCATCTGCAGGGGGCTAAATCTCGACAAGGAGAACCCGTATGCCAGAAGCAACCGCGACCGCCGCCTGTATCCAGACCGCCGCCCGTGCGATTCGCGCCCATTGGGGCGCGCGTGCCCCTCGAATCGGCCTGGTGCTGGGCTCCGGGCTGGGCCCCCTCGCCGAGCAGTTGCAAGACGCGGTGGCTTTGGGTTATGAGCAGATTCCCGGGTTTCCGTCGGTCACCGTGCCGGGCCACCAAGGGCGGCTGTTGTGCGGGCGCCTGGCGGGCCGCGAAGTGGCCGTGATGCAGGGACGTTTTCACTATTACGAAGGCCACGCGCCGACGGACATCGCTTTCCCCATCCGCGTGTTGCGCGCGGCCGGGATCGGGATTCTGCTGCTCACCAACGCCGCCGGCGGGGTCAACCGCGCGTTTGCGCCCGGCGACCTGATGTTGATCACCGACCACATCGGCCTGTTTTGCGAGCCGGTTTTGCGCGGCCCCAATCTCGACGACATCGGCCCGCGCTTCCCCGATCAAAGCCGCGTCTACGACCGCGAGCTGGCCGCAATCGCCCGCGCGGCGGCGGTCGGGCTCGACCGCCCGCTGCAGGAGGGCGTATACGTCTATTGCAAAGGCCCGCAATTCGAAACCCCCGCCGAGATCCGCCTAATCGCGGCGCTGGGCGGAGACGCGGTCGGCATGTCGACCGTGCCGGAGGCGGTCGCGGCCACCCATTGCGGCATGCGGGTGCTGGGTGTTTCCTGCATCACCAACGCCGCGGCTGGTCTACTGGACCAGCCGCTGAGCCACGATGAGGTTCTGGCGGCCGGGCGTCAGCTGTCCGCGCGCGCGATTGCTTTGATCACAGGGGTGATCGGTCGGTTGCCAGCAGAGACAGAATGATATGACCCGCGGCGACCAGCCCGGCCGCCGGCGGGCCGAACGAGACGCTGCCGGGGGGATGCTGGGTGCGCACGGGCGGCTCCGGGCTGTAAACAACGGTCAGGCGGTCGACGCCGGCACCGCGCAATTGCCGGCGCATCGTACGGCAAAGAGGGTCGGTCGCGGTCGCGAACAAGTCGGCGACGACGAACCGCGCGGGTTGCAAGCGGTTGCCGGCACCCATGCAGCTGAGGATGGGGATGTCTTTGCTTTTACATTCCAGGATCAGTCCGATTTTTGAGGGCACGGTGTCGATGGCGTCCAGCACGTAATCACACCCGTCCAGCAGGCCGCCGGTGCCTTGGGCGGGCACAAAGACCGGGTGCGCGTCGACGCGCAGCGCGGGGTTGATGTCGGCCAGCCGTTCTTGCATGACGGCGGTTTTGTGCCGCCCGATCGTGCTGTGCAGCGCGACGATCTGGCGGTTGATATTGGAGGGGGCGACGCGGTCGGCGTCCACCAGCAGCAAATGGCCGATCCCGCCGCGCGCCAGCGCTTCGGCGGCCATCCCGCCGACGCCGCCCAGCCCGACAACGGCCACCCGGCAACGCGCCAGACGGTCCATGCCGTCCTCGCCCAGCAACCAGGCGCTGCGTGAGTGGATGCTCTCGTCCATAATCATAACTTCCTTATACCGTGAAATCCGATGTATTCTATGATCCCCGGCCACTAGCCCCCCGTCAGGTGTTCGATGAGGATCCGGATGCCGATCGCGATCAGCAGCACCCCGCCGGCGATTTCGGCGTATTTGCGGAACAGGCCGTTCAAGCGTTTGCCGGCCAGATAACCGGCCGCGGACAACACAAAGGTCACCACCCCGATCGTCAGGGCGGCGGTGAAAACGCGCAGTTGGATCAAGGCGAAGCTGATGCCCATCGCCAGGGCGTCGATGCTGGTCGCGACCGCCAGCATCAGCAGGCGTTTGGGCGCCATGGGATCAAAATCGCAGATCTCGTCGCGCAGGCGCGAGCGGACCGCTTCGTAGATCATTTTGCCGCCGATGAACAGCAACAGGCCAAAGGCGATCCAGTGATCCACCTGGCCGATGAA
>CAYZME010000077.1:0-8463 GCA_964479435.1 uncultured Oscillospiraceae bacterium
GAGCGCATCCATGGTAAGGATGAGGTCATCGGTTCGATTCCGATTAAAGGCTCCAAACAAAGAAGCCCACCCGATACCGGGCGGGCTTCTTTGTTTCTTACCTCTTTGTACCGCGCGGTATAGTAGCGCGCGGCACGTTCCCAACATATCAGAAATCCTATATAATCGAACTGACCAGGTGGCGGTCCCGCCGCCCCCTGGCGCGCATGGATTTTGCTCACCGGCTTTGATAGGAGGAAGACATGGCGAAAAAACCCCATATCCTGATTTTCAACCCCGATCAATTCCGCGCCGACGCGCTGGCGCATCTGGGCGGCGAAGGATCGATCACACCCCACCTGGATCAGACGTCCGCGACCGATGGTGTTTCATTTGCTCAGGCCTATTGCCAGAATCCGGTGTGCACACCGTCGCGTTGCTCGTTTATGACCGGCTGGTATCCCCATGTCAATGGGCATCGCACGATGCACTACATGTTGCACCCCGATGAGCCGATGCTGTTGAGAACACTCAAAGAGAATGGTTATTTTGTGTGGTGGGGCGGCAAGAACGACGTGATCCCCGGCCAGTTCGGACATGAAGCGTTTTGTGATGTTTACAACAAACCCCAGCGCAAAATCACCGGCTACAATTTGCACGGGCATACCCAATGGCGCGGCCATCCCGATGGGGACAACTACTACTCCTTCCTGGCCGGCGAGGTCAAACCGCGGGATGGCGCCGATGTGTACATCGACGACGACTGGGCGCAGGTTTTGGACGCGATCGACTTTATGAAATCGTATGACGGCGACCAGCCTCTGTGCATTTATTTGCCCATCCTCTATCCGCATCCGCCCTATGGCGTCGAAGAGCCGTATTTCAGTATGATCGACCGCTCCCAGGTCAAACCGCCGGTCAAACCCTATGACAATTGGGAAGACAAACCGTCTTTGTTGCGCGGGATTTGGGAGAGACAGCGCATGCAAAATTGGTCAGAAGAGCGGATGGTCGAGCTCAAAGCGACCTATCTGGGGATGTGCGCGCGGGTGGACGCGCAATATGGCTTGCTGCTAGAAGCGCTGCGGCAAACCGGCTTGTATGACGAAACCGCGGTCTTCTTTTTCAGCGACCATGGCGACTTTACGGGCGATTACGGCCTGGTTGAAAAGACACAGAATACCTTCCAGGATTGTCTGGTGCGCGTGCCGTTTATCGTCAAACCGCCGGCATCGGTGGCAGTAAGACCGGGCATCTCCGAAGCGCTGATCGAGTTGGTGGATTTTTCCGCCACGGTGGCAGAGTTGGCGGATATCGATCTGGGCCATACATCGTTTGGCCGCACATTGGTCCCGCTGCTGGAGGGACGGGCAGACGAACACCGCGACGCCGTTTTCTGCGAAGGCGGCCGCATGCGGGACGAGTGGCACTGCAAAGAATATCAGTCGATCCAGTTGGGCGGGCCGAACGGGCTGTATATGCCGCGGGTCTCGTTGCAACAGCTCGATGGACCGGAACACACCAAAGCCATTATGCTGCGTACCCGGCAGTGGAAGTATGTGTACCGTGTGTATGAGAAACACGAGTTGTACGATCTGGCCAACGACCCCGACGAGACCATCAACCGCATCGACGATACGGACGTCGCGGACGTGTTGAACGAACTCAAACTGCGTATGTTGCGGTTCTTTGTGGAGACCACGGATGTGGTCCCATACAAGGAAGATGAACGCAATTTCCGCCACTAAGAAGCGATCCGCGATTGTACGGATGGAATGAGGATAAAAAAGAGACGGCCTAACCGCCGTCTCTTTTTCCTGGTTCCCCCGGGCGTACCCCGCGCATATCAAGCCGGATGCGCGAAAAGCGGCTCTTGCATCACACCGAACGCCAGGGTAAAGATGCTTGCGACCAGGCACTGCGGATCGGGAGGCCCGGCGAGCTCCAGTTGCGCGTCGATCCGTGTACGCATTCGCCGCAAGGCCGTAGGTGCAGGCTCGTATTTCCGCAGCCAATCTGACAGTACTTTCTCCGTGTCACGCATCTGTCTCCACCCCGCATTCTGCCAATTCATGGCGAAACCGCTTGCGCGCCTGCTGGATGCGCGAGCGCACGGCCGACGCCGACACATCCAGGATCTGCCCCATTTCCTTGCTGTCCAAGCCGACCGCTTTGTACAACAAGAGCTCCTGATCCGGCCGGGACAATCGTTGCCAGGCCGTGCGCACCGCCAGCTGCTCCTCCATCTCCCGCGCGGGATCCTGTCCGTCGGCGGCGATGGCCTCGTCGAAAGGCAGATCCGCCTGCCGATGGCGATTGGATCGCAGATGATCGTTGCGCACATTGCGGGCGACCCCAAATATCCAGGCGGGCCAGGATTGGGGCGCCCATCCCGCATGGCGCGTCAAATAACGCCAGATCTGCACAAAGGTCTGTTGTGTCAAATCCTCCGCTAGATCGGGACCAAAGCCGGCAGCGAAGTAGACATAGACTTTGCGCGCGTACGATTGGTACAACCCATCGAAAAGGCCGGGGAGATCGTCCAAACGCTCCATCAGGGCTTTTCAATGGCGTCGTCATCCAATTCGGAATATCCGAGAATTTTGTTGCCGGCGACGCCGATCGATTGTACGAAACCTTTGATCGCGTCGGCACAGTGGATTTGGTCGCCGCAAAAGAGCCGAACCCCCTTATCGCGCAACAAATCGATGGTGACATCCTCGTGGATCCGCAACGTCTTGCCGGCGATGATCGCGGTCGCGGGCGGCAGCCAGGTCAAATAGTCCGTATCGACCGTGACTTCGTTTGGGTGAATTTTGACGGCGTCGAATTCGGCGTACAGTTTGAGCCCGTTACACAGCGCGAACTGGAGGCCGGGATGTTCGCGGAACCGGCTTTGGATGACAGCGATTCCGTTGAGATAAATGGTTCCCCGTGTTTCCGGCAGAAAATGGGAAATCACCGCGATCCCGTTGATCAGGAAGGCTGTTTTGCCATCGCTCCCAAAATCGCTGCCCGTGATCTCAGCGATCCCGTTGATCATCCGCACCTGTTCGTCCGGTGCCAGCGTAATCATCGTCGCGACATTTTTCAGCGGGATCCGGTGCAACGCCTGTTGCACATCCGGCGGCGCGTTCTGCGGGTAAATCAACATCGCGACATTCTCGATGCTCTCGATCTCGCGGATGGCGTCCAGATCGCTCAATGAACGCAAATCGCATAGCGGCAGGTTTTTCATCTGACTCATTTTGTTCTCCTCTCGTGTCTCCGTCTGTGCGCGAATCCGGCCAAAGCAGCCGATGCCGCGCTGTTTCTGTTACGGCATGGAAGACGACCTCCACCCTATAAGACGGAGCCAAGCGGCGATGTGTCCATCTGTCAGATCATTAATACGGCATCGCGCGGCCCTGGTAATCGATAAAAACCGGCAGATCATCCGTTGGGTCAATGCCCGCCAGCGTCGCGATCAAAACCGTGGCCGCTTCGTCGGGGGCCAGCGGCGCGCGCGGCCCGCCCATATCGGTGCGGATCCAGCCCGGGTGGATGGCGTGGACGCGGATGCCCTGGTCACGCAGGTGATTGCTGAGCAACACGCTTTGCATATTGAGCGCGGCCTTGGACATGCAATACGCGTATTCGCGGTCGCGGCGCGAGCCGCCACTGCTGCCGGCTTCAGAGGAGATGTTGGCCAGCAGCGGGGAAGCGGCGCGGGTCAGCAACGGCAAACAGGCTTTGGCTACGCGCAACGGACCGACGGTGTTGACATTGAAGGTCTCCAGACAATGGTCGGGCGATACGGTCGCCAGCGGCTCGCGGCTGTCCGGCGGATGCATACCGGCGTTGTTGATGACCCAGTCCAGCCGATCGGTGTGGGTGGCGATTTGCCGCACGGCGGCCTCCACGGCCTCCGTGCGCGCGACATCCATCTGGATGTGGATCAGGCGCTCGCCGGCTTGCGTCGCCCATTCATCCAATGGAGGATGGTCCGGGCCGCGCCTAGCCGCAAAAACGGTCGCCCCCTGCGCCAGGCACTGGCGCGCCAGTGCGAGTCCCAGGCCGCGGGACGCGCCGGTGATCAAAATGCGTAAATCGTTCATGGTTCCGCCTCCTTCTCGTACGTACTTCCGATTATGACACAGCGCCGGACCGGCGGGCCGGGCACGGCAAAAAACCGCGGGGCTGTCTGCCCCATGCAAACAGCCCCGCGGGTGCGGTTTTAGATCAGCGTTTGGCGCAGCGCGGTTATTGCACCTGGAACGTCACTTTCTGCGGGCTTGTGCCCAGCAGTTCGGCGCTGCGCGGGTCCGGCTGTGAGCCGCCGACAAACAACTCAAAGTGGCCGGTGTGAGCGACACGCCGGCCGTCGTCCAGCACAACCTGCAGGGAAGCGGGGTCGATCTGAAACGACACCTGTTTGCTTTCGCCGGCATCCAGCGTGACGCGCTTGAATCCGCACAGCTGGAATTTGGGCACGCGCACGTTCGCGTCTGTCACCCGTACATACACCTGTACCACTTCATCGCCGGCGGCTTGGCCGCTGTTGGTGACCTTGGTTTTGACCTCCAGCCCCTGACCGACGCCGACGGCCGTCGCCGACAGCTTGGGGGTGCCGTACGCGAAGGTGGTGTAGCTCAAGCCGTATCCAAACGGGTACAGCGGCTTCTCCTCAAAGAAGCGGTAGGTGCGGTTTTCCATCGAATAGTCCGTGAATGCCGGCAAGGTGTTCTCGTTGGTGTAGAACGTGACCGGCAACCGGCCGGAGGGGCTGTAGATTCCGCGCAGCATATCCGCGACTGCGCGCCCGCCCTCGGCGCCGGGATAGAAGGCCTGGATGATGGCGTCGGCTTTGTCGTTGCCGTCCAGCAAGTCGATGGAACTGCCGGCGATGTTGACGAGGATGATCGGTTTGCCCAGCTCGTTCGCTTTGTCGCAGGCCAGGGTGATCAGATGTCTCTGGGACGGCGGCAGCAACAGATCCCTCTTGTCGCCGGAGGCGTATTCGTTGCCCGCGTCGCCCTCTTCGCCCTCGAGGAATTCATCCAGTCCGACCGCCAGAATCACGGCGTCCGCCATCTCGATGAGCTGGCAGACTTCGGCGTCGCGGTCGCGATTCATGCCGAGGTTCTGCACTTTCTCTTTGTACAGGTGACATCCTTCGGAGTACAGCACGCGTGCTTTGGGGAACGCTTCGATCACGCCTTCGAGCAGGGTATGCCACTGTCCGGCTGTCCCGTGGTAGTTGCCCTTGAGCGCGGCCTGCGAGTCGGCGTTGGGGCCGATGACCGCCAGGGTGCGCATCTTTTTGGCTGCCAGCGGCAACGTCTCATCGCGATTTTTCAACAGCACCAGGCTCTTGGCCGCCACCTGATAGTTAAAGGCGCGGTGCTCATCGCTGTCGACCACGTCATAGGGGATCTGATCGAACGGGACATCCTGGTCAAAGAAGCCCAGCCGCATCTGGATCGTCATTAGATTAGTCGCCGCGGTGCGGATGTCGTCCTCGGTCAACGCGCCTTCATTTACCGCTTCCATGATGTGCCCATACAGATTGCCGCAGTTGAGGTCGCATCCGTTCCGGATCGCCAATGCCACCGATTCGACCGCGTTGTTGGTGACTTTGTGGAACATATGGAAGTCTTTGATCGCCCAGCAATCGGAGGTGACATAGCCGTCAAACCCCCATTTTTCGCGGAGGATATCGACCAGCAGGGTTTTGGAGCCGCAACACGGTTCGCCATTGGTCCGGTTGTACGCGCCCATGAAGCCCGCCACTTTGGCCTTGACAGCCAGCGTCTCAAAGGCCGGCAGATAGGTTTCCCACATGTCCTTGGCCGAAGCGATGGCGTCGAACTCGTGGCGGATGTCTTCGGGTCCGCTGTGTACGGCAAAATGTTTGGCGCACGCCGCTCCCTTGAGATAGCGGGGGTGGTCGCCCTGGATGCCATAGACAAACTCTTCACCCAACCGGGCGGTCAGGTAGGGGTCTTCGCCAAACGTCTCATGCCCGCGGCCCCAACGGGGATCGCGGAAAATATTGATGTTGGGAGACCAATACGTGAGTCCTTTGTAAATGTCGTGATCGCCGAATTTTTGATAGGAGTTGAATTTGGCGCGCCCTTCGGTGGAGATGACATCGGCGATCTCCCGCATCAGATCGGCGTCAAAAGCCGCCGCCAGGCCGATGGCCTGCGGGAATACGGTGGCCAAACCGGAGCGGGCGATGCCGTGCAGCGCTTCGTTCCACCAGTTGAACGACCGGATGCCCAACCGGTCGACCGCCGGCGCGTTAAAGAGCATCTGGCCCGCGCATTCTTCGAGGGTCATGCGCGCCACCAGGTCTTTGGCGCGCTCTTCAAAGGAGAGTTTTTCGTTGCGATAAGCAGGCAGATCGGCAGGCGTCGCCGTCGCGGCCTGTTTCTTTTTCTGCCCGTCTTTGCCGCCCTTTTCAGCGTTTTTCATAGGTACCTCCTGAGCGTATTGAGCTTTCGCCAGGCCGGATCCAAGGCGAAAAGCGCTTCAATTTATGATAGCAGACCCCTCGGGGTTTTCAAACCGGCCCGCGCCGGCGCGAGCCGGGACCACACGCCGGACGCGGCATGTGCCGCCCGGCATTTGTGTATAATAAAAGGGTAATCAGAGGGGACTTATGTGATAGGCGCGCGCGATGCCGCCGCTGCCGATGGCTTGAAGGGAGGGGCACATCGATGGAAAAACGCAGAATGCAAAAGATCTATGAGGAAGTGTCATTGTTGGGCTTTGGCTGCATGCGATTGCCGCAACGGGACGGGGCGATCGACTACGATGCGGCGGAAAAGCTGGTTGACCGTGCGCTGGCAGGCGGCATTACCTATTTTGATACCGCTTACTACTACCATGACCAGACGTCGGAATCTTTTCTCGGCAAAGCGCTGGTGGAGCGGCATCCGCGCGACCAGTATACAATTGCCACCAAAATGCCGCTCAGTGTCATCCAGGACGAGGACGATTTCGAGCGCATCCTGGATATGCAGTTGGCCCGGCTGCGTACGTCCTATATTGATTTTTATCTCTTGCACGGGTTGTCAGCCGACGTCTACTTCAACAAACTCAAACCGATGGGCGTCGAGGCCTTTCTCAAACGGATGGTCGCGGCGGGCAAAATCCGCTTCTACGGATTTTCCACGCATGACAATCCGGAAGGCGTCAAGCGGTTGATCGACGACAGGGCCTGGGATTTTGTGCAAATCCAGCTCAACTACCTCGATTGGACCGAGCAGGACGCCAAAACAACTTACGAGAACCTGGTGGCAAAGGACATCCCCATCGTCGTCATGGAGCCCATCCGCGGTGGCGGGCTGGCCAATCCGGCCGCCGGCCCCCGCCAACTGCTCGAACAGCGTTTTCCCGGACAGAGCCCGGCGACGGTGGCGCTGCGCTGGGTCGCGAGTCTCCCCGGTGTCTATGTGGTGCTCAGCGGCATGACCGAGATGTATCAAATGGAAGAAAACCTCTCCACATTCAGCCGGTTTGAGCCGATGAGCGCGGCCGATCAGCGGTCGGTCGCCAACGTCGTGACCGCGCTCAAATCGCTGCCGCTCATCCCCTGCACTGCCTGCAATTATTGCAATGTCTGCCCCAACGATGTGGAAATCCCCCGGATTTTTACCCGCTACAACAACTACATCATGTTTGACCGGGCGGATGAACTGGTCTCATCATACGAACGCTTCATCGGCGAGGGGCATCGCGCGGAAGACTGTGTCGCCTGCGGGATTTGTGTCCCGTTCTGCCCGCAGAAAATCGATATCCCCGGCTGGATGCAGCGCGTGGTCGAAAGGCGACAGGAGCTCAGCTCTACACGGTGACCCCCGGCCCCGCACGTACATGCGTGTTGAAACCCGCGAAGCCCGCGCCATTTTACGTGGCGCGGGCTTTGTGCTTTACATATGGCTGAGAATCGCCACCCGGGTGACCATGCCGTTGAGACGCCCCTGCGCGTCGGTGACGGCGATCGGGTACGGCGACTGGGCCGCCAGCGGCACCAGATCGGCGAGGGTGGTATCCTCGTGAACACACGGCACATCCGTGCGCATGATCTCGGCAATCGTGCGCGTCTGCCCGACCGCCGCCAGCGCGTCGTTGAGCGTAACCAGGCCGAGCATTTTGAAATTGCGGTCCACCACATACGCGCTGGAAACACCGTTCGCGCGCATCTCGTTGAGCGCCGCCCGCGGGCCGGCATGGCCCCGGATCAGGCACGAGGGAACCTGCATCACGCTTTTGACCGGCAGAACGCGCGTTTTGTCGACATCGGTGATAAAGCGCTCCACATACGCGTCGCAGGGCTGGGTCAGGATTTCTTCCGGCGTGCCGACCTGGACGATGCGGGCGTCTTTCATGATCGCGACCCGGTCGCCGAGCTTGAAGGCCTCGTAGATGTCGTGCGTGATAAAGACAATCGTCTTGCGCAACCGCTTTTGCAAGCGGATCAATTCGAACTGCATG
>CAYZME010000078.1:0-8446 GCA_964479435.1 uncultured Oscillospiraceae bacterium
AACCTGGCAGGTCATAATGTTGACATTGTCGTTGTTGCTGGCGGCGACCAGAACATCGGCGGTCTCGGCGCCGGCATTGCGCAATACATCCTGGTCAAAGGGGATCCCGCAAACCTTGACGCAATCGAGTGGAATCGCTTCCAATGCGGCCGGATCCCGATCGACCAACACAACATCCTCTCCCAGGCGCGTCAAACGGGCGGACAGGTGCCTGGCAACCCGCCCGCTACCGATTACGATGACGTACATGTGACCCCTTCTTTCATAGCGTCATCAGACGGAACGTCATCAGACGCAGCGTCGTCAAACGTTCCCATAGAATAACACAGTATGGCGGCCGCGCTGGCGGCATTGAGTGATTCGGCCTGCCCGCTCATCGGAATCCGCACCAGGTGGTCACACAATTGTACGGTGCGTACGGTCAACCCTGCGCCTTCATTGCCGATAACAATGGCTCCCGGGGGTCGCAAACCGCTTGTGGGCAAGGGTTGCCCGGCCAGATGGGCGGCATAGATCGTGCAATTTTGGCGATGCAGCCACCCCGCCGCTTCCACCATGTCGCGCGCGGAATAGCTCGGGATACGGAAAGCCGCTCCCATGGCGCTGCGCAGCGCTTTGGCGCCAAATGGATCGGCTGTGCCGGGTAACAAAATGACGCCATCGAATCCCATCGCGTCGGCGGTCCGCACCATTGTGCCGACGTTGCCGGGATCTTGCACGTTCTCCAACACCAGGTACCGGCAACCTCGGGCATCAGACGGGAGAAGAGACGGTCGTGGGCGGGGGATCACGCAGGCAATTCCTTGTGACTGCATGGTGACGGCAATCTGCTGAAACATCTCTTCGGGCAAAATGACCGTTTCGACGTCCGGCGGCGCCGCCGCGATGGTGGCGGCGCGCCTTTCCTCGGACGCGTTTTCCGAAATCACGAGGATTTCGACCGCCACGTCGGCAGCCAGTGCTTCCAGGCAGAGCCGATATCCTTCAACCCATACCGACTCCCTCGCCACGGGGCCTCTCTCTGCGGTCAAGCTGCGCAGGCGCCGAAAGAGCGGGTTCTGCCGGCTTTGAATTTTCCGCATCCTCTCAAGTCTCCCAAATGCAGGAAAGGACGAGCAAAACCCGTCCTTCGTTTATATTCACTTCCTTGTTGCGGTTTACAGCGCGGCTTTGACCTGACTGACCAAGGCCGAAAAACCCGCCGGATCCTGCACCGCGATATCAGCCAGCACTTTGCGGTCCAAACGAATGTCGGCTTTTTTAAGTCCATTCATCAAGCGGCTGTATGAAATCCCGTTCAAACGCGCGGCGGCATTGATCCGGGTGATCCAAAGCTTACGAAAGTCGCGTTTCTTATTGCGGCGGTCGCGATACGCGTAATTGCCGGATTTCATCACCTGTTGATTGGCAACCTTGAACACTCTGCTTTTGTGTCCAAAGTAGCCCTTGGCTGCTTTTAGTACTTTCTTATGACGATTGCGAGCGGTAACGCCCCTCTTGACTCGAGACATATGCTAACTACCTCCTGAAAAAGGATAACTTCTGTGATCAAGTACCGTTCTATTTGTATGGGATCAACTGCTTGATACGAGCTTGATCCGCCGGCGTAACCACCAGCGTTTTACGCAGCTGCCTTTTACGCTTGGCCGACTTTTTGGTGAGAATATGCTTTTTATAAGCCTGGGTGCGAAGAACCTTCCCCGTTCCCGTCACCTTGAAGCGCTTCTTGGAAGAGCTGTGGGTTTTCTGCTTTGGCATGTCGTTCAATCCTCCTGTCAATCGATCGTCGTGTTCATTAATTTTTCTTGGGGGCCAGATACATGGTCATGTTTCTGCCCTCCATTCGCGGCGGCCGATCCACAACCGCAAGCTCCGCGCACGCGTCGCCGAATCTTTTCATCACCTCGTACCCCTGGTTGGTGTATGTCATCTCGCGCCCACGGAAACGGATGTTTACCTTGACGCGGTCGCCATCGGCAAGGAACCGGCAGGCATTCCGCGTTTTAAAAGAAAAATCGTGCTCTTCTGTCGTCAGCTTGAGACCGACTTCTTTTACTTCAGTGGTTTTCTGATTCTTGCGTGCCTCTCGCTCCCGCTTGGATTGCTCAAACATGTGTTTGCCGTAATCCATCACTTTGCAAACCGGATTGTCAGGTTGCGCATTGATGAGGACCAGGTCGAGTCCCGCCTCTTCGGCCACTTGCCGGGCGGTCGCGATGGGGACAATGCCTCTCATGTTTCCCTCGGCGTCGATCAGTCGGACCTCCCGAAACCGAATCCTGTCGTTGGTCAGATAACCACTATTACCCTGTTTTGCGATTGGAATCCACCTCCCGTGAACAATAAAAAAAGCGGATGGCGACATCCGCTCCGCATCATCACAGCCCGTAAGCTCGAGATCATGTCAACCTTTTCGCCTGCGCTCAAGGTGAGAGACGGATGTCTCTTCTTTCTATAAAATTAATCCGCTACGGATTCTACTGGAAGCGGAAGGATTTGTCAACTTTCCGGCGTGTTCCGGGTCAGAATATCCCGCATCGCCCCGTGTGTGGGTACATGGATTGCCTTCTGTTATAATTCCTGCATACCACACCCGTGCCGCGTTGGCGCGGCGAACGAAAGGATGACCGCCATGATTTCGCGAGGGCTCAAAAATAAACTGCAAGCCGGTTCGATGATTCGCAAAATGTTTGAAGAAGGCATGCGGCTGAAGGGATTGCACGGGGAAGAAAATGTCTTTGATTTCAGCATCGGCAACCCGGATCTCGATCTGCCGCCGGAGGTTGCCGCGGCTCTGACGCACATCGCTGCCGATCCTTCACCCGCCACGCATGGATATATGAGCAACAGCGGTTATCTGTCCACGCGCACAGCGGTCGCGGAACATTTGTCTGCGCGGTCCGGGCAGACGATCCCCGCGGAGTCCATTGTGATGACCGCCGGTGCCGCGGGGGCCCTCAACGTGGTTCTCAAGACATTGCTCGACCCGGGCGATGAGGTGATCGTCCTGGCGCCGTTTTTTATGGAGTACGCGTTTTACATCGAGAACCACGGCGGTCGCTGTGTGATCGTACAGACCGACTCTTCGTTTTTGCCGGACCTGCCGGCGTTGCAGGCCGCGATCACCGCCAAAACCAAAGCGGTGATCATCAATTCGCCCAACAATCCGACCGGGGTTGTGTACGATCAAACCGTTCTCGACGGGTTGAGATCTCTGTTGGAAGCCGTGGATCATCCGGTTTATGTCATATCTGACGAACCCTACAATGAGATTGTATACGACGGCGTGCAAGTTCCTTCTACCCTGGCCTCGTTCACGCACGCCATTATGTGTTACTCGTTTAGCAAATCCCTATCGCTGGCCGGCGAACGCATCGGGTATATCGCGGTCAATCCAGCAGCCGATGAGTACGAACACCTGATGAACGGCCTGGTGATGGCCAACCGGATCCTGGGCTTCGTCAACGCACCCGCTCTGTTTCAGAAAACGATTGAGGCCGCCATCCGGATGGGCGCAAAAGTGGATGCGGGCAATTATCAGGCGCGCCGTGACGCTTTGCTCGCCATCGTGCGTGACGCCGGGTTTTCCTGCCCCACTCCCGCCGGGGCGTTCTACCTGTTTCCCCGTTCGCCGCTGGCGGATGATCGTGCGTTCGCGGCGGCCGCCGCGGCGCACAATATTCTCTGCGTCCCCGGCTCGGCGTTCGGCCGCCCCGGGTTTTTCCGCCTGGCTTTTTGTGTCGGCATGCCGACGATCCAGCGCTCAGCGCAGGCGTTCCAGCGTCTGGGGGCGGAGTTGGGGCTGATTTGATCCGGCCAGACGACATACCGCGCAAGACGCGCCGCGCGATCAGTCCTCCCCGGCCGGCGACAAAACCACATACCCCAGACCGGACTCGATCCGGATCTCGATGGCGTGTTTGCCCGGCAAAACAGAGTTGCTGACCCCGCGGGTGGATCCCGCGGGGATGAACGCGTGGTCGAGCGGATAGGCCAACCCCGTCAGCGTTACGCCTGCCAAATCCTTTCCGGCCGCCGGGATCAGTGAAACAACCGGTGTCGCCAAACCCAGCCAATCCAAGTCGATTTGTATCGACGTGCGGCCCGCGAGATAGGTGACAAACACCCGCCCATCCGTCAGCCAGGCGCGGACGCCCATAGAGGCCAACCGGGCGCCAATGCCCAGGTTGGCCAATACATGGTCCAGCCGTGCGCCAAGCGCGCCGATCATCCAGAGTTCGTGATCCCGGTTTTTTGCGTGTGACAAAGCGTTTTCTATGGCCAGTTCGGAATCGGTCCAGTCTTTGTTTGCCGGATACCGCTCGATCGGGACACCGCGGGCTTTCATCCAGGCGAGGTCAGCAGTTGTGATGGAATCCAAATCCCCGATCAGCAGATCGGGGGTCACGCCGAGCCGCACCAGGTGACGCGCGCCCCCGTCCGCGCAGACGCGGTAGTCACAGGTTCGCGCGATCGCCAGGCAGATTTTGTCGTCGGCGATCGTTCCGTTGAGGGCGATCAGCGTCCGCATGCAAGCTGGCGTAACGTCCGGCAGGCCGCCGCCGGGTCCGCGGTACCGTAGATGCTGTTGCCGGCAACGATCACATCCGCACCGGCCTCGTGGATCATCCGCACGTTGGCGGGTCCGATGCCGCCGTCGACTTGAATGTGAATGGCCCGACCGGCGCGTTGAATCTGCGCGCGCAGGCGGCGGATTTTGTCGGTCATGCCGGCGATGTATTGTTGGCCGCCAAAACCGGGGTTGACGGTCATCAGCAAAACCAAATCGACCCGGTGCATCACCTCTTCAATGGCTGAAAGGGGTGTGCCGGGATTGATTGAAACACCGGCGCTGACCCCGAGGGAGCGAATGTGCTGGAGTACGCGATCCAGGTGCGCGCAAGCTTCCGCGTGGACGGTGAGCAGATCAGCTCCGGCGGCAGCGAAGGCTTCGACGTAGAGGCCCGGGTCGGAAATCATCAAATGCACATCCAGGGGCAGTCGGGTCTGTTTGCGTATCGCCGCGACCACGGGCGGGCCGATCGTAATGTTGGGGACGAAATGGCCATCCATCACATCGATGTGCAGCCAGTCCGCGTCGGGTTCCACCCGGCGGATTTCGTCGGCCAGATGGGCAAAATCCGCCGATAAAATCGAGGGGCTGATCAATGGGCGCCCTTGCGTCTGCGTGTATGTCTCGATCATAGTGACCTCCGATCTGTTTCGTGTCTGATCCCATTATAGCGGTTCTAGACCGGCGGGGGCCGTCGGCGGGCAAACGGATCTACCGCGTCGAGCGCGGCGCGGAATTTGCGATAGCGCGCGAGCCGCCCCGCATCGATATTCGCTTGTGCCACCGCGCAATCGGGCTCCGAAATGTGCCGGCAGCCCTGAAAGCGGCAAGGTTCTTGTACACGTTGAATCTCCGGGTACCCGGCCGCAACCTGCTCCCCTGTCACACCGGCTTCCCATAAATCCAGCAGAGAGAATCCCGGCGTGTCCGCCATATACCCGCTCTCGAACGGGAACAGTTCGACGCGGCGGGTGGTGTGCCTGCCGCGGCCGATCTTGACACTCACTTCTCCGGTTTGCATCAGGTGGCGATTCGCCATGCGGTTGAGCAAGGTGGATTTGCCCACGCCCGATTGTCCGGCGATGCCGACGATCCGGCCGGGTATTTGCGCGCGGAGGGCGTCGAGGCTGCGGACCGACCCGGCATCCGTGTCATCCAGACCGGTGAAGTACACATCAAAGCCCGCGCGCTCGTACACGTCGATCATATGCGCGGCCGACCCCGTGTCCAGATCGCGCTTGGTTACGCAAACTGCCGGGTGAATGTTGTGAATACCGCATAGAATCAGCAACTTGTCCACTAGCTCAAGATCCGGGTCCGGCTCCGCGACCGAAACCGTGATGATCAGCAGATCCAGGTTGGAGATGGGCGGGCGCCGCAACTGGTTGCGGCGCGGCAGGATCTGATCGATGCGGTAAGGCACGTCGGGGTCTCCCGAGATGCTGTAGATGACCCGGTCGCCGACCGTTGGCGTCTGCTTCTCATAGCGAAAAATTCCGCGGATGGTGGCGATCCCCACCTCCCCTTGCTCGTCCGCCAGCAAATAATTGCCCCCGACTCCCCGCATTAAAACCGCTGTTCTGGGCTCTGTTTCTATGCTCATGCGGTGGTATCAATCTTCATGGATCGGGTCCGTTTGTGTGGTCGGTGCGGAGGTGGTGGGTGTGGCGGACGTCGGCGCCGTCGTGGGAGCGGTGGGCGGCGCGGTGGTGGTCGCCCGGGTCGTAGACACGGCCTTGGTCGTGGTGGTTGTAGTCGTCGCTTCGGTGGTCGCGCTGGGGTCGGGCGTCGGCGTCGGATTGAGAATACCTGTCAATTCATCCGCCGTCCCATATGTGATGGTGATGGAAGTTTTGATCGGGACGTCCGATTCCAACGGATAATTAAAGGCCACCGAAACCAGATCGGCTTCCTTTAAACTGCCATCCGCGATCGCCGCCGCCGCCATCGGCGTCACTTCGTGCGCGCCGGCCACCAAATCCATCGCCGCCAAGCGCGCCTCGATCTGCGTTTTATTTAAGCCCAGCAATTCCTTGACCAGTTTGACGCGGCCGGTGCCGTCGCTGACAAAGACACGGACGGTGCTGCCTTTGCCGACTTCAGTGCCCGGGACCGGTTCCATCCGGATGATCATGTCTTTGCCAAAGGTCTGGTTTTTCTCGCGCACGATCTCGACTTTCAAACCCATCGTGGTTTCCAGCCGCGGCTGAATCACCAGATAACTCTGGCCGGTATAATCTCCCAACACAATCAGGTTCGGCCCGCCGCTCACCGTCAGCGTCAGCATCAGATAGCTGTCAGGTCCAATGACCGCCCCTTTTGCGGGGGTTTGGCGCACCACGCGCCCTGCGGCCACCGAATCGTCGGCCACGTATTCGATTTGGTAGTTGCTGCCCAATACCAGACCGGCGGCATGCAGCTCCGTCTGGATGTCCTCGATTTTCCGGTCGAAATAATCGCCGACCGTAAAGCCGGCCGTGGTTTTGGTCGGCATTTTATCGACCAGGCGCTTCCAGGCAATCACGCCGATGTTGACGACGGCGACCACCGCGACCACAACCAGGGCCACAATCATGATCAGGTCGCGGCGGCGCGATTTGCGGCGCTCATTCAAAGTGGTCTCAATGCGGCCAATCTTGCTGTAATCGGGGTCCTGGCGCACCGGGCCGACGCGCTGTGTGCCGGCCGTCAGCTCGGCGGGATCTGTCCACCCATACTCCCCTTCCGGATCGATCATCAGCGCGTCCAGGTCGCTGACCAGTTCAGCGGCGCTGCCATATCGCTGGTCGGGTGACTTCTGGATGCACTTCATGATGATGCCGTCTAGCCCCGCGGGGATCTGTGCCTGGATGGAGGATGGGACAGCCGGATTTTCTTGCAGATGCTTGATCGCGATGGATACGGCGGTATCGCCGTCAAACGGCAGAACCCCGGTTACCAGCTCATAGAGGAGAATCCCCAACGAATATAAATCGGATTTCGCACCGACCATCCCCCCGCGCGCCTGCTCCGGAGAAAAATAATGAACCGAGCCCAGCGCCCCCGCGCCGGTCATGGTGATGGTATTGACTGAGGAAGCCCGCGCGATCCCGAAATCGGTCACTTTCGCTTTGACGTCGGGTGTGATCATGATATTTTGCGGTTTGATGTCGCGGTGAATGATCCCGTTGCGGTGCGCGTGTTCGAGCGCCAGTCCGATCTGGATGGCGATGGGAACCGCCGTATCCCAATCGACGCGCACGCATTGTTGCAACAGCTCCTTGAGCGTGATCCCCTCTATATATTCCATCACCATGTAATGAATGCCGTTGTCCTCCCCGATCCCGTAGACTTGCACGATGTTGGGGTGGGAAAGGCTGGAAACCGCGCGGGCTTCGGTTTCGAACCGCCGCAAAAAGTCCGCGTCATGTGAGTATTCCGGTTTGAGGATCTTGATGGCGACCTGGGTGTTTTCCACCTGGTCATCGGCCAGGTAGACGTCCGCCATGCCACCGCGGCCCAAATGTCTGCTGATTCTGTATCGACCGTCCAGAACGTAACCGTCGATGCCGTTGTTTGTTACAGAAAGCAATTTCGTTCCTCCCGAATGGTACGCGTGCCCGGGTGATCACATAAAACAGAGCACGACCGTGATGTTATCCTCACCCCCGACCGCGTTGGCCATGTCGATCAGCCGGCGCGCGGCGGTGGACGGGTCTTTTTCTTTGCGCAGAACCTGGCGGATTTGCGCGTCACGAACATAACCATGCAGGCCGTCTGAGCACAAGAGAATGCGGTCTCCTCTGCGCAACGGATTAATATACGTATCCGCCTGCATGTATTCGGGGACGCCCAACGCGCGGGTGATGATGTTGCGTTTGGGGTGGCTGAATG
>CAYZME010000079.1:0-8426 GCA_964479435.1 uncultured Oscillospiraceae bacterium
CGCTCGCGTCGAAGGTGAATCTGCGTCCACACCCCCGATGGAAGAAGTCGTGGCCGCGCAAGATACCGTTGCGGAGCCAGAGCCGGCGCCTGACCTGACGGTCGCGCCACCCCCACAGCCCATTCCGCCCGCGCCGCCGGCAGGATTCCAACCGCCGCCGCCGGCGCCACAGCCCCTGACCCCGCCGCCACCGCTGACGCCACCGCCGCCGGTCGCCCCGATGGCCCCCAAAGGCCCCCCCGATACCTGTCGCATTCTGCGGGCGCCGACCGCGCCGGACATGCCGGGGTTGTCTTTTTTTGACGGTACCACCGGCCAATATTTCCTCTACATGTTGCTGTTCGGCTTTCTCAATTCCCTGGTGATGGCGATGCCGATGGGGTTGCTGGTCCTGTTCACCGGCGGCGCGTTGAAAAAAGCCACCGCGGGCACAGGCTTTACGTTCGATGTCAACACCTTTGGACTCGGCACCGGCAAAATCATTCTGCTGGCCGTGGTCGCGTTGCTGGCACTGATTGTGATGGTGCTGCTGATGTCGTGGAGCATCACGGTCTTGCTGCGCTGGATGAGCCATCACACGATCATCAACGACCACCGATTGGTATTTGTCGGGCGCGTCGGCGAGCTGATGAAAAAGATCATCGGCTATTGGCTGCTGACCCTCATCACCTTCGGGATCTTCATGATCTGGGTGCCGGTCAAGCTGTTGCGCTGGAAAGCCGCCAACACCCGCTTCGCGACCTGACCCGGTTCTGTGTGATCCCAATTGAAAACGGAAGTTTTGCGGGTGACGCGTCGCTGCGTCACCCGTTTTTTTTGCCTGTTCCCGTGTGTCAATCAATCCGGCGCGGCGCGCCTCAAAACAAGCCCGTGATCGCGCCCTCGCTGTCGACATCGATCCGTTCGGCGCCGGGTACACGCGGCAGGCCGGGCATGGTCATGATCTCACCGGCCAAGGCGACGACAAATCCGGCCCCGGCCGACAGCCGCGCTTCGCGCACGGTCAGCACAAAACCGGAGGGAGCCCCGAGTTTGGTGGGGTCGTCCGAGAATGAATACTGTGTTTTGGCGATACAGACCGGCAGCGCGCCATACCCCAGGTCGTGAAAGCGCTTGAGGCTTTTTTGCGCCGCGGGGGTGAAGTCGACCCCGCCGGCGCCGTATACGGCAAACGCCAGCGAAGTGATTTTGCCTTCGAGCGATTGATCCAGATCGTAGGCATATCGGCATCCCGACCGCTCCCCCGATTCAGCCAGTCGCGTCACCGCGCGCGCCAGCTCCACACCGCCGGCGCCGCCGCGGCTCCACATATCGGCGACCACCGCCTGAACGCCCACCTGCTGGCAAGCCTGGATCACCGCCTCCGTTTCCTCCGGCGTATCGGTGGGGAACGGGTTGATCGCGACCACCGGCCGCACGCCAAAAACGCGTTGCAAGTTGCGCAGGTGGCGCAACAGATTGGGCATCCCGCGCGACACCGCCGGCACATCGGCTGCGGTCAGGCGGTCGCGGGCCACCCCGCCATTGTATTTGAGGGCGCGCAAGGTGGCGACCACCACCGCCGCGTCCGGGCACAGCCCGCCGGCGCGGCACTTGATGTCGATGAATTTTTCCGCGCCCAGGTCGGCGCCAAACCCCGCTTCGGTCACTGTGTATTCACCCAGGCCCAGCGCCAAGCGCGTCGCGGCCAGCGAATTGCAGCCATGGGCAATGTTGGCAAACGGGCCGCCGTGAACCAGCGCCGGGGTGTGTTCGAGCGTTTGCACGAGGTTGGGTTTGAAAGCGTCGCGCAACAGCGCCGCCATGGCGCCGTCCGCCCGCAGCATACCGGCGGTCACCGGCTGGTCGGCAAATGTATACGCGACAACCATGCGGGCCAAACGCTCCTTGAGATCCGTGAGGTCGCGCGCCAGACAGAGCACCGCCATGACTTCGGAAGCCACGGTGATATCGAACCCGTCCTCGCGCGGGATGCCGTTGACCCGCCCGCCCAGACCGTCGGTCACAAAGCGCAGCTGCCGGTCGTTGACGTCCAGACAACGGCGCCAAGTGACGCGCCGGGCATCGATGCCCAGCGCGTTGCCCTGATAGATGTGGTTGTCGATCAGGGCGGCCAGCAGATTGTTGGCGGCGGCGATGGCGTGCAGGTCGCCGGTAAAATGCAGGTTGATGTCTTCCATCGGCACGACCTGGGCGCGGCCGCCGCCGGCGGCGCCGCCCTTCATGCCAAAGACCGGTCCCAGCGAAGGCTCCCGCAGCGCGATCACCGCGCGTTTGCCGATGTGGCGCAGCGCGTCGCCCAATCCCACCGTGATCGTCGTCTTGCCTTCGCCGGCCGGGGTGGGTGACATCGCGGTCACCAGGATCAGGCGCCCGGGCGAGCGGGCGGCCGCCCGCTCGGCAGCGGCCAGCGAGACCTTGGCTTTGTAGTCGCCATACAGCTCAAGGTCGGCGCGTGTCAGCCCCAATTCCGCGGCGACGTGTTCGATCGGCTCCAGCGGCGTGGCGTGGGCAATTTCCAAATCTGTTCGTACCGTCATGGCAGCCACCTGCACTTCTTGTAAAAATCGCTAACAGCGTATCACGGGCGCGGCAACCGCCGCAACCGCGCCGGGACATCGGCGTCCCGTGCGCGGTGGCAACGCGGGGGGCAGGGGGTTATAATGGACAAAACG
The DNA here is from genome assembly GCA_964479435.1 of uncultured Oscillospiraceae bacterium. Lineage (GTDB taxonomy): Bacteria > Bacillota > Clostridia > Saccharofermentanales > UBA5734 > JAAYKS01. The sequence continues at coordinate 2,676 of CAYZME010000079.1, forward strand.
ATCCAGCGTACGGGGAGGTTTGCCCATGAAAGACGGCTTTGTACGGGTCGCGGCGGCGACGCCGTCCATCCGCGTCGCCGACTGCCGGCACAACGCCGACCAGGTGTTGACCATCGCGCGGGAGGCGGCGGCGGCCGGGGTGAGTGTGCTCGTGTTCCCCGAGCTGTGCCTGACCGGCGCCACCTGCGGCGATCTGTTTTGGCAAAGCGCGCTGCTGGAGCGGGCGCGGGCCGAACTGTTGCGCATCGCCGGTCAGAGCGCGAGCCTGGATGTAGTCTTGCTGGTCGGTTTGCCGCTCGCCGTCGACGGGCGGGTGTACGCGGTCGCGGCGGTGCTTTATCACGGCCGGATCCTGGGCCTGGTACCGCAAACGCGGGCGTCCGCCCGCCGGGAGCTGAGCGGAAAATGGCGTTTTGCCACCTCTGCCGCCCCCGCTTCCCTGTCTTTGGGCGGCCGCGAGGTGCCCTTTGGGTCGGATTTGTTGTTTACCTGTACCTCCCTGCCCCATCTGGTTCTGGGGGTCGAGACCGGTGTCGAGCTGTGGGCGCCGACAACGCCCGCGGTCGCGGCTGTCGCGGCCGGCGCGACCGTGATCGCCCATCTGGCGGCCAGCCGGGAGTTGGCGGGCCGGCCGGATCACCGCCGCCTGGTGATGCGTGGCCAATCGGCGCGCCTGGCCTGCACCCTGATCTACGCCGACGCCGGCGAGGGGGAATCCACCACCGACGCGGTTTTTTCCGGGCACGACCTGATTTATGAAAACGGCCATCTGCTGGCCGAGTCCCGGCGTTTCGAGTCCGGCTGGATCCGTGCCGACGCCGACCTGGCGTTGATTTTGTCCCAGCGTTTGCGCCGGGGCGACCCCGCGGCCGGCGGCCACGCCGACGACGACACGGCGCCGCGCGACTTTCGCCGCGTTCCCTTTGCGCTACCGGTCGCGGATCTGCAACTGGAACGCGCCATCGCGCCCCACCCGTTTGTGCCGCGGGACGCGGCGGCGCGGGCGGAACGGTGCGAAGAAATCCTGACGATCCAGGCCGCCGGGCTGGCCAGGCGCCTGACCCATACCGGCGCCCAGGCGGCGGTGATCGGGCTTTCCGGCGGGCTGGATTCCACCCTCGCCCTGATCGTCACCCTGCGCGCCTTTGACCGATTGGGGTGGGACCGCGCCGGGATGGTCGCGGTGACGATGCCGGGCTTTGGCACCAGCGAACGCACATACAACAACGCGAAGGCGCTGGCCCGCCATGTCGGGGCGACGCTGCGGGAGATCCCGATCGTCGCGGCGGTCGAGGCGCACTTTCGCGACATCGGCCACGACCCTGCGGTGCACGATGTGACCTATGAGAACGCGCAGGCGCGCGAACGGGCGCAAATCCTGATGGATGTGGCCAACCAGACGGGGGGCCTGGTGGTCGGCACCGGCGATCTGTCGGAACTGGCGCTGGGCTGGACGACCTACAACGGCGACCATATGTCGATGTACGGGGTCAACGCCGCGATCCCCAAAACACTGGTGCGGCCGCTGGTACGACATGCCGCCGCCGCTTGTGACGGCGGTTTGCGGGCGGTGCTCGAGGACATCGCCGCCACGCCGGTCAGTCCGGAACTGTTGCCGCTCGACGACGCCGGCCAAACGACGCAAATCACCGAAGAGCTGGTCGGACCGTATGAGCTGCACGATTTCTTCCTGTATTACACGGTGCGACACGGCTTTTCGCCGGCCAAGATCGGCCGGCTGGCCGGCCACGCCTTTGACGGCGTCTATACGATGGACGTGATTGCGCGCGTCCTGGCTGTCTTTGTGCGCCGCTTCTTTTCGCAGCAATTCAAGCGTTCCTGCCTGCCCGACGGCCCGCAAGTGGGGTCGGTGGCGCTGTCGCCCCGCGGCGATTGGCAGATGCCCAGCGACGCGGTCCCCGCCCTGTGGCTGGATACCCTGGCGACCCCGGAAGAACCGTAGCGCTGCCGCGGCTGCCGCGTTTACCGGGCCGGGTCAGGGTTGGCCGCGAATCACGTTGTCGTAGACGTAGATCCAGTACCGGTTCATCTGCTCCGCGAGCGCGCGCGGCAGATGGGTGCGGTCGTAGATTTGCCCCGTGCCGTGGATGACGATTTTGCTGTTGAGGGCGGATACGTTGCCGCGCAACGCATTGATGTAAGAGAAATAGGGCGACAAACGGGCGCCGGCCGCCTCCAGCACGTACGCGGAGAGCAGGTTGGGGCTGATCGTGCCGGCCGGTTGCGACGGCAGCGCGCCGGTGTTGGACCAGACAAAAAATGGCGTCTCGTACATCTGGCTGGTCGCGGCCGGGTCGAGATCGGCGATTTCGCCGCCGAACAGATGGGTATAAAAGGGCAGGAATTCCTGGTTGTTGCCCGGCAGGTGATCGCCAAAAAATACCAGGATCACCGGTTCATCCTGATTGGCAAAATATTCCACCAACCAGCGCAGCGCGTCGTCGCTTTGGCGCAACAGGCTGAAGTACATTTCCGCCGACTCCATGTCGGCCAGCCCGTTGAGCTCGATGCGGTGCTCGAGGCCGGTCAGCTGGTCTTCGTCCGTATAATACGGGAAGTGGTTTTGCATCGTCACAGCGTACAAGAACAGGCGTTCGTCGTCCCCGGTGCGCTCAAATTCCTCGACGACGCGCTCGAAGCACGAGCGGTCACTGATAAAGGACCGCACGTATTGCGGGTCCTCAAAGTCCTCCATACTGATAAAAGAGTCAAATCCGAGATTGGGGTAGACGGTGTCCCGGTCCCAAAAGGTGCGGATATAGGGGTGGACGGCCACGCTGCGGTAGCCCTGCTGGCCCAGCAGGTCGCAGACCGAATGGGTCGGGCGCTTGATGTAGCTGTCATACGGGATGACCCCATCCTGCAGGAACAGCATCGATCCGCCGGTCAGATACTCGAATTCCGTGTTGCAGGTCCCGCCGCCAAAGATCGAGACCAGCAGTTTACCGGAGACGACGCCGTCGCGCAGCACCATGCTGTCGAAAAAGGGCGTGACCGGTTCGGAAAAGGGCAGGTCGCGGATCGAGCGGAAATCGGCGTACGATTCGCTCATGATGACAATGATGTGCGGTTTTTCCGCGATGTCGGGGTCGTCGGCGGCCGCCGGCGGTACGGTGTACAGCTCCGACAGCCCTTGCGGAATGTAGTGGGGCGCGCGCACCGACAGGTTGGCGATGCTGGCGGTAAAGGACAGCAAAAAGCCGTTTTTCTTGTAGTTGGTCATCTGGTTCCAGGTGTAGCGGTCGATGCCGAAAGCCCCTTGCATGAGCGCGTCGTTGCCAATCCCCAGCCAGCCGTACAGACCCAACGCGACGGCCACGGTCGCGGCTAGCACCGGCATGCGCCAGCCGCGCGCGGGGCGGTAGCGGTTTTTGCGGAACAGCAGCAAGGTCAGCAGCAGCAACAGCACCGCGAAGACCATGCGGATCGAGACCTGGAAATGTAAATCTTTGAGACTGGTCACCGCCTCACCGGCCAGCATCAGGTCGCCGGCAAATAACGGGTCGCCGCGAAAATAGATTTTGCTGTGATTGATCGCCGCCAAGGTGATCAGCAGGACGTCGGCGAGAAAGATGGCCGCGACCACCCGCCGTGTGAGAAAATAGCCGATCCAAACGACGCCCAGGACCAGAAAGTACGTCAGCAGCCATACCGGCCCCGACAACAGCAGGCCGGTGTTGAGCGTGTTGAGCAGCTCGACGATGGCGATCAGCAAAAACGGATAGAGAAACAGCGGCCACCAGCGGGCGCGCGCCGCCCAGCGGTCCAGCGGGCGCCACACGCCATAGGCGGTCAGGATGACCAGGGCGGCCAGCAGGAGGGCGCCCAGCAGGGACCCCGTGTCAAAGCGCAGATAATCGACGGCGGTATACAAAACCAGCGTCTGCCGGCCGATGCCGTTTTCCCGCAACCCGCCGGCGGCAGATCCGACGGTGCGGATCGCCAGGCGCGCCGCGTCCGATACCTGCAGCGCCTCCACTTCCCAGGCCAGCGGTGTCCCCGCGTCGACACGGACGCCGCGGACCGGCAGCTCGGTATCGGCGAACGTCAGGATGTCTTCGCCGTGTAACCGCGCCGCGAACAGCGGCTGTTCGGGGGTGAGGTAATCGCCCGCCGCGTCGGTCGCGTACAGGCGGACAGCGATCTCGATCGGGCCGGTCTGGTCGGCGGGTACGCCACGCTCAAAGGACAAGCCCAGCGAGCCCAACCGTCCTTCGCCGCTTACAAAACGCTGGATCAGCAGGGAGCCGTCGTGCAGATGGCGCGGCAGGTAGTCCCCATTGGAAGTCGAGACGACGGGGTTGTGCATACGAAACGAGGGCCAGGCGAGGACAAAAAGGACGGCGATCACCAGCGGGACCGCCACACGAAGGATCCAATCCAGGCGACTCAACCGCCCGGCGACCGGAGCGGCAATGGATGGCTCGTTTGACATACGCACCAGAACCCTGTCCTTTCCCTGGCTCAGGGGTTCTCCCCGGCCGACAGCAAGCTCATTTTAGGCGCGCTCGGAAGCGCTGTCAATCGCGGCATCCAGGCCATATTTTGTACGAATGCGGTCGATGCGGGCGATCCAGGGGCGGCCGAGTACCAGAAGAAAAATCGCCGTGGAGGCGGCGTGCGCGAGGTCGAACGGCAGCCCGGCCGCATAGGCGGCCAGCACCGTCGCCGGCGTCAACGGGCGGATAAAACCGACGACATGCCACAGATTCATCAGCACGCCGTACAACAGGGACATCACCGCCCCCACCGCCGCCAATGCCGGCGGGGAGCGTACGATCCGCGGTGTGCGTACCAGACCGGCCGCGGCGCCGGCCAGCCCCCAGGCCGCCATCTGCCAGGGTGTCCAGGCGCCCTGGCCAAAAAAGAAATTGGACACCAGCGCGGTCGTCGACCCAGTCAGAAATCCGGCGGCGGGGCCAAAGCAAAACCCCGCGATCATCACGATCGCGGTCGTCGGTTTGAAGTTGGGCGCAAAGGCAAACGCCACGCGCCCCACCACCGCCAGGGCCGACAACATCGCCAGGGGGACGATCTGCCGCGCCTGCGGGCGGGAGCGTTCAAATCGTAAAAAAAACGGCAGCATCGACAGCAGCAACAGGAACGCCGACAGCACGGCGGGACTCTTTTGCCCCACCCAAGCCGACGCGGCCAGCACAACCGGCACCAACGCGGCGGCCGTGTAGCGCGCCATGCGCAGTACGCGTTGCGAGCGCAGTACGCGTTGCGAGCGTTGTGCGCAAGTGTTCCGCTCCCTACCTTCCCTGCTGCTCATTCGTCGCGCCTCTCATCAGTGGCACCGATCTGCCAGTGGGCCAGGATGTCCGCTACGGTCACAAGCGTGGGTTTCCAGGCGCGCGCCATGCGGTTGGCGGCGGTCGTATAAAACCGGTTGCCCGCAAAGAATTGCGCCGGCGCCCCGCTCGAAACCACTTCGCCGTCGAACAACAGCGAGCACACATCCGCCGTGATCGCGGCAAACTCCACGTCGTGGGTGACCATCAGCACGGCGTGGCCGCGGGCGGCGATGCCGCGCAAAACATCGCGCAATGTTTCGCGGGTGGCCGGGTCGAGGCCGCGGGTCGGTTCGTCCAGCAGCAAAATTTCCGGGTCGAGGCCTATCGCCAGGGCCAGGGCGACCTTTTGCCCTTCGCCGCTGCTCAGGTCCATGGGATGGCGGGACAACAACGGCTCCAATCCGAACAGCGCGGTCATCTGCGCGGCGACGCC
>CAYZME010000080.1:0-8425 GCA_964479435.1 uncultured Oscillospiraceae bacterium
TACCGCTCGGTATTGCGCCCAGTTCGGACCCGCAGGGGGCGACTGGGTTTTATGATGACCGAAAATGATACGCCCGGCACAGTAGAAAGCTGAAAGCAGTTAACCAGGAGGATTACGACATGGCAGTGAATCAAAAAATCAGGATCCGGCTCAAGGCCTTCGATCATGAAGTGCTGGACCAAAGCGCGGAACGCATTGTGGAGACCGCGAAACGCTCAGGAGCCGCCGTCTCCGGACCGATCCCTCTGCCCACCGAAAAAGAGATCATCACGATTTTGCGTTCTCCACACAAAGACAAAGACGCACGCGAGCAATTCGAAATCCGCACCCATAAGCGATTGATTGACATTCTTGCACCCAATCCCCGGACCGTAGAGTCTTTGATGAAATTGGACATGCCGGCCGGAGTCAACATCGAAATCAAGCTTTGACACGTCTCGCCCGTTCGTTCAGTGAATGGAAGCGGTCATGTTCACCTCAAGCCTCTGGCAGGCAGACGGTGAACCAATAACCTAGGAGGATGTACAGAGGCATATGGAAAAATTCATGGTAGGCAAAAAAGCCGGTATGACGCAACTCTTTGATGCCAATGGGGCAGCAATCCCCGTGACGGTCATCGATTGTGGCCCGGTGGTCGTTGTCCAAAAAAAATCCCTGGCCACGGACGGCTACAACGCGGTCAAAGTCGGTTATGCAGAAGTATCCGAGCGCAAGCTCAACAAGCCCGATGCGGGCCAGTTTAAAAAGGCTGGTGTCGCGCCACATAGAAAACTCAAAGAATTTCGGACAACAGGCGAACCTGCTTATGAACTGGGTCAGGAAATCCGCGTTTCCGACATGTTTGCTGTCGGCGATCAGGTGGATGTCCACGGCGTTTCAAAAGGCAAAGGATTTGCCGGTGCCATCAAGCGGCACAATTACAGCATTGGACCCCAATCGCACGGCTCGAAATACCATCGCGGTCTCGGCTCGATGAGCTCCAATACAAATCCGGGTCGTGTGTTTAAGGGCAAAGGGATGCCCGGTCACATGGGAGCCGAACGCGTCACCGTTCAGAATCTGGGCGTCGTGATGGTAGACGGTGAGCGCAATATTCTCGCTGTCAAAGGTGCCATCCCCGGTCCACGGGGCGGCGTGGTTGAAATTACGACGAGTGTCAAGACCACACGCTGACATCCGACGCGAAGAAGGAGTAAAAAATGGTTAAAGTCGACGTATACAATATGGAGGGCGCTGTAACCGGGCAAATCGACCTGGCGGACGATATTTTCGGCATTGAGCCCAACGAACACTGCATGCATACGATGGTTCTCAACCGCTTGGCCAATGCGCGCCAAGGCACCAGCTCCACCAAAACGCGCGGAGAGGTTGCCGGCGGCGGCCGCAAGCCCTATCGACAAAAAGGAACCGGTCGTGCCCGACACGGGTCCATCCGCTCGGCGCAACACGTCGGTGGCGGCATCATCTTCGGCCCCAAACCACGCTCGTACCGCTACACTGTTCCTAAAAAAGTCCGCCGCTTGGCCATGAAGTCCGCGCTCTCTACAAAGGTTGCGGCCAGTGATTTGATCGTGCTGGAAGATCTGGCTTTTGACCAGATCAAAACCAAAGAAATGCTGCGCGTATTGGGCAATCTCAAAATCGGCCAATCCGCATTGATTGTGCTGGGTGGCAAGAACCCGCAGGTGGAGCTCTCAGCACGTAATCTTCCGGGTATCAAAACGGCTTTTGTCAATACGATCAACGTCTACGATATTCTCAAGCACAACAAGCTTGTCATCACCCGTGATGCCGTGGAAAAAGTCCAGGAGGTGTATGTGTAATGAAAGCACCGCAGGATATCATCATCCGCCCAATTATTACCGAGCGCAGCAACGCCGAAGCAGGTGAAGGAAAATATACGTTTCAGGTCGCGCGCGGCGCCAGCAAACCGGAAATTCGTGTCGCGGCAGAAAAATTGTTTGGTGTGAAGGTTCTTAAAGTGAACACAATCAACTACGATGGCAAAACCAAGCGGCAGGGCGCGACTTCCGGTAAAACCCCGTCCTGGAAAAAAGCGGTTGTCACCATCGATACCAACGCGGAACCCGCGACCTGGCTCGCCAAGGGCGGTAAAAGCACCCAATCGCAGCGCCGATACAAGACTTCCATTGAAGAGTTCGGCTTTGGCCAATGACGTGCGGATGAGCGCTTATAAAGGGAGTAAAGAGATATGTCAGTAAAAACCTATAAACCGACTTCGCCCGCGCGGCGCCAAATGACGGTTTCGGATTTTTCACAATTGTCCGACAAAAAACCAGAGAAGCGTCTGCTGTCCAAACGAAATCGTTCGGGAGGCCGTAACGCGTACGGGCGGATCACCGTCCGTCATATTGGCGGTGGCGCGCGCCGAAAGCTGCGGCAAATCGATTGGAAGCGCGACAAAGACGGAGTTCCCGCGCGCGTGGCGGCGCTGGAATATGATCCCAACCGGACGGCACATCTGGCCCTGCTGGTATACGCGGACGGCGCAAAACGTTACATTCTCGCGCCAAACGGCCTCGCTGTAGGGGCGACGGTCGTCAGTGGTCAAGGAGCCGACATCGTTACCGGCAATTGCATGCCGCTTGAACACATTCCGGTGGGAACGACCCTGCATAACATTGAATTGAAACCCGGTAAAGGTGCGCAAATCGTGCGCTCGGCCGGCACCAGTGCCCAATTGATGGCCAAAGAAAACGGCTATGCTCAGATTCGGCTGCCTTCAGGTGAAGTGCGCATGGTCTTGCTGCGTTGCAAAGCGACGATCGGTAGTGTTGGCAACCACGAGCACGAAAATATTAAAATCGGCAAAGCCGGGCGCAACCGCCACCTTGGCATTCGTCCCTCGGTTCGCGGCGTCGCAATGAATCCAGTCGATCACCCGCATGGCGGCGGTGAAGGCCGTTCGCCGATCGGTCGGCCCAGTCCTGTTACACCCTGGGGTGTGCCGACTTTGGGTAAGAAGACGAGAAATAAAAAGAAGCCGTCCAATAAGTTTATTATCAAACGGCGTGGCACCAGATAAGGGAGGCATTCCAAGATGAGTAGATCAACCAAAAAGGGTTTTTTCGTGGAAGAATCCCTGATGAAAAAAATTCAAAAGATGAACGAAGCCAACGACCGCCGCGTAATCAGATCCTGGTCACGCGCCTCCACGATCTTCCCTGAGATGGTCGGACATACCATCGCAATACACGATGGCAGGCGGCATGTCCCGGTCTTTATCACCGAAGAGATGGTCGGGCACAAGCTTGGCGAGTTTGCTCCCACCCGGTTCTTCCGCGCCCACGCCGGGTCCGAGAGGTCGTCCGGGCCCAGATAACGGCCTGATTGCGAAGGGAGGTACAAGCAAGTGGAAAAAAAGGTCATGAGCAAAGAATACCTGTTGGCTAACCGCGATGAGATTCTCGAGCGGTATGCCGGTGAAAAAAAGAAAAATAAGAGGCTTCCCATCCTGACCAAAAAAGAGCGGAAAGTACTGGGCATTGGCCGTGACCAGGGAAAAGCGACGGCGAAATATGTACGCATCGCTCCCCGCAAAGTGTCGGTTGTGACCCGGATGATTCGTGGCAAAGGTCTGGATGAAGCATACGCCATTCTTACCTACACCCCGAAGATGGCTTCCTCGACGCTGATTAAGCTGTTGAAGTCGGCCGAGGCAAATGCTGTGAATAACAATGAGATGGCACGCGATCATTTGTATGTGGCGGAGTGTTACGCCAACCAGGGCTCCATCATTAAGCGGATCATCCCCAGAGCCCGCGGCGGCGCAGCCCCGATCCACAAGAAGACGAGCCATATCACAGTTGTGCTCAAGGAAAGGAACTGAGGAGGTAGCCAATGGGCCAGAAGGTAAATCCCCATGGATTCAGAGTTGGTGTCATCAAAGATTGGGATGCCAGATGGTACGCGGATAAGAAAGATTTTAGCCGCTACCTGGTAGAAGATACGAAGATTCGTGAATTCCTCAAGAAGGAATGCTTCAATGCCGGCGTATCGCGAATTGAAATTGAGCGCAAAGGCGATGAAAAAACAACGGTCACCATTCACACGGCGCGACCGGGAATCATCATCGGCCGCCAGGGATCCGGTATTGACGCACTCAAGAAAAAACTCAAACAGGAATTCGGGCGCGAACTTTTCATCAACGTCATGGAGATCAAACAACCTGACTGCGATGCGCAATTGGTCGCGGAGAACATTGCCGATCAGTTGCAGCGACGGATTTCATTCCGTCGCGCGATGAAGCAGACGATGAGCCGCTCCATGCGGATGGGCGCCAAGGGGATTCGCACCATGGTAGCCGGGCGCCTCGGCGGCGCGGAAATTGCCCGTGTCGAGCATTATCACGAAGGGCGCATTCCGCTGCATACCCTGCGGGCCGATATCGATTACGGCTTTGCGGAAGCGGTCACCACATACGGACGCATCGGCGTCAAAGTCTGGATCTATAAAGGCGAGGTTTTCCCCGTGCCCCGCAAACCCCAGACAGCAGAAGGAGGGGACGAATAATGTTGCTTCCCAAAAGAGTCAAATACCGCAAACAACATCGTGGGCGGATGAAAGGCAAAGCGACACGCGGTCATTTTGTCGCGTACGGTGATTACGGACTGATCACGACCGATCCGGCCTGGATTACCAGTAACCAAATCGAAGCGGCGCGTATCGCGATCAACCGCTTCATCCGTCGTGGCGGTCAGGTTTGGATTAAGATCTTCCCTGATAAACCGGTGTCCTCGAAACCGGCTGAGACCCGCATGGGTTCCGGAAAAGGCTCTCCCGATCATTGGGTAGCGGTTGTAAAACCCGGCCGCGTCCTTTTTGAGATCGCCGGTGTTTCAGAAGCCGACGCGCGTGAAGCGCTGCGACTGGCCGCGCATAAGCTGCCATGCAACACCAAAGTCATCGCTCGGGAACAGGAGGTGACTGCCGATGAAGCCAATTGAAATCCGTAAAAAATCCGATGTCGAACTCCATGACGAGTTGGACGCTCTCAAGCAGGAACTGTTTCGCCTACGCTTTCAGCACGCTGTCAACCAGCTTGAAAACCCGCTGCAGTTGAAGCAGGTGCGCAGAGACATCGCCAGAGTGAAAACCATCCTCCGCGAGCGTGAGCTCAAAGCGGCGGTCAAGAAATAGGGGAGGAAAAACGATGAGCGACAGAAACCTGCGCAAAACGCGCGTTGGCGTCGTCCGTAGCGACAAAATGGACAAAACCGTGGTTGTGGACATCGTCCAACATGTTCGCCACCCGCTATACAAAAAAATTGTCAAGAGAACGTATTCATTGAAAGCGCATGATGAAAAGAACGAGTGTGGCATCGGCGACAAAGTCCGTGTCATGGAGACCCGTCCTTTGAGTAAGGACAAGCGCTGGCGCCTTGTGGAAATCGTCGAAAAGGCGAAATAGAGGCGAGGTTCCCGAAAATAGGGAAGGAGGAACATGAGCACATGATTCAAACACAATCCGTACTCCGTTCTGCCGACAACACCGGCGCCAAAGAACTGATGTGCATCAAGGTGCTGGGAGGCTCCCGGCGTCGTTTCGGCAATATAGGTGATGTCATCGTCTGTTCGGTTCGCGAGGCTTCACCACACGGAGCCGTCAAAAAAGGCGAAGTGGTCCGGGCTGTCATCGTACGCACCAAAAAGGGCATCCGCCGGGCTGACGGCTCATACATCCGCTTCGATGAGAATGCGGCCGTGTTGATTCGCGAAGACAAAAACCCCCGCGGGACCCGCATCTTTGGCCCCATCGCCAGGGAGTTGAGAGACAAGGATTATATGAAGATTCTGTCTCTGGCCCCTGAGGTTCTGTGAGGAGGAAAAGCAAGATGGCGAAAGTACATGTCAAGAAAAATGATAATGTCTTTGTCCTCACAGGTAAAGACGCGGGCAAAACCGGAAAAGTGCTGAACGTGATCCCCCGTGCCAACCGGGTTGTGGTCGAGGGCGTCAACATGATTTCCCGCCACACCAAGCCGCACAATCGCTATCAGCAGGGTGGGATCATCCATCGGGAGGCGCCCGTCCACGGTTCGAATGTAATGCTGGTCTGCCCCAAGTGTGACCGCCCCACCCGTGTCGGGCGTGTTGTGCAGGAGAACGGCGACAAAGCGCGGGTATGCAAAAAGTGTGGAGCCGTGATCGACATCGTCACCACGGCCAAGAAGTTGGATAAGTAACACAGGGAGGCTGCAGAATGACAAGGCTTAAAGACAGGTACAAAAGCGAGATCGTACCGGCTCTTCAGGAGAAGTTCCGCTACAAGTCTCCCATGCAGGTCCCGCGACTCGAGAAAATCGTGCTCAATATGGGATTGGGCGATGTCAAAGACGTGCCCAAATCGCTGGAGAGCGCCGTAGATGACATGAGCGTCATCGCAGGGCAAAAAGCGGTGATCACCAAAGCGAAGAAATCGGTTTCGGCGTTTCGTCTGCGCGAAGGGATGAATGTCGGATGCACGGTTACGTTGCGCGGCGACCGGATGTACGAGTTTATTGACAAGCTGATTTCGATCGCCCTGCCACGCGTTCGTGACTTTCGCGGCGTCAACCCGAACTCGTTTGACGGACGCGGCAATTACGCGATGGGCGTACGCGAGCAATTGATTTTTCCTGAGATCGATTACGACAAGATCGATAAGATTCGCGGCATGGACATTGTGATCGTGACCACCGCAAAAACCGACGAAGAGGGCAGAGAGTTGCTCAGACTGTTCGGCATGCCTTTTAGCAGATAATCGGGAGGAACATCACACATGGCCAAAAAGTCATTGATACTCAAACAGCAAAAGACACCAAAATATCGCACGCGCGCATACACCCGTTGCAAACTGTGCGGTCGGCCCCATTCGGTGCTGCGCAAATATGGTGTTTGTCGCCTGTGCTTCCGGGAACTGGCCTACAAAGGGCAAATTCCCGGCGTACGTAAGGCCAGCTGGTAACCCTGGAGAACGGGTAAGGAGGAACTATCATGCAGATCACCGATTCCATCGCGGACATGCTCACCAGGATCCGCAACGGGGCTACCGCCAGGCACGCCACCGTCGACATCCCTGCCTCCAACCTCAAAAAGACCATCGCGGGCATTCTTTTGCAGGAAGGCTATATTCAGCGGGTGGAGTTTATTGAGGATACCAAGCAGGGCGTTATTCGCATTACGCTGAAATACGCGGGTAAAAAGCCTGTGATTTCGGGACTCAAGCGTATTTCCAAGCCCGGACTGCGGGTGTACTCGGACTTTGAGCATCTGCCGCGCGTACTGGGAGGACTGGGGATTGCGATTCTATCCACCTCGAGCGGTGTGATGACCGACCGCGCCGCGCGTCAAAAAGGGATAGGCGGGGAAGTTCTCGCTTATGTCTGGTAATATAAACACTCTGAAAGGGGAGGCTGTACCGACGCCTAGGGTCAGCATCCCGTAATCTCAAGAGCAGGAGGAGAGTTCATCATGTCTAGAATAGGCAGAATGCCGATCGACATCCCATCCGGGGTGAAAGTCGAATGCGACAATGGAGCGGTCAAAGTATCGTCGGGCTCCAAGTTGTTGTCCATACAGGTGCATCCCGATATGCAGATTGAGGTGCGCGATCAGCAGGTTCTGGTTACGCGCCCTTCCGATAGCAAAAACCACAAAGCTTTACACGGGTTGACCCGCTCTTTGGTATCCAACATGGTGGTGGGTGTCTCGCGCGGTTTTGACAAAACGCTGGAAATCAACGGCGTTGGCTGCCGCGCCCAAAAACAAGGCAATAAACTTGTCCTCAATCTCGGCTATTCCCATCCGATCGAAATGGAAGAACCCGCGGGTATCGAAATTGAAGTGCCCGCGCCCAACCGGATCATCGTCAAGGGGGCCGACAAGCAATTGGTTGGCGAAACCGCGGCGAAAATCCGCTCCTTCCGCGTTCCGGATGCTTATATGGGTAAGGGCATCAAGTACAATTACGAAGTTCTCAGGATCAAGCCGGGCAAAACGGGTGCCAAATAACCGTGCTGGAGAAAGGATGAGATCGCTATGATAAAGAAAATCGATCGCAGGGCCATTCGCAATCGCAAGCATCTGCGGGTGCGCAAGAAAATCAGCGGCACGGCGGCACGGCCGCGGTTGTCCGTATACCGCAGCCTGACTCATATTTACGCACAGCTCATCGACGATGAGACCGCAACCACGCTGGCGGCCGCTTCTTCTCTGGACAAAGACATCCGGGAGCAAGGGTCCGGTGGCAATATTCAGGCGGCGGCGCGGGTTGGCAAATTGATTGCCGAGCGCGCGTTGAACATGCAAATCGAATCCGTGGTCTTTGACCGCGGCGGATACATCTACCACGGCAGGATTAAAAGCCTTGCCGAAGCGGCACGAGAAGCCGGCTTGAAGTTCTGACGCTGGAGGTAACAGAATG
>CAYZME010000081.1:0-7983 GCA_964479435.1 uncultured Oscillospiraceae bacterium
CGTCTAGTGGTGTCATTTCACCATAAACGCCTGGATCTGCAGTGTACGTTATGAGTATATAGTCTCTATTAGCATTTGATATCAAAGTACCGGCTACAATAACTACTTTACTAGTATTGTGATTCCAATACATTGCAGCGTTTGATGTAATAAATTCATAGCCGTAAGTTGAAACGGATGAATGACCATAATAGATATATGAAGTATAATTTGTTCCACTGTATTCAAAGTCTCGAGTTCCACTAAATACATTAGCAAACACACCTGATAAGGCCAAAACAATTACTATCACTATTAATACTATTGCAATTTTTCTTTTCATGAACGCCTCCCCTCTTGAATGTTTCAACAAACCCTTTAATCTGTGTCCATAATCTATTTATACTGCTTGACACATCAAATGTCAAGATAGATTTTGTGGACTTTGTGCATTTTCAGCGATATCAAACAGTTAATTTTGTGCGTAATCTAGAATGCATTTCACAATAGGGGTCTATTATAATAATTTTTATAGTAAAATAGTATTAATAATTTATAAATCGAAGTGTTAACGTATATTTGAAATTATAATAATAATCATATATAGGCTTAGAATGCATCACGCCTAAGAATATCTTCATGTGGAAACAATTTCAACCAGAACTCATCCTACTGTGTGCCCGCTGGTGTCTGAAGTATCCCCTGACATATCGCAATCGGGTGGAGATGATGGCTGAACGCGGTCTATCTGTTTTAAGCACAAGCATCATGCGTTGGGTTATCCAATCCTCACCAATCCCGGATCAGAGAGTGCGCGAACATCTGAAAATAACCAATGACTCACGGCGGTTGGACGAAACCTATCGGAAGATCAAGGGCGTCAACCTGTAATGCCCCCGATTGTCAAGACATGAAATCAGGATGACAAGTATTTCCTTGCTCTGGGTATTCTCAACCCATTTGCGTGAGTGGTTGATCGAGATAACGGATTGCTGGTACGAATCCATCTAGCGAGGAGTGTGGCCAAACTTGGTTGTAGTGCGGCATGTAGGCATTCAACATGGTCCGTAATTCTCGAGGCGTACCGATTTCTTCCACATAGATCCATTTATATTTCAATATGCGAAAAGTCGTTCCGCCCGGGCGTTGTCCCGACATGGTCCCTTGCCGTCCATGCTTATTTTGACTCCGTGTTCTTCCAATAAGGCGATATAGTCCGGATTGGTGAAATGTCCGTCCTGATCGCTGTTGATGATCTCCGGTCTTTTCCGTTCCAGCGCCCGTCTCAAGCACCGGAGTACAAATCCCTTCTCCAGTGTGCTGGACAGTTTATAGTCCACGATGTACCGGCTGTTCCAGGGAAAGTAAGAAAGGCTGATTCGGATTTTTCGATAGCCTGAAGGCCTGAGGTATAGAACAATGGCGCTCACCATGTGACCTGCTCTCTGAAATCATGGTCCGCTTTGTATGCGCGAATCATGCTTATTTTTCTACAATATTATCCGTCTGAGCACAAGTGATGAATACAGAATCAATTAGCCGATATGTCGTTTTTGCGTCCGATGTGAGTGCGAGGCCGTCGTGTATGATCTCATATATCGCAGGATCCGTTTGAAGATATGTTTGGAACGACGGAGATACTTGCTCCAAAAGGCGACCGAGAAGAATTAATGTCCCTAACGGCATAATATAGGCAGCTTCTGCATGTTTTGTGTTTTCAATTACTAATGATATCATAATAGATTTTTCCAAAAATGTCATTTTATTAAGAATTTCATAATTAGATATCAATAATTCTATCATAATAAATGTCAACGAATATACCCATGCATTATCTTTCATCGATTGAATATTTATACTGCTGTATAATCGTATCAGTTCACGAGCTGAGTCCTCTCTGCTCAAGAGTTCTATGTAACCATTAAATTTATTTAATCTGCCTTCTAAACCCACCATCAAGTATGGAGCGTGGTTTATAAAGTCGTTCGAATATGGATAGTTAATAATAGTTTCGATCAACCCATATGTGGTCATTTGCTTAAGTAAATTGTCCGGTATCTGCAACAATGACGATCGGTTGGCTCCTGCTGCTTCCCATTCCTTCGGTGTTCTTCTCGGGTCAATCGGAAAAATATAAGCATCTGCCGCCGGTACGTGCCAATCCCCGTTTGAACCATCCACTGGAGAATGGATCAGAATTACAGTCGGCGTAGGCGAAGTAGTTGCTTCCGAAGTTATCATTTGGGGTTGAGTATCCATGTTGGGATTGCCAGGAAGATTGCATCCACTCAATACAATCGTCAAGGTAGTTGCATATATAATAATTCTTAAGATTTTATTTATTGATTTTATATTATACCTTTTATTATATTATATTGAATAACTCGCCATAGAGCACCAGCATCCCGAATCCTTCTCTGCGTACCCTCCATGTCTCCAAAACCTGTTTACACCTACTTATGATGCCTCGTATAATATCAATTTAATAATAGCACAAAAGTCTTCCTGGCGATAATGCCTACGCATTTTCGTGCTATGTCACAATTTTCGCACACAGCTTATGTGCGTTATGCCAGGCCGCGTTAGCATGTAATATTATATTAGAATAAAATTATAAAGGAAAGCTATGTATCATCATATCGGATATTTCTCAAAATAGGCTGCTTCTGCCTCCGGCACAAGCATCAAAGCAGGATGCAAAGGACTATGGGGATCACTATATTTCTTTAGCCACATAGACATTGTCAATTGCGCTCCACCATTTACAACAGGACCGGGGCTCCGTAAAACGGGGCAAATATATACTCTTGCCTGTCTGAATCCCATTCAATGTGAGCAGAGTCATCATATTCATCAAGATCCGGGTTGTATTTTGCTGTATCTGGCATCTGAGACAGAATCTCCAGATCTCCAGTTTTTAGTGTCACTAAACCGGTGGAGCTCTCTTCGTTTGCTTTTGGATAGTAGGGATTACAAGCTGTTGAGAGGGAGCGTGGAATTATAATTATTATAAAAATATTATATTTTATAATTTAATTAATAATTTTTATACTAGAAAATTATCTTTAATATATGACAATCGATTAGATCCACTGAGTCTCACAAATGGTTGCATCCGCGTTGCAACCGGCGAGAAAAGCACGATCGTTTCGAAGCAATGAAAAACCCCCGCAGGCGCAAGCCACAGGGGTTTTCGTCATTGGCTGCCGGACTAGGATTTGAACCCAGACAGACTGATCCAGAGTCAGTAGTGCTACCATTACACAATCCGGCACCGCCAGTGAGAGGAATTATATCACCCGCCCTCTACCCGCGCAAGCCGAATTCAGCCGCGGAATTCCGCCGTTCCTTTCCCCTGCCAAATACCTGGTATCCGGTTGCGTCAGCGACGGGTGCGCAATTCATCGTGGACTTCGTCCAGACTGATCCCCTGGTTGACCATCAAAACTTCCAGATGGTAAATGAGGTCGCTGATTTCATAGATCAGCTCACTGCGCGAGTTGTTTTTGGCGGCAATGATCACCTCGGAGGCCTCCTCGCCGACCTTTTTGCAGATCCTGTCCAACCCCTTGCTAAAAAGATAATTGGTATAGGACCCTTCTTTTGGATGGGTTTTGCGCTCGACAATCACCGCGTAGACTTCGTCCATGATCTCGCCGATTCTGCTCATATCACACCTCCCATGCCTTTTTCCCTTTTATTATAGCCTGACCGGCGCTGTTATGCGGCTTCCAGTCAGGACAATGCCGATAATTCACGATAAAAACAACTGTGATGCCCGGTATGGCAAGCAGCCCCTTCCTGCCGTACATAAAACACCAGCGCGTCCGCGTCACAATCCACCCGCGCCGACTGTACGTGCTGGTAATGCCCGGAGGTCTCACCCTTTTGCCACAACCTACCGCGGCTACGGCTGTGATAATGCATCCGCCCGGTATCCAATGTTTTGCCAAAGGCGATTTCGTCCATATAGGCCAACATCAGCGGCGCGCCATCGGCCGCATCCAGTACGATGGCGCTTACCAGACCGGCGGCGTCTTTTTTCAGCGCCCGCCACAGGCGCTCCCGGTCCAGTGGCGCATATTGTGCCACAAACGCCTTTTCCGCCCCCACGTTCATTTGGCCGCCCCCGCCGCGCCCAACGGCCGCACCGCGATGCCCCGCGCGGCCAGAAAGCGCTTGAGCTCGTCGATCGCCACCTCGCCAAAATGGAACAGGCTGGCGGCCAAGACCGCGTCGGCTTTGCCCTGGACGATGCCGTCGTAAAAATCCTGCATGCTGCCGGCGCCACCCGAGGCGATGACCGGGATGCCGACCGCTTCGGCCACTTGGCGGGTGATAACCAAGTCATAGCCGTCTTTGGTTCCGTCGCGATCCATGCTGGTCAACAACAGTTCGCCCGCGCCCAACCGTTCAGCGGCGCGCGCCCATTCCACGGCCGCCTGGCCCGTCGCGCGGGTGCCGCCGGCTGTGTATACTTCATAGGCGGTGTCGCTTTGCCAGCGTACATCGATGGCCACCACAATGCGCTGTTTGCCAAAAATTTCCACCGCGCGTTCGACAAGCGTCGGATCCGCGACCGCCGCCGAGTTGAGCGAAACTCTGTCCGCGCCGGCCGCCAAAACCGCGCGGATGTCGTCGATCGTGCGCATCCCGCCGCCGACGGTCAAAGGGATTTCCAGCTGCGCGGCCACGCGGCGGACCACGTCGAGCGTGGTTCCGCGCGCCTCGAGTGTCGCGCTGATATCGAGCAGAGCCAGCTCGTCCGCACCGGCGCGGCTGTAGGTTTTTGCCGCTTCCACCGGGTCGCCGGCATCGCGCAGGGAGGCAAAATGAATCCCTTTGACGACCCGTCCGTCCTTTATGTCGAGGCAGGGGATGATTCTTTTTTCAAGCATGCGGCCAAATCCACCTTTCCTTCGTATAATGCTTTGCCGATGATGAGCCCCGCCGCACCGGTCGCGCGCACCGCGTCGATGTCCTGCTCGGAGCCAATGCCACCCGAAGCGATCACCTCCAGACCCGTCCGCGCAACCAGATCCGCGGTCTCCCGCAGTGCCGGGCCGGTGAGCATGCCGTCGCGCGCGATATCGGTAAACACGACGGTACGCGCCCCCCACTCGCGCATACGCAGCGCGAACTCGAGCGCCTGAACACCCCCGCCCCGGGTCCATCCGTCCACGCCGACCTCGCCGTCCCGCGCGTCAATGCCGATCGCGATGTGCGCCGGATACGCGGACAGGACAGCGCGTGTGAACGCGGGATCCCGCACAGCGGCCGTTCCCACAATCAAACGCGATACGCCGGCGGCCAACAACTCTTCGACGTCACGTTGCGAACGGATCCCGCCGCCGGTTTGCACCTGCAATCCGGTGGCGGCGGCCATGCGGGCGATCGACGCCCGGTTGGTCGCCACCCCGGTGCGCGCGGCATCCAGGTCGACGATGTGAATCCAGCGCGCGCCGGCCTCGCGGAAACTGGCCGCGACCTCCAGCGGATCGTCGGAATAGGCGGTGACCTGGTCGTAATCGCCCTGCCGCAGCCGCACACAGCGGCCGCCGAGCAGGTCGAGCGCGGGGTATAGGATCATTGTCAACAGCTCCCTCTCTCGGTCGCGCGGCCGCGGCACGGTTCACTCTCGGCCGGGGTTTTCGCCGCGGTCAAACCAGCGGTCGGCCGGTCAAGCGCGTATAGGCCTCGCGGTACTTATCCGCCGTCTGAGCGACGACCGACGCCGGCAACTGGGGCGCGGGGACATTCTTGTCCCAATCCAGCGACTCTACATACTCGCGCAAATACTGCTTGTCAAAGCTCTTTTGCGGGCGCCCCGGCCGATAATCCTCCCGATCCCAAAAGCGCGAGGAGTCGGGCGTAAACAATTCGTCGGCCACCGTCAGCTGACCGTCCAGCAAACCGAATTCAAACTTGCTGTCGGCCAGGATGATGCCTTTGGATTCCGCGTATTGTGACGCGTATTCGTACAGGGCAAAACTCGCGGCACGCAATTGGGTTGCCATCCGGTCCCCCACCAGGTCGCACAACTGGGCAAAGGTGATATTGACGTCGTGCCCGTCCTGCGCTTTGGTCGACGGGGTAAAGAGCGGTTGCGGCAATTTATCGGCCTGGCGCAGCCCCGGCGGCATGCGCAGGCCGCCCACGGTTCCATGCTGCCGGTATTCTTTGAGCGCCGACCCTTCCAAATAACCGCGGACGATGCATTCGGCCGGCTGCATCTCGGCCTTGCGCACCCACATCGCGCGGCCGGCCAGGCGTGGCGCGAAAGCGGCCAGCCCATCGGGGAAGCGCGTGGCGTCGGTCGAGATGACGTGGTTGGGTACAATCGCCGCGGTCTGCTCAAACCAGAACGCGGAGATTCCGTTGAGCACTTTGCCTTTGTCCGGGATCAACTCATCAAAGACGACGTCAAACGCCGAGATGCGGTCGGTGACGACCATCAGCAACGAATCGCCCAAATCGTACATTTCCCGCACCTTGCCTTTGGCAAGCGCCGGGCGGCCGAGAAAAGAAGTATCTCGCAACAAATCGGACATAGTTTTTCCTCCGGTTGATGAATGGGTGGTCAAAGTACACCTTTGGTTGAGGGTACCCCCTGACCGCGGGGGTCGGGTTCACAGGCCGCCCGCAACGCGCGGGCAAACGCTTTGAACAGCGCTTCGATCGCGTGGTGGTCATTTTCGGCGCCGCTGCATTCTAGATGCAGGGTCATGCCGGCGTGATTGGTCAACGCGCGAAAAAACTCACCGGTCAAAGCCGTATCAAACCCGCCGACGCGGTCGCCGGAAAATTGTACGTTGAGCCGCAAATAGGGGCGCCCCGACAGATCGATCGCGGCGGATGCCAACGCCTCGTCCATCGGGATTCTGGCGTCGCCATATCGTCGGATACCGGCTTTATCGCCGAGCGCCCGGGCGATGATCTGCCCGAGCACAATGCCGGTGTCCTCGACCGTGTGATGGGCGTCGACCTCCAGATCGCCTTGTGCCTGTACCTCGAGGTCCACAAGCGCGTGGCGTGCCAGCAATTCCAGCATATGGTCGAAAAAGCCGATCCCCGTGTCCATTTTGCCGCGCCCCCCGCCGTCCAGATCGATCCCGGCCCGGATCCGCGTTTCACGTGTCGTCCGTTCCCACTGCGCTGTACGTCCCATCTTATCCCTCACTCTCTAGTTGTCTGTCCCCGTCCGCACCGCAACAGCTGCCGCCGCGCGGGGAAAGCGAACGCAACACTTCGCAGACGGCGTCCATCTCCGCCGGGGTGCCGATGCTGATTCTCACAAATTCATCGATCCGCGGGCGGTCAAAGTGCCTTACCAGTATACCCGCTTCGCGCAGCGCGTTATAGATCCCGAAGCCGGCGGATCCCGCGCCCGGACCGGCAACGTCTGCCTCCCGTCGGGCCGGAGGCCAACCCGCCTTGACAAGGAGGAAGTTGGCGGCCGAAGGGACAACCGCGTAGCCCATCGCGCGCAATCGCGCCGCCGTGGCTTCGCGCGTCTCCATCACGCGGGCGCGCGTGGTTTCGAACCAGGCGCCGTCGGACAGCGCCGCGATGCCCAGTTGCGCCGCGATCCGGTCGACCGGGTAGGAGTTAAAGGAATCGCGCGTCCGTTCCAATCCCTCAATCAACGCGCGCGAGCCGAACGCGAATCCCAGCCGCGCGCCGGCCAGCGCCCGCGATTTCGAAAAGGTCATGACGACCAGCAAGTTGTCATACCGCTCCAACAACGGCAGGGCACTGTGCGCGCCGTAATCCACATAGGCTTCGTCGACAATCACCACCCGGTCGGAATCCGCGGCGACAATCCGCTCGAGATCGTCCAGCCCCAGCGCGCGCCCGGTGGTCGCGTTGGGGTTGGCCAACAGCACCCCTCCGGACGGCGCGGCCAGCTCCGCCACCGGCACGCTAAAATCGGCACGCAGCGGCACCTCCCGGTAGGGAATGTCGTACAGGCGCGCGTACACCGGGTAAAAGGCATACGTGATA
>CAYZME010000082.1:0-7942 GCA_964479435.1 uncultured Oscillospiraceae bacterium
CTTCTCAACACTTGAACGAATGTGAGCGCCATACAATCGGTCCCATTCGAGGGATAACTCGCGGCGGGATGGGAAGCGGCGGCAATGCGCGGTCATGATTCTCGATAGAAGATTCCAGATCGTGGCTCGGCGCGCTTCGATCGGTGTGCGAAAAGTGATCGATAACAAAGAAGTCCGAAAGCGCTGGCTCCGCAGGATATAAATGGGGATCTCGTGAACCTGCGCGGTCTTCCATAGCCTCTCACTCGTCGCGTGCCATGCCTGCGCTTCTTCGATGTCTTTGTGAATTTGCGCCGTCAATGAAAGCAAGCCGTCAAATCTGGCTTCTTCACGTAAACACGTAAGAAACACGATTGTGATCTGTTTCCCATACAGATCTGTCTCCGTATCAAATAGAAAGCTCTCTACGATCACACGTGTATCGGTTTGGTCGATGGTCGGCCGGGTACCGACATTGGTAACCGACTCATAAGCAATCTGCCCGACGATGGTTCGCGTCACGTAGACACCGGGTGCAGGCATCACCTTGTCCTTTGCGGCCGTAAGGTTGGCTGTTGGGAAACCCAGTCGTGAGCCCAGACGCCTGCCGCGTTCGACCTGGCCTGTCAGTGTATATTCCCTGCCCAAAAATGTAGCGGCCTCATCAACGCGCCCCTCCGCGATCAATTGCCGAATCCGTGTGCTGGAAGCAATCTGGCCGCCGAATGAAAAAGCATTCACCACGACCACTTCGACATCGCGTGTGGAAGCCCATTTGCGCAATGACTCCGCGTCGCCGGAGCGGTTTTTACCAAAGCGATAGTCATAACCGATCACGATCAGCTTGGCACCCAGCACGCCAATGAGAATCTGATCGAGAAAATCCTCTGCGCCCAGCCCGGCCATTTGTTGATCGAAGTGCTGCAAATAGATTTCATCCGCGCCCGCGTCAGCCAGGCATCGTATGCGCTCGTCCGCTCCACAGAGAAATCCTTGTGGTGAAACACGGCCGGAAATAACCGCGGAAGGGTGTGAGTCAAATGTATATATACAACTCCGCAGTCCACGCGCGGCACTCAAGTGCGTCATCGTGCGCACAACCTGCTGGTGCCCCCGATGCATCCCATCAAAAAATCCCATTGCTACGCCACGAGCTACCGGTTCCAATTGCCCGGGGCCTTCACTCCTAACAATCCTCACGATCCACCAATACCCTTTCCGCGCGCACCACCAGAACCCCGGGCTCCGTTTCCCGCGCGATCCCCACGCCCAGAAATCCGCGTGGACCATAGAGTGTAACCCGGGATCCTGTCCGCAGGTTTTCCTGTTCTGACACAGGCATTGCGAGCGGTTGCCCGTGAACAAAGCGGGACGCGTCTCCCGCTGAACAATGGATGACCGGAAACTGTGCGAGCGCCCGCTCCATTGGCAACAAGAGCTGCCGGTCGGTCAGCCCGGGCCCCGTATCCTCCATCTTTTCGACCACGGACTGCAGGTGATCGAGTGAGATCGCGCCCTGTAGACAAAAAGGGCCGCACGCTGTCCGGGTCAACTCGGCAGCGTGTGCGCCCAAGCCGGTCGCCTCGCCCAAATCCTGGCACAAAGTCCGGATATAGGTGCCTTTGGAGCAGTCGATGTCAATGGTGGCTTCGAGATGCCCGTCCCGCCATTCGATCGCGGCAATTTCCGCGCGATATACATGAATGAGACGGGCTGCCCGTTGGACCTCAATCCCCTGGCGGGCATATTGGTACAGGGGTCTGCCATCGACCTTGACGGCCGAATACATGGGCGGTGTTTGCATGCGCTCGCCCACCAGTGCGGATACCGCTACGCGAATCGCCGAGAATTGGTCTTTGCGCATGACCTCAACGTCGGTTGCCGATATCGGGCGGCCTCCAAAAGGTTGACCAGTTCGATCCTGCGTATCCGTAAATGAACCGAATCGTACGGTTACACGATACGACTTATCATAAGACTCCATATAACGGGCCACACCGGTTGCCCGCCCGATCAACACAGGCAGGACACCTTGCGCAAAGGGATCCAACGTACCGCAATGGCCCACGCGCCGCATGCGCATGATACGGCGAACGCGCGCAACGACGCCAAAGGAAGTGAGCCCGACGGGTTTATTTATAATCAAAATGCCGCTTGACGACATCACCGGCAAGTCCGCTCCATCCATGCGGACGCAACATCCGTCACCCGCGCGGCCGCCGTTTTGAGATCCATCCCCTCCAGCTGAAACCCGGCCGCGCGCGCATGCCCCCCGCCGCCAAAAAGACCGGCAAATTCCGCGGCGTTGAAGCCGTCCTTCGAACGTACATTCCCGCGCACAATTCCGTCTTCATCGATTTTGAGCACAATCGCCAGGCAAACCGACTGAACCGCGCGCAACATGTTCGCCAGGCCGTTTGTATCGGTTTCTGCCGCCCCGGTTTCAGACAACATCTCGCGCGTAATCGCCAGCACCGCCAATTGCGCATTGTGGTGAAAATGGGCATGTGCGTGCGCCAAGCCGATCAGCCGGTATTTGGCCAGAGACATGGATTCCAACAGGCCATAGCTGAGTTCACCTATGTCCAGGCCGCACTTCATCAGCTCCGCGGCGATTTCAAAGGTGTCGCGCGTGGTGTTGGAAAAACGGAATCCGCCCGTATCCGTCAAAATTGCGCTCATCAGACAGGTCGCTATTTCCGGGGACATAAACGGACGTTTCTTTTCTTTTTCCAGCCATTGTATCAAAGAAAAAACGATCTCCCCGACGGCCGCCGCACGCGAATCGATATGGCTCAAGCCCTCCGAATCGCGGCTACTCAAGTGGTGGTCCAGGACCATCCGTACCGGGGCGGTCGTAAACAAACCCGCCCGGGAGCCCAAGCGGCTGGTCTCGCCGCAATCGACCATCACCGCCACATCCGCGGCGTTGGCACCCAGCGCGGCTTCCGCAGTGAAGACCGTGATCTGATCGGCTCCCGGCAAGTTCCCGAGTGTCCAATCCAGCGGTTCTTCCAACCACACGCGCGCGGACATGCCCAGATCCGTGAGCACAAACCACAGTGCCAGCGCCGAACCGGCCGCGTCGCCGTCCGCCCGCACGTGCGGCAAAATATCAACGATCGCGCTACGATCGGCGGCCAAAAGCAACTCTCGACCGATGGCCGCCAGCGATGGGCTTACTGCGGGCGCATCTGCGTTTGTCATCGGCACCCCCTTATTCGTCCGACGCTCCGGTCGATTTCCCGATGACATCGTCTATGAGGCGATTGATCTCTATGCCTCGCTCGATGGAGTGGTCGTAGACAAAGTGCAATTCAGGGATCATCCGCAGCCGCATGCGACGGCCTACTTCCCTCCGGATAAAACCATTGGCGCGATCCAGCGCGTTTTTGCAATCGGCCCGCGCCTGCTCGTCGCCCAACACACTGATATGCGCGTACGCATGGGAAAGGTCGCGGGTGACCCGGACGCCGACAATGGAAACCAAAGGCGGCAGCCCGGGGTCTTTCAGGTCGTCACGAATAATCTTCGCCAGCACCGATCTCATTTCGTCGCCAACCCGATCCGAGCGTTGCATCTTACTTTCTCTCCACTTCTACCATTTCGAACGCTTCGATGATATCGCCCTCTTTGATGTCATTGAACCGCTCGATGGAGATGCCGCACTCGTAGCCGGTTGCCACTTCGCGCACATCGTCTTTGAAGCGCTTGAGTGAATGCAGTTTCCCTTCGTGCACCACAATACCATCGCGCACCAGCCGCACTTCGGCCGATCGGACGATGCGCCCATCGGTCACATAACTGCCGGCGACCGTGCCGGCACCTGTGATCCGGAACACCTGGCGCACTTCGGCATGCCCCAAGATACTTTCTTTATAAACAGGGGCCAGCATCCCCTGCATCGCCGCTTGCACATCCTCTATCGCGGTGTAAATGATGCGATACATACGCAAATCGACGCCTTGTTCTTCGGCAATATCCGCGACGTTAGGCGCAGGCCTGACGTTGAAACCAATGATGATCGCGTTGGCAACCTCTGCCAACGTGACATCGCCTTCCGTGATCGCGCCAACGGCCCCGTGAATCACATGCACGCGGATTTCCGGCGTTGTCAGCTTCTCCAGGGATTGTTTCACCGCTTCCACACTGCCCTGCACATCCGCTTTGACAATCAGATTCAGATCCAGAACCTCCCCGGCGGACATTTTGGAGTACAGCGATTCCAGCGACATGCGCGAGCTTTGCCGTAGCCCCTGCTCGCGTTGCTCGACCCGGCGCCGCTCGACCAGGCTGCGCGCGGTCTTCTCGTCGGTTACCGCGTAGAACAGCTCGCCGGCTTCCGGCACTTCCGGAAGACCGATGATCTCGACCGGGGTCGATGGCCCGGCTTTTTTGATCGGAGCCCCTTTGTAGTCGGTCATCGCGCGTACGCGACCGACGACCGAACCGGTCACCAAGGTGTCGCCGGGTTGCAATGACCCGCGCTGCACCAGCAAAGTCGCCACCGGGCCCCGCCCTTTGTCGAGTTTGGCCTCGATGACCGTACCTTTGGCCTGTTTATCCGGATTCGATTTCAAATCCATCATGTCGGCCGTCAACAGAAGCATCTCCAGCAGGTCGTCCATCCCTTCGCCGGTCTTGGCGGAGACAGGAACCATGATTGTAGAGCCTCCCCACTCTTCGGGGATCAGTTCGCGCGTCGCGAGCTCCTGTTTGACACGGTCGATGTTCGCGCCGGGCAAGTCGACTTTGTTGATTGCCACTACAATCTGCGTGTTCGCGGCCCGGGCATGATTGATCGCCTCGATCGTCTGCGGCATCACACCGTCGTCCGCGGCGACCACCAGGATCGCGATATCCGTCACCTGGGCACCGCGGGCACGCATGGTCGTAAACGCCTCATGTCCCGGGGTGTCAAGGAAAGTGATGCGTCTCCCTTTGGTCGTGACCATGTAAGCGCCGATGTGTTGCGTGATGCCGCCGGCCTCGCCTTCGGCCACATCCGTTTGGCGGATTCGGTCCAAAAGGGAGGTTTTTCCGTGGTCGACGTGCCCCATAACCACAACAACCGGCGGACGCGGCACCATGTCATCGGCCGTATCATCTGTATCGTCAAAGAGGATATCCTCCTCCGTGACAACCACCGCCTGTTCGGCTGTGATGCTGTATTCATTGGCGATGATCGCGGCGGTATCGTAATCGATCACCTGGTTGAGCGTCGCCATCACGCCCATTTTGATCAACTTTTTGATGACGTCAGCCGACGTTTTCTTGATGGCTTCAGCAAACTCTTTGACTGTCAAAGCCTCCGGCAACACGACGTGGGTCAGAACGGCCCGCTGCGCGGCGGCCTTGGACGCCTGCGTCGACCCGCGATCCCGGCGGCGGCCGCGGCTGCGCGGCGCGCGCGGCGGCGGGCTAAAAATCGTATCGATGATCGTGCCGTCAGATAGCGCGGCTGTCAGCCCGCTATCTGGCAAATTGAGAGTGGATTTCTTTAAAGCCGCATGTTTATCAACGGTCGTAGCCGGCCCGCGCGCCGTCGTCCGGCGCGTGTCCCTGGTATCGTCACGGCGCGGAGGCTTGGACCCGCCATCCCGGGCGGTCAGATTGCCGCGTCCAGGCTGTGACCGGCCAACCAGTTCGGTCGGTACACTCTCCGCCGGCGCCCGGCGAACCGGGCGGCCAGGTGTGCCGCTTTGCGGTCGCGGCGCCGATCCTGCCCCGCCACGCCCCGTCTGGGAACGCTGCGCATAACCGCCGGGTCCACCTTGCGGGCGCGTCGAAGCCGCGGGTACTCCGCTCGGCTGACGTGGCACAGGGCCACTTTGCGGCCGTTGCGGGCGTGGCTGTGCAACAGCCGGCCGACTTTGGGCAGGCCTGCCTGCCCCAGCCCCCACTTGTCGCGCGGCGGGCGTTTCCACCGGTGAAGATGCGGGCGTTGCCGCGGTTGTTGCCGCGGGGCGTGCCCCAGGGGTTCCCCCTAGGGTCGGAGCAGCCGTTTCAGCCGCAACAGGATCCCCCGCCGACGCCGGCATTTCTTGTGCGGCCGGCTGTACAGTCTCTGTCGGGGGCGATGCGGGCGTAGAGGCGACCGCGGCCGGCATCTGCGCCGGCTGCTCAACGGGCGCGTCTTCGGCCGGTTTGGCCGCCTCCGCCGTGGCAGGCGCGGTCTCTTCCGCCGGTTTTGCGGCTTCTTCCGTTTCGACTTTCGCTTTTTTAACAACCTTAACCACACCGGTGATCTTTTTCCCCGAGACACCTTGCATGGTAATGGTCGGTGCGTTTGCCAGATTCTCGGACTCGCTCGCCGGGAGTGGGGTCTCTACTTTTTCAACGGTTTCTTCGACGGGTGCGTCGACGGGTTTGGGTGCGGCTTTTCTTTCGGTTTTTCTCTTGGGCGCAATAGACGCGTCTGTTCTAGAAAACCCTGCGCGAAGCCCCGAACCCGAATCCTCTCGTTTTGCCATTAAGCGCTACATCCTCCAATTATCATTTGCAATCCACTGTTTGGGGTGCATCCGACAGCAGTCTCGCGATTTCACATGCTATTTCCGCATCCAACACCGCTGTCGTCATGTGTATCCGTTTGCCTGTATATCGACCGATGGTCTCTCCGGTTCCTGTCACGAAACACGGTACTCCCGCCTTGCGGCACAAGGCCATCGTTTTCTCCCGGGTATCCTTTGCCGCGTCGGAGGCGATCAACACCACCGCCGCAGTCCCTCTGATGACGGCTCTTTCACACGCCATCGCTCCGCCTGCTGTCTTACCGGCGCGGGTCGCGAGACCCAACAATCGCATCGCCTTTTCACGATCCGGCGCGGTCTTCTCCATCTGTCAGCAACTCCTCCAAACGCGCCACGGCCTCCGCCGGTATGGGAGATTTCAGCGCGCGCTCCAACCGTTTTTCCTTGATCGCCTTCGCCAAGCAACCCCGGTCCTGGCAGATATATGCGCCCCGGCCCGGTGCCCTCCCGGTCGGGTCGAATGCGATATCTCCCTCCGGCCCGGCGACCACCCGCATCAGTTCGCGTTTGGCGCGCATGTTTTGACAAGCGACACACATCCGCAGCGGTGCTTTTTTTGCTTTCTTCCCTACCTGTGCCATCTACTCGTGCCCTTGCGCGATCAATCGGCCGCTTCTGACGGTGTCTCATCCGGTGCAACGCTCGGTGCGGCGCTCAGTGCAACGCTCTGCGCATCGTCCGCGACCGCCGCGCTTTCGGACTCCACAGGCTCGTTCTCCACAGGCGCGCCTTCTTCTTCCACTTCTTGCGCGTCCGCCTCGTTGACCACATTTTCCGTCGCCGCTGTGAAGCGTGCCAGAATCTCTTGTTCCAGCATTTCGCGGAACCGGGACTCGCTCTTGATATCGATCTTCCATCCGGTCAGGCGCGCCGCCAACCGCGCGTTTTGCCCTTCGCGGCCAATTGCCAGCGAAAGCTGATGGTCAGGGACCACGACACGCGCGGTGTTTTCCGCTTCGTTGATATCCACGCGCAACACCTTGGCGGGATTGAGGCTGTTGGCGATGAACACTTCGAGCTCGGGGCTCCACTGAATGATGTCAATTTTTTCGCCCATCAGCTCGTCCATAACCGCTTGTACACGCAAACCGCGCTGCCCCACGCAGGAGCCGACCGGGTCGACGTTTTCGTCGCGCGAGGCCACCGCCATCTTGGTTCGGGAGCCGGCTTCTCTGGAAACCGAAACGATCTCCACGACCCCGGACGCGATCTCCGGCACTTCATTTTCAAAAAGCTTGCGGACCAGATTGGGATGGCTCCGCGATACGTATACGATCGGCCGGCCCCGTTTTTCATCTACCCGCAAAATATAAAAGCGCATCCGCTGATTAAAATTATAACCGTCGGACCGCACTTGCTCGTTGTATGGCAGGACCGCTTCCGCGCGGCCGATGTCGACAATGACTTCTCTGTGGTCGCGCCGTTGGACA
>CAYZME010000083.1:0-7874 GCA_964479435.1 uncultured Oscillospiraceae bacterium
ACTTTCCGGCGATGATCAGGATTTGATCTGGAACAGCCGTGACATGGCGCATCTGGGTATGTATTATGCGGACAAAATTCGCGCCGCAGTGCATCTGGGTTTGTATAAATCGGGCCAGAAACAAGAAGACAAGGACGGCGCCATTGAATTTGCATCCCGTGCATATGAGTGGTGGCTGCTGTATTCCTCATCCATCTCGAAAAGGTTTCGCCCGCGTAAATTGGGACGCCTCCGAAATACAATCAGCCCGGATCAATTTGATGAGATCGCCGCGTTCGATATCCATATCGCCAAAAATTTGTAAGGAGATAAGAGCATGATCGTTCGGAAAGAGGCAAAACTGAATGTATTCAAAAAAACAGAAGTACTTGTAGTTGGCGGAGGTCCGGCCGGCATCGGTGCGGCCGTTACAGCAGCTCGCCTCGGCCGAAAAGTACTCTTGCTGGAAAAGCGCGGCTTCCTGGGCGGAAACATTACCGCTTGCTACGTGGAAAACTGCAATTATTTCATCCGGAATACAGGGTTTAAGTCAGAGGGCTTATTCGCGACCATTGAAAAGGAATGCAAAGACATCTTCGGAAACGACAATCTGCGCGCGTATAACCCCAATGCATTCAGTAGTGAATATTTGAAAATTTATCTAGATCAATTGCTTGAAAAAGCGGGCGTCGACATCTTGTTTCACTCATTTGTCAATGAAGTGATCTGCGATGACAATAGAATTGCGGCCGTGGTTGTGCAGACGAAACAAGGTCCACAAGCGGTCGTTGCGGATCTTGTGATTGACACGACCGGAGACGCGGATGTAGCGGCCAGTGCGGGCGTTCCCTATGAACAGGGACGCGAAGCGGATGGACTCTGCCAACCTGGAACAGTGAATGTCCGTTTTGCGGGCGCTGATGTAGAAGCCTTGCTTGCGGATGGGCAAGATGGCCTCCTGCGCATCGCCCGGTCGTTCAAAGAGGAATATCGCGCGGGTAAAACCGGACTCAGTAGCAAGCGGCAAGATATCCCGTTTGGCCGCTTGACCCCCGGTGGTCAGGTGACCTACGCGAATTATGCTTGTGCATACGAGCTGGATCCAACCAACCCCGAAGACCTGACAAGAGGGGAGCTCGAATGCCGGCAATATATCCGTGAGCTTCATCTTTACTTGAAATCACGGTATCCAGAATTTAGAAATTTGGAAATCGCTTCGATCGCGCCGGAGATCGGCTTCCGGGATAGCCGCCGCATACAGGGGCAGTATTATTTGACCATTGACGACATGGAGTCCAATCGTCCTTTTCATGACACAATAGCCGTATTCCCGAGGTTTTATGACATGCTGGCCCCGGATGCCAATATGGACGGTGACGGTAAGGTCGAAGGGAAAGGATATGCAGGTCACATTTTCGAACCAGTCGTTGACCAGCGTACATTTTCAATCCCATATCGCACGCTTGTTCCCGTGGTCATGGACAATCTGCTTGTCGCAGGCAGATGTATATCCGCAGACCACGTTGCTGAAAGCGGAACCCGGGCAATCTCGTTGTGCATGATGACAGGGCAGGCTGCCGGCGCCGCTGCCACGCTTTCTCTCCGCGACCGCTTGGTTCCCGCGCAGGTTCAAATCCAAGAGCTTCAACAGATGTTACGCGAACAAGGACTGACCATCCCTTAGAGACCTGCCCCCCTTTTTACGTAGACATGGTCCGGTGCGGTTGTGCCAGCATAGCGGATTCCTCCCCCGTGCCCATTCCACCAGCGCGATACCCGCGGTTTTTCCCAGTTTGTGTATAGAAGCAGCAGGCCCCGCTGATTGATCAGCGGGGCCTGCCTGGCTTCACCACAGGGTGTTAAAAATGTGAGGAAATCAGCTTCCCGGGAAGAGAATGGCATCGCTCGCGGCAAACTCTTTGAAGCACACCTTCATATCTGCCTGGTCGCGCAGATTTCTCACATATACTTTGTAATCGTCAAAGCTCATGTCGCCCTGCACCGTGAGAATGGTATTTTCCTCAAAGGTCGATTGGTACTTGGTCCAAACAGTGGCCCACGTCGGGCTGTTGATCGCGCGGAAGCGGTTGACTTTGCCGATGTCAGCCCAATCTTTCACAGAATCGATAACTTGGTCGTTATACGCTTTGGGCGCACTGGTGTTAACCAGCTTCATGTCAATGTTTTTGATCGTCGTAACGAGCTGTTGCAGTGACTTGAAGTCCATGGCTCTCGCGTCTCCGGCTTCCGTCATGGTACGGGTGCCATCCGCATTGAGCGTGTAATGCACACCTTCGTTGCCGTAGAATGCCAGGTTATGGTATTCCTCGTTGCAGGTGAATTCAAAATAGTCCACCAGGCGTTGAACCTTCGCGGCCGACAAATCAGCATTCAAATAGAAACCACCGTATACGCCAGTCGTAAGGACAGCGGTTGTGTTGTTTCCTGTTCCCTTCATGGCGGGAAGCGTAATGACTTCAGCATTCGCGTCTACTGTTTTGATCGCTTCCTGGTAGCCCCAGGCGTAGGTGCCGGTACGGGTATAAGAAGCGGCCTGTCCGGCCTTAAACAAGGCTTCTGTGTCAGAAAGCTTCATGACTGTGAATTCTTTCGAGATCAACCCGTCTTCATACATTTCTTTCACGAACTCAACATAGTCCATATACTGGTCTGTGAGTTGGAAATAATACAGACCACCATCCGCATCCTTGGCGCCGTCATACGCGCCAAACGCAGAGGCCATGTTGTCGTCAATGTAACCTCCACCCAGCAGGAAGGGGTGAGCGGCGTAGCCGATGGTATCCGCTTTTCCGTTGCCATCCGGATCCGATTCGACGATGGTTTTCAAGGCATCCTTCCATTCCCAAACGGTTTTGGGTACGGGGATATCGAGTTTATCCATCCAGTCTTTCCGCATGAAGATGGTCATTTCAACTTGAGCACGGGTACGCGGGATCGCCATGATGCGGCCGTCTTCCGTTTTCATGTAGTTGAAAGCGCCTGGGGTTGAGTTGTTCAGAAGATTGGGATAGTTCGAGAAATCACCCAGAATATCTGTGAGATCCGCAAAGTATCCATTCTGGATTCCTTGGTTAAGGGATGGCTCCAACAGGTTTGTCGGGATCGTAACATCCTTCAAATCCTGGCTTGCCATCGCGGCTTGGAACTTGGCGGTGTAATCCGACGAAGAAACCCAGGTGATTTCCCAGGTCACACCGGTGTCCTGTGTCAGCTTTTTGTAAGGCTCGCTGCTTTCATCCGGGAGCTCAACAAAAAGCGGTGCGAAGATACTGAATTTGATAGGCTCCTTCGGATCTGAAGTGGGAGCCGTCGTGGTTGGCGATGTGCCAACGGGTTTCGAGTCTGAAGGCGTAGTGGTCGGCGTTTTGCCTGTGCAGGCCGTCAACAGCGACGCCATCATGACAACGGCAAGGACGAGAATCAGATGACGGGTCATAGTCTTTCTCACAATCTTTCTCCTTTCGACTGTTACCTTTATGTCGAGGCCGACCGACGGATTGGTGTGGCCCATGACAACGAATGAAAGCGGCAATTGTTATCCCTTGACTGCGCCCACTGTGAGGCCAGAAACGAAGTATTTCTGCAAAAAAGGGTAGACAACAAGAATGGGAAGCATGGATAGTACAACCGCCGCGTACCGGATGGTCTCGATCGGTACAATTTTTCCATCGCCGTAACTTCCGGCCGCATCTTGCGACGAGTCCACGATGAGCGATTTGACGAGTACCTGCAAAGTCCACTTCAACGGGTCGGAGATATATAGCATCGAATAAAAATATACATTCCAATAGAGCACAGCAAAAATCAAAGTATAAGAAGCGATGGCAGGCTTGCTGAGTGGAATCACAATTTTGGCGAAAAATTGCAAGTCATTACAGCCTTCAACCGTAGCGGCTTCTTCCAGCTCAGCAGGTATGCCCGATATAAAAGTTCGAACGACAATCACATCCCAGGCGCTGGTCATCATCGTCAAGATCAGAGCCCACAAGCTGTTCGTCAAATGTAGATTCTTTACCAGGATATAATTCGGGATAATACCTGCATTAAACAAAAGCGTAATGATAATAAAGATGTTGAAAAACTTTCTGCCCGGCAATGTCTTTTTACTTATCCCGAAAGCGAAAGAGAAAGTGATAGCCAAGCTGATCATGGTGCCAACCACAGTAATAAAGACCGAGTTCTTCAGTGAATTTGTAAAAGAGTCTGCTCGCAACAGATATTTATATGAATCCAGCGAAAAATCTTTGGGGATGATTCTCAATTGAAAAGGGACATAAGTAGCCGGGTCGGTCAGCGACACTGAAATCACGTAGAAAAAGGGGAGTATGCAAACGGCGGCGACAAGAAACAAGATCGAATAGATGAGATAGTCCATGAACATCATTCGCTTGTTGGTAGTAAATGTCATATGGTTCTCCTCAGAGTGAAAAATAGATCGCCGGACAAGCCTGCTACAGAATGCTTTCTTCACCCATTTTTTTCACAACATAGTTGGCAGCGAACACGAAGATCACATTGATGACGCTCTTGAACATATCTACCGCAACACCAATGCTGGTGAGCCCTTTAAGAATTCCGTAGTTATAAGCATAGGTGCTGAACACTTCGGAGACTTTGCGAATCAAGGGATTTTGTATGAGCAATATTTGTTCCAATGATACGTCCGCCATGCGCCCGAGTCGCAAAATGAGGAGGGTGATGATCGTCGTCTTGATTCCGGGTAACGAGATATGCCATATCTGCCGCAGTCGGCCCGCGCCATCGATGGCCGCTGCCTCGTATAATTCTGAGTTGATGCTGCAAATCGCGGCTAAAAACAAGATGGTCCCCCAACCGGTTTCACGCCAAATCGTCTGCGCGGTCACGATGACATAAAAACCAGTCTTGTTGGTAAGAAAAGAAATCTTTTCCATACCGAGAGACATCAGGATCTTGTTGATGACGCCGACATCAATGGACAGCAAAAAGAAAGTCAGCGCATAGACCACAACCCATGACAAGAAGTGAGGGAGATACACAAGCGATTGCATGACGCGTTTATATCGGTCGTGGCGTACTTCACTTAACAGCACGGCAATGATGATCGGCAGCGGAAAGAAAAACACGATATTTAACGTGCTGATGAGCAAGGTGTTGATGATCATGCGTGAAAAATCCGGAGTGGATAGAAGGTATCTGAAATTATCAAGACCGATAAATTTGCTACCGAACAGACCCGCTTTTACATTGTAATCTGGGAAATGTGTAGAGATTCGGTTGACAAGCGCGCATCGCAGGCTAATCTATATAATAGAATTTGATTCCATAATTCGAAATCACTACAATCGGTCGCCGAGAGACGGAAGGAGTCTAGTGTATGAAGTTTGGTGAGGTAGTCATCCGGGTTCTTGAAAAAGAAGGGATAACAGACGTGTTCGGAATCCCCGGTGCAAGTATAAACGCGATCTACAAATATTTGGCATCCAGCAACACAATTCAGCATTATACCGTGCGACATGAGGAAGCAGCAGCTCATGCCGCCGGGGCTTACTACCGTGCCAGTGGTCGGATGTCCGTCTGTATGACCACTTCAGGTCCGGGAGCGACCAATCTGGTCACAGGATTATACACAAGTAACATAGACTCCATTCCGGTGATTGCGATCACAGGCCAGGCGGTCACATCGCAGTTTAATCTCGACGCCTTTCAATGTGTTGAGATCGCGGAGATAACAAAAAAAGTATGTAAAGCCACGTTATGCATCACAAACGCGGCGCACGGAGTCGAGATGTTGCGGGACGCTTTCCGTGTAGCGCGCGAGGGTAAACCGGGTGCGGTGCTTGTGGATATACCACTGGATGTTCAAATGCAGGAAGTTGATTTTGAGCCGGATCTTTATGTTCCGGATTCGATTGCAAAACCGGTTCCCGAGCTCACCCAGATTCAACGAGCGCTTGAAATGATCCGTAACGCGCAGGCGCCTGTGATGATCCTGGGTGGCGGCGTTATACTGGCAGACGCGGTTGACCGATGCATCGCTTTTGCCGAGTTGGCAGGTCTTCCGGTCATAACCACCTATATGACCAAAGGGTGTATCCCGGAATCACACCCGCTGGCGGCCGGCCTGATGGGTATTCAATGTGGCCAACCCATCGGCAATCGCGTCTTTCTGGATTCCGATCTGGTGGTTGGGATTGGGAATCGTTTCACTGATCGCCATACAGGCGACATCGGCATATATCGTGGGGAGCGGAGTTTTATTCACATCAATATTGAACCGTCTGAATTGAATAAAATATTCCCTGCGGATCTGGCGATTTGTGCGGACGCGGGCACCTCTCTGGATATGTTGTTACGTGAGCTTCAAGATCAGCCCGCCATGCGCGTGTCGTCTCGAGTGGCTCAAATCCCGGATTTGAAGCAGAAACTCGCCAGAAAAACAGATTATGACGACGTGCCGATCATGCCTCAACGGGTTTTCGCCGAGATGAACACCGTTTTCGGGGATCGTGTGATCTATACGACCGGATGTGGGATTACTCAAATATGGTCTGGTCAGCTTCAGCAAGTTGGCAAGCCGAGGCGATATTTGCCATCAGGGGGAGCGGGTACGCTCGGCTACGATATTCCGGCTGCCTTTGGCGCGATGGTGGCGACCGGCGGTGAAATAAAAGCGGTTGCCGTTATGGGGGACTTCGGCTTTACTTTCCACGTACAGGAACTTGCGGTTGCGGCTAAATATAAAATGCCGTTGATTGTTATTATCATCAACAATGCGTATCTGGGCTTGATACGGCAGAATCAAAAATATGCATATAATTATGAATTCGCGGTTGGCATGGACGAAAATCACGAAGAAATGGATTATGTTATGGTAGCGGAGGGTTTTGCATGCGCGGGAGAGCGTGTTTTTGATCCCAAAGACTTGTCAAACGCCATGAAACGGGCCATGGATTCGCGGGTGCCGTATGTGATTGACGTGATTTGTTCACAAAACGCGGATTGCTCAATGGGGTCAAATATTGAATCAATTACAGAGTTCCAGTAGCGGATGCCTGCCGCGAGGATTGATCGTATCGAAATGAGGGCCGGACCCTCATCGGTTGGCATCACAGGTAGAATGAATCATAATAGTTGTGAACTTTTCGCGCATGACTTTGGAATATGACGGAAGAGATTGGCGGAAAATGATGGAAATGAAACAGGCGAAAAGCAATCAATCCCTTGAAAAGGCACTACAGATCATTGAGTTTATGGCAGAATATCGAAAACCCGCGCGATTGCAGGATATTGCGCAAGCGCTTTCCTTTCCGGCCAGTACTGTGATCCGGTATCTTGCCACACTCGTTGCCTGTCAATACGCCAAACAAGACGCGGAAACGCTGCGGTATTCGCTCACCCTCAAGCTCAGCAGGATCGGTAGCCTCGTGAGCGCGCAATACAACATCCGCGATCTGGTGCGCCCACATATGGCTGAACTGGTAGAAGCAACAGGCGAATCCGCTTGTCTGGCGATCGAAGAGAATCAGCGTGTGGTTTATTTAGACGTAGAGAGCGGCCCGGACAACGCGCTGCGTGTCATGCAGCGAATTGGCAAAGAAGCGCCGTTGCACTGCACGGGTGTCGGTAAATTATTGTTATTGAATTACGATGAAGATGCGCGGGACAAAATGATAGCGGAAGTCGGTCTGGAAGCGATGACTCC
Source organism: uncultured Oscillospiraceae bacterium (assembly GCA_964479435.1). GTDB lineage: Bacteria > Bacillota > Clostridia > Saccharofermentanales > UBA5734 > JAAYKS01. The sequence continues at coordinate 7,685 of CAYZME010000083.1, forward strand.
CAATACCATCACCAACCGTGAGCGTTTGTCGCAAGAGCTGAATAAGATTCGCGCGGATGGCTACGCCATTGACGACGAAGAGTGTGAATTGGGCGCCCGCTGTGTCGCGGCCCCTATTCTTGATTACACCGGTACGATTGTCGCCAGTCTGAGCGTTTCCGGGCCGGTCAGCCGGATGACCTTTCAAAAA
>CAYZME010000084.1:0-7630 GCA_964479435.1 uncultured Oscillospiraceae bacterium
CTTATTAAGAGTCATGGTAGAGAGTTAGCTCAGTAACCATGCGCCAACCTGCCGACGGGTAAGGTGGTAAAGCTAACATCGATGAGGGGTGATGGGCTCCTTTGGGGGCTTTTTTCTTGCCTTCGCCATGATCGTGGACAGAAGTTCGAAAAGAGCTTGAAAGGAGTTTTTCTATGAGAATCAGAATTGAACGAAGCAGTCAGGGCTCGAAATTCAGCAGAAGGAAAGGAGGCGGCAGTAGCTTTGCCGAGGCTATGTTCCGAAAAAATGCTGACAACGCAACTTACGCCAGCGCGATGTTTGATTGGACCCTTCGCAAACTAGACATGAAAGACACGGGCTATAAATTTCACAGGTCGATATTTTCTTTCTGGATTAAAAAAGGGAGAAAGGTCATACTTAAAATGACTTTTAAGGAAGTTGAAGAATGCCGATCCTGGGCCACACATGCCCTGGAGGAGGAGATGGAGAAAAAGCTCATTTGGAGTAAATCCATAAGTTTTTTCTCTTAAAGAAGGCCGATGAAGCCTCGCCGACTTGCCGCTCGACTGGCGGCAAGTCGGCGAAAAGGCCAATTCAGGATAAAATGAGGTAATTTGTAGGATAGAGGTACCATATATGGATACCTTTATCCCAGAAAGAAGATTTACAGACCTAAGATTGGGATTTTCCAGACTTTTCGGTTGACAGTCCATTTGTTGCTTTATGTCAACGCCAAGCAGAAATGGAGCGAAACGAGGTTGTCCAAGGGACAGAGCACCGATTTCTGATGACCGCGCGAAAAAATGTAGTTTCTATTCTTTAATCAGCACTTGAATCCCCAAACCCTTTGTCACACGATGACTGCAGCTCCCCAACCCATTAAAAAAGGCTATTTTCGGTTTCGTCGGGTTTGACTATTGTATAAAATCACTGATGCTCAGGAGGGATACAATGAAAAAAGAATATGCAGAAATTCCGGAAGCCATGAAAAATATCGAAACATATGGCTTCTCATGGATTGATTTTGTGACAGCCATTCCCTCGCCGCTCATGGTCGTGACCAGTTATAAGTCAAACGGCTTGCCCAATGCTTGTCTGCAGTCGTGGTCAACATTTGTAGGGAGCGATGGCAAGTTTTATTGCATTATGGCATCCGTGAACAAGAACGGACATATGTATGAAACGATCAAAAAAACGAACAACCTGGTGATCAATTTCATGTCAGCCGATATTTACGACCTTTGCGCCAAGACGATCGTCAATAACAGATTCGAAGATGACGAAATAGCCAAGTCGAGGCTGACGGCCGAAAAGGCCAGTACGGTAAATGCGCCCAAAATAAAAGAATGCTTTTTGAATCTTGAATGCGAATTTGCATGGGAAAAAGAACTTTGCGAAGGATCAAATCACATCGTTATGTGCGTGACGGTTAAGACGGTGTGTATCGACGAGCGTCTGTTTGATGATGAGTCAGGACGTTATTCTGAAAAAGGATACCTTTACAATGTACATTATCCGGTCAACCCGGAGACTGGCACGGGCGGTTATGATTGCCTGGCTACTTTACAAAGATTGTATGACACGATTACGTATTACTGAGTATCGCAGCAACAAACATCGCGGAGTCGTGCACCGGCCGGTGCACGACCTTTTTTGCGAAATGGAGGCAATTGCGACGCTCATGATCGAAACACAATGTGCTAGAGCCTGGCGTCAGAGCCATTTCAAGTCATGAGAGGCTGGAAATACTCTTTCCTCGGAAACGCAGAAAGGTCAACAAAGCAAGAAGAAGCGAGAAAACCGATAAATAGAGAAAACTGATCTCCAATCCCAGAATCCGATCCTGGAATTGCAGAGCCACTCCCATTTCCAGCCGGAAGTTTGCGAGGGCGGTCGGCGGCAGCCCCTGAAAGGTCAGTTTTTCCGCCTCCTCCATCATAATCCGACGAAAAATGACGGCCCCGTGAGAGGGAGGAAAGAGCTTGATCGCCGTCTGGACCGGACCGGGCAGGGAGCCGATCGGGATGTAGATCCCCGTCAGAAAACCGATCAGGGTCCCGAGAATGGTGCTGGCGGTGGTAAAGGCATTGTTGCTCCTAAACCAAGAGACCAGATAGAGCATGAGAATGCCGGATGTCAGGGTCGAAAAGACGATCATACCGAGAGCTTTTAACACCATCATAGGGGAGGGCAAGTGGCCGTTTCTTGCGAAAATATAGATGGCCGCCAGCAAAAAGGTGAGGACCGAGAGGATCAAGCCGACCAGCATGCCGCTGCCGAGATAACCGGAAATGAGTCTCCCTGTTTTCAGGGGAGAGACAGCGAAATCTTTGTAGATCCCTTTCTCTTTGTCGTTGATCATGGTCCCCAGAGCACCCAGGGAAACCGTGATCGGCGTCACGGCCAGAAGCCCGCCCATGATCCAGGAATCCATCAAATAGCTCGCGCCCGGAAGTGCGCCAAGACCTCCTGCCATCATATCTCCCAGAAAGAGAATATACAGACCTAAGATGATGAACACCGCCAGCAGGGAGAAGAAAACGGCTCCCTTGTCGCGAAAAAAGAGGAGCAAGTTGCGTCGGATCATAGCCATCATTCTCTCAACCCCTTTCCTGTTATGTTGAGAAAGGCGTCGTTCATGTCCCCTTCGATCACTTGAAAGCCTTTGATCTTGCCGGTCAATTGTTCCAAGATGGGCAAGGCCTGCAGGGTGTTGTCCAAAACCAGCGTGACGCGGTCATCTTTGATTTCGGAAGACAGCCCCAAAGCGGCGAGAAAACCCTGAACCTCGACCGGTTCATCTGTTTGCAGGACCAGGTGGTCCTGGCTGTACTGCTCTTTCAGCTGAGACGGAGTCCCCCGCGCCGTGATGACCCCCTCGTCGACGATCACGACATAATCGGCCTTGGCGGCTTCTTCCATGTAATGAGTGGTCAAAAAGATCGTCAGGTCCTGTTTCTTTCGCAGGTCCTCGAGGACCTGCCAGATGTTTTGCCGGGTCTGGGGATCCAGGCCGGTTGTGGGCTCATCCAGAATGAGGATCCGGGGAATATTGACCAGTGCCCGAGCGATATCGGACCGTCTTTTTTGTCCCCCCGACAGCTTGCCATAGCGCCGGGACAAGTAGCCCCTTGTCCCGGCGCTGTGCGCCGCCTCATCGACCGCCCTCCGCAGCGTTTTTTTATCGGAATAATAGAAACTGCCCCGGGTCAGCAGATTTTCCCGGACTGTCAGCAGATCATCCAGGACCGACTCCTGAAAGACTGTGCTCATCAGGGATCGGATCCGTTCGTTTTCCCGGCCCAGGATGTGACCGCCAATGATAACTTCTCCCGCATCTGGTGCCAGGAGCGTATTGATCATATTGATGGTGGTGGATTTGCCGGCGCCGTTGGGACCCAGGAAGGCAAAGAAGGATCCTCGCTCCACGAAAAAGCTGATCCCTTTCACGGCTTCCACCGGCCCGAAAGATTTTTTGAGCCCGGAAACTTCAATCATTTTCTCCATGGCTTGCCCCGATTCCCGTCAAGAGTGATTCCATTTTATAGTTGGACCACAGGAAAAACAAACGGCAAGAGACGACAATTCTCCAGTTGGTCCAGCCACAAAGCTCACCGCTTTCTTGCTTTTCTCTACCGGTTTTCAGCTTGTGCGAAATGATAAAATGGCAGAATCATTTGACCCGTGCCCGATTTTTTATTTTTATGGAACTTTTCGTGGCAAACGGACCGCTTCAGTAGTGAGAGGTGATGATGGATGGTCGACCCGAACATCACTTCGCGGTTTAACGAAATATACGATTCCACTGGAAAAACTGTTTTGGCCTTCGTAACGGCTAAATGCCGTAACACGGCTGATATACAGGATATCGTACAGGATACCTATGTGGAGTGTATCAAATCTTGACTAAACGCGGAGTGGATTACATCAAGAACGACAAGGCTATGGTTATGCGCATCGCGCAACAAAAATTGTCACACCATTACACGTTGATGGAGCGGCTGCGGATGTTTGTGCCCATGACGGTGACAAACGATGAGGGTGACGAGGTCCTGCTATCGGATTTGGAAGCCGATCAATTTCTGACGGAAGATTTTGTGACGAATCGAATCCGCATGGGCGAGGTCAGACGTTTAATCCAAAGCAAGCCGCAAGATGTGAAAAAGGTCTTTTATCTTTTTTACGATGTCGGTCAGTCTATCCCAGAAATCTCGAAAGCACTTTCGATGAGCGAGTCCAATGTGAAGCACAAACTGTACCGCACATTGGGGGAGCTGCGAGCCCTATTACAATGAGAGGTGGTATTCCACTATGAAAGGCAAAGAAATTATTACTCATGCGGTCCGTATAGAAATGCCTGATATGGAGCGGTTACGTGAAAACAGCATCCGTCTTGCCAAGGAAAAAGAAGCAAAAACGCACAGCGGATGGGCGCAGCGGCTCGTCCCCGTCGCTGCTTGTCTTGCGGTTGTATTGGCTGTGGTGATTGCGTTTCCGTACGTGGCCCACAAGGGGATTGCTGTGCCGGGAACAGACACGAGCGGCACAGGCCACACGCTCGTCGAATTACCATTGCGCGGCTTGCCAGTTGAGAACTTTAGTCTTGCGAATGTGCAAGCCGATGCCGCGACGATGGACAGGATTGCGTACTGGGATTTCGGGGCGATTTTTGAACGCGGGGTGGATTGCTTTGTTGTCGTCAAAGTCGATGGTGTCGACAGCGAGAAACTGAACGAATCTGACTCGTTTCGTACGCAAATATCTCATGCGGTGGTTTTACAGGAAGTTTATGGCGGCGAGGATTTTGCGGAGCCCAGCCACATTCAAATAAGGCAGGCGATCATCCAAAACCATTTTTGCCTGGGCACGACCAATCTTTTGCGAAAAGACGGGGTTTATCTTTTACCGCTGAAACAAGAGGGTGACACATGGTATATCCTGGGCGATATGGATGTTCTGTTTGAAGTTGATGATACAGGCAAGGTCTGGTCGCATTCTGACTTTGAGGATTTCAAACGGCACGACGGAAAGAACATCGAATCTTTTATTGAAGATTTGCAGAATCTGTTTGCGGATGAGGAATTTAGGCTCGCCCATTCGCCGCTTGCCGGCGTATTGCGCGGTTGGACGCTGGCTGATCATACTATCACCGCTACCATAATAGACGGTACGGATCGGTACGGCCAACCATATTTTGTTTATGCGTTTTCTGTCAATGAGATCTTTTCCGAGCCCAACCATGCAAGCTCCACACCGCTCGGCAAAACGGGCTCCCTGACGGTTCATGTGGATCCGGCCCACCCCATTGTGCTCATGGAGGGAAATCGCTATTTGGTAGGCCTCGATCGGTATGAGGGCGGAATCAATGTGAATGCCGGGCTGATTGTGGAAATCGGGATGGATGGCACAATCACAGCGATACCTGCGCCGGATCATCTCAGCACAGCAGGGCAAGCATTTTTGCAGCGCACGACGGCTACAAGGTTTCAGACATCCGGGAAATGGTATCGCGCATAGAAGCATGGTATAAAGTACAAAGCCAATGATGGATGTGGTTGTTTCCAGGATTGAATCTTGCTGTTTGTAGCGAAGGAGAGCAAAGTTGGATTTGTTTCGTGCTATCAGTCAACGGAAATCTTGCCGAAAATACCGTGAGGAGCCATTCAGCACCGCGGAGCTGGAAGAAGTAGAAGATGTTTTAAGGGGATGTGATCCGCTTTTTCCAGACGCGCCTCTCAATTATCGCTTTGTAACGGAAACCAAGGGAATGTTTCATGTAAAGGCACCGCATTATTTGGTTATCAGCGGGAGGGGAGCGCAAGGCGAACAGGAGAATGCGGGATTTATCGGTCAGCATCTGATGTTGTGGCTGAACGCCCGTGGATTCGGTGGAGTGTGGTTGGGCGCTTCCAGGGATGCACGTGAAGGGCGCAAGCCTTCGGATCTGATGGTAATGGCCTTGGGTAAGGTCGCAGGATCGCCAAATCGGGAACGATCGGAATTCAAGCGCAAGGATCTTTCAGAAATAACCAACGATGCAGAGGACAAGGGGGTACAAGCAATCCGCCTGGCTCCATCAGGATTAAATTTGCAACCCTGGTATTTCGAGAAAAGGGCAGACGAACTACTCGTTTATCGTCAAATCCTGAAGCCACCCGTGTCGCTTGTATATAAACTTACGCGAGTGGATATGGGAATAGCCCTCTGTCATTATGCTGTGGCCTCCAAGCATTATGGAACAGACTTCAAATTTCGGGCGGGAAGAGGCGCAGTAGAGAAAAAAGGGTATGACTTTTTGGGTTACGCGAATATTATCGATTAGGTCTGTATGCATAGTGCCTCATGTCAAATTGAGCGCGAACGATCGCTTCACTTGCGCAACCAGAGCCGCACGCTGAGCGCAGAGCTCATGCTCTTTTTCATTGGACAAGACCCCGTCCTCAAGTAGGCGTTCAAGCGGCGTGGGGGCCGATGGTAATGATTTTTCTCCTGTCTTGTGAAGTTATGAGGCACAACTTCGCTTTCGCGCTCATTTTATGCAAGGTACGCTGCCAACTTGACGTACGCCGCCATCCTGTCGTAAGATCATGCCCGTAGCTTGACGCCCTTGGCGTCTTGCGGTCGGCACGAAGCCGGCTGAGCGACTCAGCAGAGTCGGTGCCTTTGTGTTTAGGATCATTTTATAACCTTCTAGATGTATGCTGCCGAAAGTATACGGTCACCCCGCAGGGGAGACGCGTGTGCTTTTTTTATTTTTAGGAGAGCGATGGAACTTCGTGCGTTTTTTACCCAGCATCCGCGCGTCGCGCTGGCCTTTTCCGGAGGTGTTGATTCGGCATACCTTCTATACGCGGCCTTGCAAAGCGGCGCCCAAGTCTGCGCTTATTATGTGAAATCACCTTTTCAGCCTCAGTTTGAGCTGAATGACGCCCGCCGCCTGGCCGCGCAATTGCAGGCGGAGATGAAAGTCCTTGACTTGGACGTTCTGGCCGTCGCCGAGGTTGCCGCCAATCCCGGCGATCGCTGTTATTACTGTAAAAGAGCGATCTTTTCGGCCATCGGCCAAGCCGCGGCGGCAGACGGATATACGGTTTTGCTTGACGGCACCAATGCCTCAGACGATGAGAGCGACCGACCGGGCATTCGTGCGCTGCGCGAGCTTCGCGTGTTGTCACCATTGCGTCTGTGTGGTCTGACCAAACCGGAAATCCGTTCCTTGTCGCGGGCGGTGGGCTTGTTTACATGGAACAAGCCGGCGTACGCTTGCCTGGCCACACGCATCCCAAGCGGCGAGCCGATCACCCCCGAAAAACTGCAACGCACTGAAGCGGCGGAAGACCTCCTGTTTACGCTGGGCTTAAGTGATTTTCGTGTGCGTTTACAGGGGACGGCGGCCAGACTGCAGGTTCCCGCGTTGCAATTTGCCATGCTTTTACAACATAAAGAGACGATCGTCAAAGAATTTAAAAAATACTATTCGGCGGTGTTGTTGGATTTGGAGGGCAGAGATTGAACAGTGAGATTAAAAAAATCCTCGAAGCGGTCCAGAACGGGGCGCTGTCTGTCGATGACGCGTTGCTGCGGATCCGGAAAAAGCCGTTTGATGACATCGGTTATGCCAAAGTAGATCTGCATCGCCAGGTTCGGC
>CAYZME010000085.1:0-7621 GCA_964479435.1 uncultured Oscillospiraceae bacterium
GCAAAAAAGGTGCTTGGCGATTGAGAATACAGGCCATCGCGGCATCTCCCGAGGTCTGGCGCTCTATACAAGGTTATTTTTGTTCGCAATTGTATAGTAGCACAAAAAACGCGGGAATTTTCGTGCAATGTGCGTAAAGACGGGCGACCTACCGTGCCTGGGATGAGCCGGGCGCGGATGTGTGTGTAACCGGTTCACCGCGGTGGCGGCGTGTGCTATTCTAGGAGAAACTTGTCCAGAGACGACGCAAGCGGGTACAGCCGCCCTGGACTTGCCGGAGGGTATATGTTGTTTGTCAACCGCCAACCCCACGGGCGACGCGCCTGCCGCACCCGCGGCGCGGCGTTGCTGTTGGTCTGTTCGTTGCTGGCCGCCGGGGTCGCCGGTTGTGACGAGCCGCAAGAAGAAGTGCCGCCGCTGGTCGATTACGGCAACTTCGGCGCGCAGTACGCGCGCAAGATCGCGATGGATACGCCGCGGCGCGGCCCTTTTACCGCCGAGGAACGCCAGGCGGCGGAGATCGTGCGCGTCGCCTGGGAAAAAATGGGTTATACCCCCGAGCGGATGCCGTTTGAAGTGATCGGCGAAGACGGCGAGATCCTGCGCTCGCAAAACATCGTCGTGCGCATCCCCGGCCTCGGGTTTCGCGTGGAAAATGAAAAGACCGGCGAGATCCGCGAGATCCGGCGCCAGGTGATCGTCGGCGCGCATTATGACACCTGGTTCTCCGAACCCCGGACCGACGCGGACGGCGAGCCGCTGCCGCCGGTCGCCGGCGCCGACTACGACGCCTGTGTGGAAGCCCGGGACGCTGGGTACGACGGCATCAACGACAACGCCTCCGGCATCGGCGCCTTGCTGGTGCTGGCGCGCGAGCTGTATGGCCAGGAATTCGGCTACGACGTGGTGCTGGTGGCGTTTGGCGCCGGCTGCGCCGGTCAGGCCGGCGCGGCGCACTTTGTGTCGCAGATGACGGCCCAGGAAATCGCGCGGACCGACGCGATGTATTGCGTCGAGGCGCTGTACGCCGGCGACAAGCTGTATGCCAGCGCCGGCCTCAATTCCGTGACGCGCGATCGCGCGGGCAACCCAGCCAAAATCTACGAGAAGCGGCGCAAGTTATACGAGGCGACCGATGTGGCGATCGCCCATGACCTGGATGAAACGGGTTTTGACCTGCTCACCAACCAATCCTCGATCGCCACCGATCTGGACGGCGACGGCGCCGCGGACATTTACCGCGAGGTGACGCTCACCCGCGCCGATCATGTGCCCTTTGACGCGGCCGGCATCCCGTGTGTCTACATCGAGTCCTACAACTACGCGTATGACAACCTCGACGCCATGCGCGATTCCCGCAACCATGAAATGGCGGATTGGGGCGGCGTCGCGCGCAAAAACACGCTCGACAGTTATACCCGGCTGACCCAGATCTTTGCCGACGTGGCGCGGCTCAAAGACCGGATCAACAACGTGGCGTTTATCCTCTACGAGGCGATCGCCAAGGGGTACTGGGAGGCTGTGCCATGACGGAGGGACGCGCCCTGGCGGATCTGCGCGCCGTCCGCCTGTTTTTACTGGATATGGACGGGACCTTTTACCTGGGCGACCAGCTGATCGCCGGTTCGCTGGACTTTGTCGAAGTGGCGCGCGCCAGCGGCCGGCGTTTCTTGTTTCTGACCAACAATTCCTCGCGCAACCGCCGGAACTACGCGGACAAACTGCGGCGCATGGGGCTGGAGATCGACGACACAGATGTCTTTACCTCGGGGGAGGCGACGGCCATCCATTTGCGCGCGATCCGCCCCGGAGCGCGCGTGTACGTGGTCGGTACACCGGCGCTGGAGGAAGAATTCACAGCCGCCGGCTTCATGCTCGACGACCGCGATCCCCACTATGTGGTTTTGGGTTTTGACACGACCTTAACGTATGAAAAAATCTGGAAGCTGTGCGATTTTGTGCGCGCGGGTGTGCCGTACTACGCCACGCATCCGGATTTCAACTGCCCGATCGCGGGGGGCTGGATGCCCGATATCGGTGGGATGATCGCGATGGTGGCGGCCTGCACCGGACAACAGCCGATCGTCATCGGCAAACCCCACGCCACGATCATCGAAGCGCTGGAAACCCGCACCGGCATCCCGCGCGCCGGCATCGCCATGGTGGGGGACCGCCTGTACACCGACATCGCCCTGGGCGCGAACGCCGGCATCCTCTCGGTGCTGGTGCTCAGCGGCGAGACCACGCGCGCAGACCTGGCGGCCAGCGACATCCGCCCGGATTATGTGTTTGAAAATCTCGGAGAGCTCGCCGCCGTCCTGCGCTCGGGCGCGGACGGCCCGGCGGCCGATACATAAGCCCTGACTGTGAGGCGGCGATGGATCAGGAACGCGATCTGAATAAAGCGACCGGCTCCGTGAACGAAGAAACCGGGGGCGGCGCGGTGTCCGCCGGCGGCGGAGCGCCGCGCGGACGCCTGCGCCTGCGCGCCGCGATCGCCGTCCAGGTGGGGCGCCTTGTCCATCGCTGCCTGCGTCTGCTGGGCCGCCCCGCCACGACTTTGCCGGGGCGGATCGCTCTGGCCCTGGATCCACGGTTGCTCTCGCGCCTGGCGGCCCGATATCGCGTCATCCTCGTCACCGGTACCAACGGCAAAACCACCTGCGCGCGCATGCTGACCGGCATTTTGCGCGGCGAAGCGCACCCGGTCGCCGACAATCCCGCGGGCGCCAACCTCGACGCGGGGCTGGCGACGGCGCTGCTTTGCGCGAGCTTTGGCTCGGCGACGGCACGCCCGTTTGCGGTGCTGGAGGTCGACGAAGCGGCCTTTGCCGCCAGCGCCGGCAAACTGCGCCCGGAAATATGTGTGGTCACCAATATTTTTCGCGACCAGCTCGACCGGTACGGCAGCCCCGCGGCGACCCGCGCCCTGATCGGCGACGGCCTGGCCCGCGCGTCCCGGGCGCGCGGCGCCGACGGTTGTGTGTGGGTGCTGTGTGCCGATGACCCGTTGTGCGCCGGCCTGGCAGACGACGCGCGCGCCTACCCGTCTGTGCGGGTGGAATGGACCGGCATGGACGCGCAAGACATGCAACCCGCGGACGAAGCCAGCCAGGCGGAGGAATCGGCCGTCTCCTGTCCCGACTGTCGCGCGCGGTATCAATACCGCGCGCGCGCCTACGCGCATTTGGGCGATTACGCCTGCCCGCAGTGCGGTCGCCGGCGACCGGCGCCGACGGTTGCGTTCCGCGTGCCCCGGGACGACCGGCCGGCGGTTTTTATCCACCGCGGAGCGGTTCACGGGGCGGGAGCCGCCTCGCGAGCGGCCGAGGTGCAGGTGCCCACCCCGATGGACACCCCCGGCGTGCACAATTTATATAACGCCGCCGCCGCCTTGGCCGCCGCCCGGGCGGCGGGCGTCCCGTTCGCGCGGGCCTGCGCACATGTCGGCGCGGTCACCCCGGCTTTCGGGCGCATGGAAAGACTCTCTTTGGCCGGTCGCACCGCCTGGATGATTCTGGTCAAAAACGCCGTCGGGATGGACCGCGCGCTGGACCATGTGGCGGCCGCGGCCGATGCCGGCGCGCTTTTTCTCTTGCTCAACAGCACCGAAGCTGACGGGCAGGACATGGGCTGGATCTGGGACGCGCATTGGGAAGGGCGCGCGCTGCCGACGCCCTTGTTTGTCTCTGGCCGCCGGGTGTGGGAACTGGCGTTGCGGCTGCGCTACGCCGGCTGGCCGGCGGCGCACATTTGTGCCGACGCGGACGCGGGGCGGATGTTGACGGCGGCGCTGGATGCCTGTCCGCCGGACCGAGCGCTCTACATCCTGCCCAATTACAGCGCCATGTTCGAGTTGCGCGCCGGCGCGTTGCGGCCCTACGGCGTGACCGTGCTGGGAAAGGACGATTCCCATGGCTGAGCGGGTTTTGCGATTGTGCCAACTGTATCCCGCCTGGCTCGATTTGTGCGGCGAGCGGGCCGCGGTGCTCGCCTGGCGGCAGCGGTGCCGGTGGCGCGGCTGGGAGCTGGAGGTGCACACGGTCGATGGCGGGGAGCGATTTATCCCCGACGCCTACGACCTGGTGTTGTTGGGCGGCGGCGACGAGGCGGCACACCTGCGGGCGTGCGCGGACCTCGAGCGCGGCAACGGCGGCGCCATCGCCGCCGCCGTCGCGGACGAAGTGGTGTTTTTGTGTCTCGGCGGCGGCATGCAACTGCTGGGGCGGTCTTTTGCCACAGCCGATGGCACGACGCGGCCGGGACTGGGGGTGCTGGACCTGGAGACGCGCGTCGGCCGGAAGCGCCGCAACGGCGAGGTGGTCGCCGACTGTGAGGCGCTGCGCGAGATCGGCCGCGATCCGCTGCTGGTCGGTTTTGCCAGCCACCCGGCGCACACGTTTCTGGGCGCGGGCGCGCGCCCATTGGCACGGGTCAAACGGGGACCGGGCAACCACGAATCAGACGACGGCGAGGGCATTGTCCAAGGTAATCTGTTTGGCACCCATATCCAGGGCGGTCTGCTGGCCCAAAACCCGGATTTTGCCGATCACCTGCTGGCGATCGCCGCCCGTCGGCGCTATGGCGCCGGGATACGCGCTTTTGACCCCGAGAATTCGCTCGACGAGCCATTTACCCACGAGGCCCGGTCGTATTATCTGTCCAAAAAACCTTGATTCGCCGGTCCGGCAGCTCCCTGCCGGGGCGGGAAAGGAGTCCTTTCCATGACAACTGTTGAATGGGTGGTGGCCGCGGTGGCGACTGCCTCTGTACTGGCCGCGATGGCGGCGCTGGCCTGGTGGATCTGGCGGCGCTGTACGCCGGTTGACCCCGAGCGGCTGCGGCGCGAGGTGGCGGATGCCGTCGAGGCGCGGCACAATCCCGCGTTGGCCCAGCTCAAGTCCGAGATCATCGGCGAAATCCGCATCTCGCGCGGCGAGACCGGTCAAACGCTCAACCAGGGGCTGGATCGTTTTTCCGCGGCCGTGGTCGGAGCGCAGGATCGCACGACCGAGCGCCAGGATGTGCGATTGAAAGAACTGATCGAGATGCAGGCCGCCGCGCAAAAGCAGCTTCAGACCACTGTGACGGAGCGGCTCCAGGCGGTCGACGAGCGTTTCGCGGCTTTTGCCAAACAAAACACCGAGGCGCTCGAAGGCATTCGCGCCACGGTGCAAGGGCGTCTGGAATCGATCCAGAAAGACAACGCCGAGCAATTGGAAAAAATGCGCGTCACCGTCGACGAAAAATTGCAGAAGACACTGGATGAGCGGATCAGCCAATCTTTCCAGCTGGTCAACGAGCGGTTGCAGGAAGTGTATAAGGGGTTGGGAGAGATGAAGACGCTGGCCAGCGGGGTCGGCGACCTGAAAAAGGTCTTGTCCAACGTCAAAACCCGCGGCATCGTCGGCGAGTACCAACTGGGGGCAATTCTGGAAGAAATCCTGTCCCCGGAACAATACGAACAAAATGTCGCGGTGCGGCCCGGCAGCGCCAACCGCGTCGAATTTGCCATCCGCCTGCCCGGAGACGGGGAGGGCACGGTCTATTTGCCGGTGGACTCCAAATTCCCCGCTGACGCGTACGGCCAACTGGTTGACGCCTATGAAGACGGCGATACACAGGCGATCGCCGCCTCGCAGGCGATGCTGGAGGCGCGCCTCAAGTCCTTTGCCAAAGACATCCATGACAAATACATCCAGGTGCCATACACCACGGATTTTGCCATTTTGTTTTTGCCGTTTGAAGGCTTGTATGCCGAGGTGGTCCGGCGCGGGATGGTCGAAGTCCTGCAGCGGCAGTACAAAGTGAACATCGCCGGGCCGACCACGTTTGCCGCCCTGCTCAACAGCCTGCAGATGGGCTTTCGCACGCTGGCGATCCAAAAGCGCTCCAGCGAGGTTTGGAATGTGCTCGGCGCGGTCAAAACCGAGTTCGCGACCTTCAGCGATGTGTTGCAAGCGGCGAAAACGCGCATTGACCAGACTGGCAAAGAGCTTGACAAGCTGATTGGCGTCCGTACCCGCCAGATCGCGCGCAAACTGCGCGAGGTCACGGAATTGCCGGCCGGCGAGACCCGGTTGTTGCTCGATGGCGCCGACGACGCGGACAGCGAGCGGGACAAGTCGGAATAAAATGACACAATCTGCCCTGCGCGGGGGCCGAGCGGCGTGGTATTCTGATACCGTATTTTTTCCGCCCCGGCGATGCGTGAACAGACAAAGGAGTAGCCGATGCAACAGGATTTGATTGCCATTCTCGATCTGGGCGCGACCGACCACGCCCGGCTGGCGCGGGCCATCCGCGCCCTGGGCGTCTACAGTGAAATTTACCCCCACGATATCGACGCCGCGGCGCTGTTCGCGCTGCCCGGCTTGAAGGGTGTCATCCTCCACGGCGGCCCCAACCGCGTGGTGGACGGCACCGCGATCGATGTGGTCGACGCGATCTACGACGCCGCGGTCCCGGTCTGGACGATCGACCACCACGCCCGCCGCCCCGCGGATCTGGCGCGGTTGCCGGAGGCGGACGACGCGCTGACCGCCGTATTGCGGCCGTTTTTATTCACGCGGTGCCAGGCGGCGACGACCTGGGATATGGAGACGTTTATCGACGCCCAGGTCCAGCGGATTCGACGTCAGGTCGGCGCGGGCAAGGTGCTGCTGGCCCTCTCGGGCGGCGTGGATTCGTCGGTGGTGGCGGCGCTGCTGATTCGCGCCATCGGCAAACAATTGCACTGTGTGCATGTCAACCACGGCCTGATGCGCAAAGGTGAAAGCGAGCAGGTGCTGACGGTCTTTCGCGAGCTGTTGGACACCAATCTGGTCTATGTGGACGCCAGTGAGCGGTTTTTGCGCAAGCTGGCGGGTGTGGCCGACCCCGAAAGCAAGCGCAAAATCATCGGCGGGGAGTTTATCCGCGTCTTTGAAGAAGAAGCGCGCAAGCTCGAGGGCATCGCCTATCTGGCGCAAGGCACGATTTATTCGGATGTCGTCGAAAGCGGCACCAAGACCGCGCAAGCCGTCAAAGCCCATCACAATGTGGGCGGCTTGCCGGACGATTTGCGATTCGAACTGGTCGAGCCGGTCAAATACCTCTTTAAGGACGAGGTGCGCGCTTGCGGCCTGGCGTTGGGCTTGCCGGCCGCGATGGTTTATCGCCAGCCCTTCCCCGGCCCCGGTCTGGGCGTACGCTGCCTAGGCGCCATCACGCCCGAACGCCTGCACGCCGTGCGGGAAGCGGATGCCATCTTGCGGGAGGAATTTGACCGCGCCGGTCTGGCGGGGAAGGTGTGGCAGTATTACACAGCGATCCCGGATTTCCGTTCCACCGGGGTGCGCGACGGGTCGCGCAGCTTTGAGTACCCGGTGATCCTGCGCGCGGTCAACACCGCCGACGCCATGACCGCCACCATCGAGCGCCTGGACTGGGACGTGCTGGCGCGCATCACCGACCGCATCCTGACCGAAGTACCGGGGGTCAACCGCGTGCTGTATGACCTTTCGCCCAAGCCGCCGGCGACGATTGAGTGGGAATAAATAAAACCATCCCGGAAACTCGCTATTTAAGCGGCTTTCCGGGATTTCTTTTTGCCTTTTGATAACAGTTTGATAACAGGAGC
>CAYZME010000086.1:0-7244 GCA_964479435.1 uncultured Oscillospiraceae bacterium
CTTTATCCTGCTGGGGATCGCGTTTTCATTCGGCTTCAATCTCTTCCTCACCTTTCAGGTCATCGACGTTTATTTTTACACCAACCTGATCGCCTTCTTCTTTACCATGCTGTTTTTCTTTCTGGCGATCTTTCGATTCAACTTCCTCAACATCGCGCCCATCGCGCTGCAACGCATTGTCGATCACATGTCGGACGCTTTCGTCGTCCTGGACGACAAAAACATCATGATCGATTTCAACCGCACTTTTGTGGATTTTTTCGGCAAGGAGGTGCCCAACCTGCGCCGCAATGTCGACGCGTTGCACATGTTGACCTCGGTACCGGATTCCAACATCGACGTCGGGCAGATGCAAACCTACTTAAATGGAGCCATCGAGAGTGAACACCCGGTCTCTTTTGAAAAAAACATCGTCACCAACGGTTTCAACCGCCATTTCACCATCGAGATCACGCCCATATCCGTCCAACACCGCATTCTCGGCACGCTGATCCTGCTCAAAGATATCACGGAGCAGAAAAAGTCCCTCGAAGCGATCCAAAAACACCAACAGATTTTGCTTGAGCAAGAACGGTTGGCCTCGCTGGGGCAGTTGATCGGCGGCATTGCCCACAACCTCAAAACGCCCATCCTGTCGCTGTCGGGAGGTCTGGTGGCCCTGGGAGACCTGGTGGATGAATATGATGATTCGATCGGAGACGCGCAGATCACGGTGCAGGATCACCGCGAGATCGCGGAGGAAATGCGCACGTGGATCCAAAAAATGCACCCTTACTGTTCCCATATGTCCGACATGATTTCCGCGGTCAAAGGACAGGCGGTCCAGTTCACCACGGAAAGCAGATATTTCACCATCGACGATCTGATCCGGCGTGTCGAAATCCTCTTGCAACACGAACTCAAAAATCATCTATGTACGCTCAATGTGCACACGCGCGTCGATAACGACACGGAAATCGAAGGCGAGCTGCAAAACCTGGTGCAGGTTTTTGACAATCTGATCATGAACGCCATGCAGGCATACGATCGCTACAATGGCGTCATCGATTTGGAAATCGATCGGGAAGACGACTGGTTGTTGTTCCAGGTCAAGGATTATGCCAACGGCATCCCCAAGCCTGTGGCCGATCGCCTGTTCCGCGAAATGATCACCACCAAAGGAAAAGACGGGACGGGATTGGGCTTGTATATGTCCCATTCCATGGTGCGCGGCGCGTTTGGCGGCGACTTGACTTTCACCACGGAGGAAGGGGTCGGCACGACTTTTACCATCCGGATCCCCATTGCCGGCCACGAGGTTGTACCGATGGAAAGCGCGCCGGACACCGGTGCGCCGCCCCTGTCGACGCCCGGGGCGGATCCCGGAAACCTGTACGGCGCGGACGCTGAATCCTTCGCATGAGCACGGGAACAGAGGCGGCACGCTTCGATCTGGTCTCCTGCGGGGAAGCCTTGATCGATTTCACCCCGGTGGACGCGAACGAGCCGGGCCCACCGCTGTACGCGGCGCACGCCGGCGGCGGTCCGGCCAACCTGGCGGTCGCGTTCGCCCGGATGGGTGGCGCCGCCGCTTTCATCGGCCAAGTCGGCAACGATTTTTGGGGGCGGCATCTGGCCGCCACCCTTGCCGCAGAGCAAATCGATACAACCGGTCTGGTTTATGCCGACCTGTATCACACCAGTCTGGCATTCGTCCATCTGTTCGCGGATGGCGATCGGGATTTTACTTTTTATCGCCACCCGGGCGCGGATGAGAAGCTTTGCCAACGCGATGTGCGCTTCGATGTGATCCAACAGGCGCGCGTTTTTCATTTTTCCTCTCTGCTGTTCACCGACGAAACCGCGCGCACAGCCTCACTGGCGGCGGCGCGATTTGCGCGCGCACAAGGCCTGCTGGTTTCCTATGACCCCAATTGGCGCCCCATGCTGTGGCCGGACGCGCAGGCCGGGCACGAGGCGCTGCGCCTCGGCCTGCGGTTGGCCGATTTTGTCAAGGTGACACCGCAGGAATTGGCGCTGTTGTCGGACACCCAGAGTGAAACAGAAGGCACACAGAGACTTTTTAACAGCGGCGTTCGCCTCGTCCTGCTGACGCGGGGCGCCGGGGGTTGTACGGTCTTTAGCCGTTCCCAGCGGGTGGACGTGCCCGGCTTTGCCGTGGCGGCGGTCGATACGACTGGGGCCGGCGACGCCTGGCTGGGCGCGTTTTTGTACCAATGGATCGCGCACTCGAAGCAGGCGAACGCGACCGCGCCGGTGCCCGACCAGCTGCCGGCGGCTGAGCTGGCTCAGATGGCGCGCTTTGCCAACGCCGCGGCCGCGGTGCAGATCTCGCGCTTTGGCGGCATCCCGGCTATGCCGTTATACTCCGAAGTCCGGGCATTTCTGGACTCTCATCCGTGTGATCAGGATTCCTCGATATAGGTCAACGAGCCCGACTCTTCTTTCACGTCATAAACAAACATCACAGCTCGCTCGTCTTCGGTGTAGCCATAAAACAAAATCGTTTCGGGTGTGTCGCTGTCGAGCGTGGGCGTAAATCCCATCTTCCGCAGGTCGGCGACATACTTTTGCGCGGCCTTGTATTTGAAGTCCGTAAAAGTGACCATATACCCATCGCCGCCGTCGACCGCCGCTACGATCGTGGCATCTACAGGTGCCAAACCGCCCATGCGGTCGCGCGGCCAAGCCAACCCCTTCTTGTCATCGGTAAACGTGAAGCTGGGGCTCGGGCTCTTGTTATCCTCTTTCCGGGTGGTTTGCGCCGGTCCTGACGCGTCGGACCCCCCTTTGCTCCCGGACAATTTGCCACACCCGATCGCCGCGACCAGTAAGATAACAGCGAGCAGAAAGACGAAGAGGGACCTTGTCTTCATTTTTTTGCGATTCATACAAACACCTCCCAAACCGGCGCGCCGTCACGTACAAACACCGGGATGCGCCCCAGGGGCGCGTCCGCTGTCACGCAACGACCGCCGTCGTGCAGCGCGCCGCTCCAGGCGTCGCGCCAGCTGTCACGGCCCGGCAAATAGACCTGCCGGGCCCTTACCCCGGCTTCCAAAACCGGGGCGACCAATACATCCGGACCAAACAAATACTGATCCTCAACCGTCCATGCGTCCGGATCGTCGGGGAAATCGTAAAACAACGGGCGCATCACCGGTGTACCCCGGGTGTGCGCATCTGCCATGAGGCCGGAAACATATGGGCGCAGCCGCTCGCGTAAAAACAGATGCGCGCGGCAGATTTCGTACACTTCCTCCCCATACGACCACACCTCGTTGGGCGCGCCCGACAGGCAGGTCGCGCCGCCGGTCGTACCCACCTGCGGCTGTTTGGGATCGCGGTCGCCATGCAACCGCATCACCGGGCAGAAGGTACCAAACGCAAACCAGCGCGCGAACAGCTCGCGAAACGCCGGGTCGTCGGGATCGCCGCCGTGAAACCCGCCAATATCGGTCGTCCACCACGGGATCCCGGCGATCCCCATGTTGAGGCCCGCCGCCAGCTGGTTGCGCAGACTGGCAAAACTGGAGTGGATGTCGCCCGACCACACCAGCGCGCCGTACCGCTGGCTGCCGGCCCAGGCGCAGCGCAGCAGGTTGAGGACATTTTCCTGCCCCTCGGCCCGCATGCCGTCAAAAAACGTTTTGGCATACATGACCGGGTACAGATTGCCAATCTGCACGTTGGGTCCCAGGTGATAACGGTAGTTGTCAAAGTCGTATACCGCGTACTCGGGCTCGGCCTCGTCCAGCCAAAAGACGCGTATCCCTTTATCCCAGTAGTTCTTTTTGGCGGTCTGCCACACAAACGCCCGCGCCTCGGGGTTGGTCGCGTCAAAATGCACGGTGTTGCCCTGAAAGGTCATCGAAATGCGCACACCGCGTTCGGCGCGGATGAGATAGCCTTTGTCTTTCATCTCCCGGAAATTCTCGCTGCGGTAATCGACCGTCGGCCAAATGGATACCATCAGCTCGATCCCCATCGCGCCCAACTCAGTGATCATCGCGTCCGGGTCCGGCCAGTAAGTCGGATCGAACCGCCAGTCACCCTGAAGCGGCCAGTGGAAAAAATCGACGACGATGACCGAAATCGGCAATCCCCGCTCCTTGTATCCGCGCGCGATCGACAGCAGCTCTTCCTGGGTTTGGTACCGCAACTTGCACTGCCAGAACCCCATCGCGTATTCCGGCATCATCGGCACCGTCCCGGTCACCCCGGCGTAGGCCTCAACGATTTGTGCCGGGGTGTCGCCCGCGGTGATCCAATAATCCATCGCCCGTGTAGAAGAGGCCTGCCAGGTGGTTACATTGCGGCCAAACACCACGCGCCCGACCGCGGGGTTGTTCCACAACAGCCCATATCCGCGCGAAGACAGAACAAAAGGTACACTGGCTTGCGAATTGCGGTGAGCCAGCTCGAGATCGCAACCTTTGAGATCCAGATTGGGTTGCTGGTACTGTCCCATCCCATATAAGCGCTCCTGCGCGGCCGATTCAAAGCGGACCGTCAGGGCCCAATCGCCGCCCGGGTGCGGGCGGAATTCGCGCGCGTCCAGATCGAGCGCGCTGCAGTAGTCGGCGTGTAAATCGGAGCGGTTGCGCAAGAACTCTTCGAGCAACACGTCTCCGCGCTGGTTGACGAACGTCAGTTTGCCGGTAGCGGTCAGCCGGGCTGTGATGCGCCCGTTGGTGATGGAGGCGGCAAGGACCGTGCCCCACCCGGTGCCCGCGCCCACTTCCGAGTCGCCGATCGCGGCACAAGACGCGGAATCCGCCTCTTCATACAGGGCCGCCTGTTCGATCTGCACCGCCCCCGGGGCAGGTGCCTGCTGCGGCAGCAGGGCCCAGTCCTCGGCCGGCATCGCGGCGGCATGTGTGGCGCGCACACGCAGCGCGTCCGTCCCCCAGGGTTCCAGCCACAGCGTTTCCGAGTCAAAACGGTACACCAGTTTGTCGCCTTGCCTGTAGATTGTGGGCATGGGTCTCTCCTTTCGTCCATCGCCGGCACACGGTCGGCTGGCGCAGGGGATTGCCTTCTCTCTATCTAATATACAAGATTTACCGGCGCGCGACCGTATCAATCAGGCGTTTTAACACCGCTGACGGCAAGACACATCCGGGCGAAAGCGGGTACAATAAATACGGCCTCACGGGCTGTGACCCTTGTCATCCAGCATAAAGGAGCGGATTATGAACAATCTGACTGACCTCTTGCGCGCCAATCCCTATCCGGGGCGGGGGATCGTGGCCGGCAGCGACCGCTTCATCTACTTCATCATGGGCCGGTCGGAAAACAGTCGCAACCGCGTCTTTGTGCCGACCGCAGACGGGATCCGCACCCAGGCACACGATCCGGCCAGGCTGCAAGACCCCAGTCTGATCATCTACCACCCGGTCCGTCAGGTGGGCACAGATCTGGTGGTCACCAACGGCGACCAGACCGACACCATCCGCGACGCGCTGCTCTCCGGAGCGGATTTCTACCGGGCGCTCATGGGGCGCACGTACGAACCCGATGCCCCGCACTACACCCCCCGCATCTCATCGATCCGCCACGCCGACGGCTCTTTTGCGCTCTCCATCCTCAAACGGGTGGCCGGGCGCTGCCTGCGCGCGTTCTATACCTACGAAGGTTCGGAGCCGGGACGCGGCTACTTTATCAGCACCTACGCCGGCGATGGCGACCCGCTGCCGGCCTTTGCCGGTGAGCCGCGCGCGGTAACCGTCCCGGAGGCGGCGGAAGTCTGGGCGGCGTTGGACGCCGACAACAAGGTGTCGATGTATGTCTGGGACAAGGGACACGTGAAGCTCTACAACAAAAATCAAGGAGACTGAATACATGCGGGAATTCGAACTCAAGTACGGCTGCAATCCCAACCAGAAGCCCGCCCGGATCTTCATGGAGGACGGGTCCGCGTTGCCGGTCACGATCCTCAACGGGCGCCCGGGATTCATCAACTTTCTCGACGCGTTCAACGCCTGGCAGCTGGTTCAGGAGCTGAAGCGGGCGACCGGTCTGGTTGCGGCGACCAGCTTCAAGCATGTTTCGCCCACCGCGGCGGCCTTGGGCTTGCCGCTGCCCGAGCGGCTCAAACGCGCCTGCTTCGTGGACGACATCGACGGGCTGGACGATTCCCCGCTCGCCAGCGCATACGCGCGGGCCCGCGGCGCGGACCGGATGTGCTCATACGGCGATTGGGTCGCGCTGTCCGACCCCTGTGACGAGGTCACCGCGCGCATCCTGCGCCGCGAAGTATCCGATGGGATCATCGCCCCCGGATACGCCCCCGAGGCGCTCCGCATCCTCAAAGAAAAGAAGAAAGGCGGCTACAGCGTCGTTCAAATCGATCCCGATTACGTGCCGCACGCGTTGGAAAAAAAGCAGGTGTTCGGCATTACGTTTGAGCAAGGGCATAACTTCTCCCAGATCAACCCCGCGCGATTGGAAAACGTGGTCACCGCCAACAAAACCCTGCCCGCCGAAGCGGTGCGCGACCTGCTGGTCAGCCTGGTCACGCTGAAGTACACGCAATCCAACTCGGTATGCTTCGCCTATGACGGCCAGGCCATCGGCGTGGGCGCCGGCCAGCAAAGCCGCATCCACTGTACCCGCCTGGCGGGGGACAAAGCCGACAAGTGGTTTTTGCGCCAATCGGATGACATCCTGAACCGGGATTTCCCGGCGGGCATCGGGCGTGCCGACCGCGACAACCAGATCGACGCCTGGCTCGAGGCGATGACACCCGCGACCAAACGGGCGGTTCTCGACCCGATCTCCGGCGCCTCGCTCGGCAGCGACGCGTTCTTTCCCTTTGGGGACAACATCGAACGGGCGGCCGGCTCCGGCGTCCGCTATGTGGCACAACCGGGCGGCTCCGTGCGCGACGACCACGTGATCCAGACCTGCGACAAGTACGGCATGGTCATGGCCTTTACCGGACTGCGCTTGTTCCATCACTGAAATCGGCCCAAGCATAACGCCTGGCCTCGGGCCTGACCTCGAGGCCAGGCCCACTGTACATCATCGCGCCCCGGCCGGGCGCGCGTGCTACTTCAGGTCTTCAAAATAGCGCTGCACGGCCACGGCCAGAAACAGGTACATCGCCGAGGCGTCCGTTATGTATTCACGTTCCTGCCAAATAAACGGCCACACCTTGTCTTCCGGATAATCCGGCCGGATCAGGTTGATGGCATTCCAGAAAGTGCCGCCGGGGACGTAGCTCCAATCCGCGCGATTGT
>CAYZME010000087.1:0-5342 GCA_964479435.1 uncultured Oscillospiraceae bacterium
AGGCACGGGACTTTGACTCCCGCATGCGTAGGTTCAAATCCTGCCACCCCAGCCATACGATCCACTAGCTCAGTTGGTAGAGCACTTGACTTTTAATCAAGGGGTCCGGAGTTCGAGCCTCCGGTGGATCACCACAAGACAGCCCGTCACGGTTCCGTGTCGGGTTGTTTTCTTTTTAGGCTCGCTTGTAGCGATCCGCTTTCTGTATAATAAAAATAATTGCGGAGCGGGAGGATGTTGAGACATGGAAGAAACGGGGAGCCGGGGACCAGCGCGTGATTTCGATCCGGCCTTATTCGACAACCCCCAAATTGCGGCCAACGGCTTGCGTTTGACCGCTTTACGTGAAGATGAAACCCGGTTGTTGTTGGATCTGTTTAATGAGCCGCAAGCTTCCGGATTTTATGTGCCTACCATGGTGCGCCCCTATAATCTGGAACAACTGAACAGCATGCTGCGCGATTGGAATGATCGGGCTGAATCCTTCCTGTTTGCGATTCGGCACGCGGATCAATTGGTTGGCATCGTCAACATCGATGGACTCAGCTGGGTGCATTCGCACGCGGAAATCGGCATCGCACTCCGCTCTCCCGCGTTTCGCGGGCAGGGCTATGCCACAGCGGCCCTCCGCCTCTTCCTGCGTTACCTTTTCGTCGATATCGGGTTGAAGCGCGTATTTTGCCGGATTATGGATGGAAATGAAGCCTCCGTCCGCCTATTTACCCACTTGGGGTTTCGAGCGGAAGGGCGGATGCGGCAGCATGTCTACCGCGGCGGACAGTATATCGATATGCTGTTATTTGGCCTGCTGGCCTTGGAATGGCAGGATCGGGAGGATGGCTGACGCGTCGCAACAGGCCGCCCGGTTGATGCATATAGACGGACAGCCCGGGTGAGGCGCTTGCCCACAAAAAAGCAC
Source organism: uncultured Oscillospiraceae bacterium (assembly GCA_964479435.1). Classification (GTDB taxonomy): domain Bacteria; phylum Bacillota; class Clostridia; order Saccharofermentanales; family UBA5734; genus JAAYKS01. The sequence continues at coordinate 920 of CAYZME010000087.1, forward strand.
CGTGTTATTATAGTTTGCGTTTCATCAACACCCGGATGGCATATCCGACAGGAGGTTTTATCATGTCCAACACCCCGCTCAAAGGTAATTTGATTTTTGGTCAATCAGGCGGCCCAACCGCTGTCATCAATGCCAGTGCCGCCGGCGTCATAATCGAAGCCCTCGGGCACGGCGATGTCATTGAGAAAGTATACGGCGCCGCCAACGGGATCGTCGGCATCCTCAATGAGCACTTCTATGACATGTCAAAAGAAGATGCCGAGCAATTGGAGCTGCTGAAAACCACACCCTCTTCAGCCCTCGGTTCGTGCCGGTACAAACTAGCCAACGCGGACCAGGATGCAACCGATTACAAGCGGATTCTCGAAATTTTCAAAAAATACAATATTCGTTATTTTTTATATAATGGCGGCAATGACTCGATGGATACTTGCCACAAAATCTCTGCCTATTTACAAGAAGCCGGTTATGAATGCCGGGTGATGGGTGTACCCAAGACGATTGACAATGACTTGTGGGGGACCGATCACTGCCCGGGTTTCGCGTCGGCGGCGAAATACATTGCCACCACGGTCATGGAAGTGTATGAGGACGCCCGTGTTTACGATATCGGAATGGTTTGCGTCATCGAGATCATGGGGCGGCACGCCGGCTGGTTGGCCGCGGCCTCCGCTTTGGCCGGACACAAAGGGCACGGGCCGGATTTGATTTACTTGCCCGAGGTCGCTTTTGATATCGACCAGATGTTGGTCGATGTCAAAAGGATCTATGAAAAAGAAAAGAACGTGATCATTGCCGTATCGGAAGGTGTACAAACGCAGGATGGCAAGTTCATTCCCGAGCTGGTAGGCGAAGTTTCAGTCGACGCTTTTGGCCACAAACAGCTGGGTGGAACCGCCGCGGTGCTGGCCGAATACATCAAAGACAAATTGGGCTGCAAAGTCCGTGGCATCGAGCTCTCTCTGATGCAACGCTGCGCCGCGCATCTGGCTTCAAAAACCGATGTGGATGAAGCCGTTCTGGCCGGTCGGACAGCCGTGCAAAAAGCCATTGCCGGCGAATCCGGTTTTATGGTCGCTTTCTCACGCCCTGAAACCGGCGCGTATACCTGCGAAATTAAGATGGTGCCGCTGGGCGATGTCGCGAACAAAGAGAAAAAAGTTCCGCGCGATTGGATCAATGCCCAGGGCAATTATGTCACCCAGAAGTTTATTGACTATTGTCTGCCCTTGATTGCCGGCGAGTCTTCGCCGCCGATGATCGACGGTCTGCCGCACTTTGCCCGTTTGAAAAAGATCCAGGCGTAAAAATCAGAAGCTCCGATCCACTCCGGCCGGCTTTCCAGCACGCTTGACCCTCGCCCCGATCGCGCGTTTGCATAGCGCGGCGGGGCGAGCTTTATTCATCCGCCGGGGCAGGCCGCGATTTTCCCGTTGGCCAAAAGCGGCCGAAGGGGACATCCAGCAGATAGAAACGGAAGAATCCCCGTTTTATGCGATAGATGTGCAGGACTTTTCGCAGGATTGTCTCCGAACGCCGCAAAGTCGCCATTTCGGGCTCGTGTGCCCCGTATACAGCGGCGGCATATTGACGTGCTAACCACCGCAGGTCGGCGGCAAGGGCCGGTTCTACGGCTGGGTGAGTCGATTCACCCAGCCGTCTCAGGTAGGAAAACGGGGTATCGGTCGGTTGGGAAGGGAAGCCGAGGCGTTTCAATATTCGGGTGACGCAGCGCCAATACCAACTGAGGATGGATGGGTTGTCCGGCAATTTGCGTTGTAAGCGCTCGGTGGTGTAGCGGCGCACGCGCCGGTCATACCACCAAACCAGGCCTACGATCGCCAAAACGGCGGGCAGCAGCCAGCGGACGATGCGCGCGACCGGACCCCGTCCCTGGACGGGATCCCCGGTCGCGGGCGGGGTCACGGTGGGGGAGAGATCCGGGGGTGCGAGGGTGGGTGATATCGTGGGCGTGATCGTTGCCGTCAGGCCGGGGGAGGGCGTTGGCGGCTCGTGCCCCCCGGAAGAGCTGTGACCCGGAGTCGCGTCCAACGGGATCCATCCCGCCCCGCGGATGTACACTTCACACCAGGCATGGGCTTGCTGGCCGGTTACAATGTACTCAGCGCGCCCATCCGGCAGCAGCGTGCCATAGGTAGGCATTAAAAAGCCTTCGACATAACGGGCAGGTAAGCCGGAGCAACGGGCGAGGATGGTCGCGGCGGAAGCGAAATATGTACAATACCCGGTGCCTGAGTCGAGAAACCAGTCGACAAAATCCCGCCCTTCCGGTACGTCTTCAACGGTCAAGCTATATGTGAAATGCTCTTGATGCAGGTAGTCGGTGATGCGCTGCGCGATCAGGTAGGCATCGTACGCGATCGTCGGGTCGTGGCTGTTGCGCGTGATGAAAAACGCGGTCATGTATACGTCTATTGGCAGCTGCTCTGGTAATTGCAGACAGGCTTGTAAGTATTCTTCATATGAAGCAGGGAGGGCGGCCGGCTCAACAGCGCTCAGGTCGTTGAGTAGCTGGGCGAAGCCATCACTGCCGGGATCCCGCAGCACATAGGAGGTCAGTGTGTATGTGTCGCCACTGCGCAAAGCACGGCGCGCGTATAATTCCCCCTGCAAGTTGAATGAAGGGCGCAGGTGGCCACTGTCGCGCAGGGCCAGCAAACGGCCAGGCACAAAAAGCGTGCGATCGGAAGCGGTCAAAAGGCGAAAATCGACCTCTTGCCTGGTGTGGAAAACGTCGGCCAACTTGCTTTCGCTCCACATGCTACGATCCGGCAGATCCAGATCGAACGCGCGAATCTGACCGGGCTGGAACCCGGACTCAGGCCCGTCGTAGATCCGGACCAAGGGCTGCTTTTTAGTACGCAACCACTGCGAGCCCGTATAGGTCTCCAACACGGCGCCCCTCAGTCTTGTGGGTGCGGAGGCGGTCACTGCCAGGACTGGTTGCGAAGAAAGCGTGACGGAACCACCCAGCTTGCCGGGGTTAGGGTAAAACCCGTAGGTAGAAATGCTGAACGCGCCGATGGAAGTCCGGCGTTTGAATTCGTCACCGGCCAGATGGACCCAGTGATCGACTTTTGTCGCGATGGCATCCACACGCAGGGAGGATGGGTCGGCGGGCATAACCAGGAAAGGCACCAGGCTCGTGGCAAAAAACAGCGGGATGAGCAGCAGGGTGAGGAGCGAGCGTGTCCGCATGAGCTCAGACGCGCGTGGGTCCGCGCGTTTGAATCTCCCGGACTGAGCAATGGCCAGCAGGCAGGCGGTTGTGGGGAGGATGAGGTTCTTTAGGGCAAGCGGGCTTTCGAAATACAACCCGTATGCCGCCGCGGCCGCGGTGCCGATCAGCGCGAACAAAGGGCGTTTGAAGCGAAGGCATGTCAACCAGGCGCCAAGGGATACCAGCGCGCAAATCAAGACTAAAAACGCGTCGGCGTATGTTGGGTTCATCGGCTGCCAACCGGTGATGTACAAACCCGCCCACACGAGGAAGTGAAACCAGTCCGGTAATACGTGCGTGATGTATGCTCGCAGCAGGAACAACCCGAGCGTGGTGAGAGAAAGGGTTGTCAATACACACCAGCGGTTCCACAGCAACAGGGACCAAAACAGCAACGCGCCCGCGCATACCCAGGCGGCACGCAGGAGCGAAGCGCCCGCGGGGGCGGCTGTTTGTAACAGCAAATGTGACAACGACCCCGCCAGAATCCAGGCGATGACAAAACGGGACAGCCAATCGGCCGCTTTGTGAACCCGGGCCGCTCTCATCTGGCTCTCTTATACGGCGGGAAAGAGGCCGCGGCAGCCCGTTCCGGAGGTGTCGCCGGTTCGGCGTGCGTGGGTTGGATCCCCGCGTCCGGCTCCGCGATCAAAACATGAATGCCGGCCTGCTCGAGCTGGTACTTTTGCTCCTCCCGTATGCCGTTGTGCTCCTGACTGGCGACAGCGATGATCAAAGTGATCTCCAACTGCTCACCGGCCAGCAACAGCAACTGAGCCATCAGGCGGTCGTCCGGGCCGGGACCGATGACGAGCAGGCGGCCGCCGGGCGTCAACATGGCGGCTTCGGCTTCCAGGATCTCGCTGGCGCCGCAAAACCCGTTGAGAACCATAGAAGACAGCACGTGGTAAAAGCGCGAAACATCCGCTGCCGAGCTGCCGTGCAGATGGATTCGCTCATCGCCATAGGTCGACAGACGGATGGGGTGCCCGTTTTCCAGGAAGTAGACGCAAACAGAGATCGCGGATTCAATCAATGCGTCTTCATAACGGATTTGCTCGAGTTGTTGCCGTTCACCCACACGCGCGTCCAGTATCACAGCGATCTCTTCCTGCTGGGTGCTGTCAAATTCTTTTACCATCCAATGGCCGGCGCGCTCAGACAGCTTCCAATGGATTCGTT
>CAYZME010000087.1:5352-7187 GCA_964479435.1 uncultured Oscillospiraceae bacterium
CGCCAGGATCGGATTTCATGGATCGAAGTCAAATCTTCCGAGTGGTCGCGGCGCGCGATTGGCTTTTCGTCCAGGCTCGCTCGCCCGTGGCGCATGACCGGCACGTTGACCCGGCGCGGCCAAACCGTCAAGTCATGCCGTTGTGTAAAACGTCTGCCTCCTTTGTGTGACCACAACCGCAATGGGTCCACCATACGCAAAGATTCCACGCCCACGCGAAAACGGCCACGGTATGGACAGAACATGTCGAAAGATAGGGTTTTTCGCGAGAGAGGCGGCAATGCGAGAGATTGGATAGAAGGAGGGGATCCGAGGGTGGTCGCAACCGTGTGACAACACAGCTCCAGACATATAACAGGGAAAATGGAGCGATTGCGGATCTCTATCTGCATGCGCGCGTTCTGGCCTTTGACCCGATTCTCTTCGGGCAAATGAAGCTGAACGCGGATGCCGGCCATGACGCAGATATGCCACAGGAAAGTGGCAGACAGGATCGAAAAAACCAGGAGACCGGCCCAGGCCAGCAGGCGGTCTCCCGAGTACAGTACCGCGCCGATCAGAACGGCGAGCACGATCAGCAAGACATATAGCGCGCGTGCGGGACGACGTCGGCGCGGTTTCATAACGCGTCCGGTACCGGTACGCCGGACAGGACAGCTTGTACCACATCCTGTGTCGTTCTCTTTTTCAGCCTCGCTTCCGGTTTCAGAATGAGGCGGTGCGAGAAGACCGGATAGATCATGCGTTGTATATCGTCCGGCAGGATGTATTCGCGGTTTTCGATCAAGGCCCAGGCTTTCGCGATCAGCATCAACGCGAGCGCCCCGCGGGGGCTGATGCCCAGGGTGACATCCGGATGCGTACGGGTCGCGGACGCCAGCAGCGCGATGTATTCGCGGATGGGCGGCGCGCAATAGACGCGGTCCACGTGTTTCTGTAACTGAAGTACAACCCCGGCGTCCGTCACCGGGCGGAGGGTATCGAGCGGGGAGGTGCCGTTGAAACGCTCGAGAATGGCCATCTCTTGCGCTAGGCTCGGATAGCCCAAAGCGATCCGGATCAGGAAACGGTCCAACTGGGCTTCCGGCAAAGGGAAGGTGCCGATGTATTCAACCGGATTTTGTGTCGCCAGGACCATAAAAGGTTGGGGCAGCGGGTAGGTTTGACCATCGACTGTAATCTGGTTTTCCTGCATCGCTTCCAACAGGCTGGACTGGGTTTTGGGCGAAGTCCGATTGATCTCGTCCGCCAGGACGATCTGACTCATGATCGCTCCCGCGCGGTAGACCGGAACGCCTCCCGTCGCGTCTGGTGCCGAATAACCGGTAATGTCGGAAGGCATGATATCGGGGGTGAATTGGATCCGCTTAAAGGAACACCCCAGCGATTTGGCCAAAGCCGTAACCAGAGTTGTTTTCCCGATACCCGGTACATCCTCCAGTAAAACGTGACCGCGGCATAACAAGGCCGCTAGAACCAGATTGATGGCAAATTCCTTGCCGACAACTACGCCGGCAATGTTGTTACGGATCGCAGCGATGGTTTCCTTGATTTGCACCGGGCTTACCTCTTATCCGTTTCATTTGATTGTTTTAGACTCATCTTAACATACCCGATTCGCTGTTTAGTCAAGCGAATGAACTTACCGGATTCACTGTTTAGTCAAGCGAAAGCCGCGCTCACCGCCGGAGTGTACCGATCTGGACAATCTGCTTTTTGTACTGTAAAATAACAACCGCGTTGCACGGGGTTCTCGTAGACGCGGGTGTAGTTCAATGGCAGAACTTCAGCCTTCCAAGCTGACCGCGTGGGTTCGATTCCCATCACCCGCTCCA
>CAYZME010000088.1:0-7175 GCA_964479435.1 uncultured Oscillospiraceae bacterium
GCCCTTCGCATTACGCTCCCATGCAAGACCGGATCCTTGCGGCCGCGCATCGGATGCTGCGCCCGGGCGGGATTCTGGTGTATTCCACCTGTACTTTTTCACACAGGGAAAATGAAGGGACGGTCGCGCGTTTTCTGGACCGCTTTCCCGACTACGAAATACAACAAATCCCGCTCGAAGCGGGGATGTCCCCGGGGATCTCCTTGCCGGACGAGGGTGGGCTGACGCCGGCCCGCGCCGGGTGCGTTGTGCGAATATGGCCGCACCGGAGCCTGGGGGAAGGGCATTTTTGCGCCAAACTGCAAAAAGGCCACGCGGAGAGAACGCATGCAGGCGGGCGTCTTGTCGCACCGGAGTTATCATCCCGCGCGGATTCGCTGCCTCCCATGTTCGGGTCGGACGTCCCGTTGGCCGCGACCGCGCACAAGTGGATTGCTGCCGCCGACAGCTGGGTTTGCGCGTCTCAGCCGTCAAGTGGAAAAGAGGGGCGTGCGCATACATTTTGGCATTGGCTGCCCGAGCCACCGCCGCTTATGGCCGGGTTGCGGGTTGCCAAGCCGGGCTTGTTTCTCGGGCTGTCCAAAGGCGGCAACGGCCAGCGACACTTTGAGCCTTCTCATTCACTTTTACTCGCGCTGCGGCGTGAGGAGGTGGTCGCGGCGGTCGACATGCCGTTGTCCGACGATCGCGTGCTGCGGTATATCCGCGGGGAGACACTCGCGCCGGATGTGAGCCGTATGCCGTCCGGCCGGTTCGCGGTTTTTCTGGAAGGCTACCCGTTGGGCTGGGCACGCTATCAGCCGGGAGGACAAATCAAGAACAATTATCCCAAAGCATGGAGGCGACTGACATGATCCGGGTTGAGAAGGACCACACGCAGCGGCAGCGATTGGTGCTGGCCACAGCCAATCGCGACAAGATTGAGGAGATCCGGGAGATTTTGGCGGGCCTGCCGTTCGCGGTCGTGCCGATGCGAGAGGCCGGGTTTACCGATGAGATTGAAGAAAACGGGACCACATTCGAGGAGAACGCGATGATCAAAGCGCGGGCTGTCCACGCTGCAACCGCAGGATACGTATGCGCCGATGATTCCGGGCTGATGATCGACGCGTTGGGTGGCGCGCCCGGCGTTCTCAGTGCGCGCTTCGCCGGCGAACAAGCGGATTATCCACAGAAAATCGCCCGCATTTGGGAGATGCTGCGAGACATCGATCCCTCCCGCTGGGATGCTTCTTTTCATTGTGCCATCGCGGTGATCAAGCCGGACGGCCAATCTTTTGTTGTGCATGGCGTTTGCCGTGGCCGCATCATCCCCGAGATGCGCGGGTCGCATGGCTTCGGTTACGATCCGATTTTTTATGTTCCCGAGCTGGGCATGACGACGGCGGAGATGGAGCCGGCACAAAAACACAAGATCAGTCATCGTGGCCGCGCGTTGCGAAAGATGGTGGAAAGGCTGCGGCAAGAGCAACTTTGATGCCGGCCGCCCGTGGATATTCTTGTTGAACGATGGGCCATACACCCGGCGATCCGCATGCGTTGACCCGGCTTTCTCTACATGATATATTTTTGCACATGGACTTTTGTCCGCGTTGCGTGTACTTGTAGGTGGCTGTCAGAGAGGCGACGGGTGAATAGCGAGTATTTTTTAATAAAAGCGGATGTTCTGCCGGACGTATTTCTCAAAGTCATGCGTGTCAAACGTTTGTTGAGCTCGGGCAAGGCTGATTCTGTCAATGAGGCAGTCAGGCAGATCGGACTGAGCCGTAGCGCGTATTACAAGTATAAAGACGCGGTTTTACCATTTTATGAAAACGATCAGAACCGCGTGGTCACCCTGGTTTTTGCGGTAGAGAATTTCCCTGGCATCTTGTCCGGGATCATCAATCGCATTGCTATGGCCCGCGGCAACATTCTGACCATCAATCAGAACTTTCCCCTCAATGGGCTGGCAGATGTCTCGATCGCGATGGAAACGGAGCGGCTGGAGTTGGATTTGCAAACCTTGATGGATGAGCTGACGGGAATGTCTGGTGTCAGGTCGTGTCGGATTATGGCAAGAGAATAGGAAAGGGCGGCCTTGTGGCCGGTAAGGAAGATAACCGTGACAGGAGTGGCCATTTTGGGATATGGCGTGGTAGGGTCTGGAACCGCGCGCTTGTTGACGAATGGAAGCGAAGGAATTGTACGCCGGACCGGTGTTTCGCCGGTCCTCAAACGCATTGTTGATATCCGTCCCTTTCCCGGGGATCCGTTTTCTGATCTGATCACTTCTCAATTCGAGGATGTTTTACTTGATCCTGAAATCCGCGTTGTCGTTGAAACCATCGGCGGCATCGGCGCGGCTTACCAATTCACCAGGCAAGCCCTGGCGTCGGGACGCCATGTTGTGACCTCCAACAAAGAGCTTGTGGCCGAGCACGGGCCGGAATTATTGGCACTGGCCGAGAACCATCGCGTCCATTATTTGTTTGAGGCCAGTGTCGGCGGCGGAATTCCCGTTCTACACCCGTTGAACCACTGCCTCCATGCCAATGAAATCCATTCTGTGGCGGGTATTTTGAACGGCACCACAAATTATATTTTGACGCGAATGGAACAGGCGGGCATTCCATTTTCAGACGCGTTATCTGAGGCGCAGAGCAATGGTTTCGCGGAGCAATCTCCCACCGCGGATATCGAGGGCTGGGATTCCGTCCGCAAATTGGCGATTCTTTCGAGCATCGCGTATGAAAGATTTATTCCCTGGCGTGAGATTCAGGTTGAAGGGGTGACCGGTGTCCGACCGGAGCAGATCGGTCTTGCGACCCGCGCCGGCGCGCACGTCCGGCTCCTGGCGCGGTCTGCGCGCCAGGCAGATGGGCGTTTGTCGGCCTCGGTATTGCCAGTGGCGTTGAGTCGGGCGCACCCCGTGTGCAGCGCCGCGGGTGTCAACAATGCGGTCGCGATCACAGGGGACGCGGTGGGAACCGTGATGTTTTACGGCCCGGGAGCGGGCGCCCTGCCGACTGCCAGCGCGGTCGTGTCGGATGTGCTCGAGTGCCTGTTGACCCCGAATCAATCGAAAAGAGCGAAATGGCAACCCCTGTCTGGCGGGGCGCTGACTCCCTTTGCCGTGCACGAGGTGCAGGTACTGGTGAAAAAAGGCCATGCGCTGGCCGCAGCTCTCGAGGCGAACGGGTATACGGCCCGCCACGCCGATGTGAACGCGGATGTCCTGTGGTTTGGATCCGAAAGGACCTTGCGCGAAGGACACCTGTCGTTGGCCCTGGAGCGGACGGGCATGCCGCATGACGCAGGGTGGATTCGTTACGTCCCCGGGTAAGGCACGCTCTAAAGGTCAATCTGGTTACGGATGTAGTCCTGGTATAATTCGTCCAATTGGCGCATCCGCGCGCTGATTTCCAGTTGCAAATCAGACACCGCCGAGAAGTCTTTGCGGTCAATCGCCTCGCAGATTTGTGTAAACATCGATACAACCGGCGGGCGGTCCTTGGCCAACATCAAGCGCATCTCGTTGAGCTCATCCCAGACTTCCTCATCGCAATCATAGGGTGATTCGACCCGCCGGTACGCGCGAACCCGATCCAGATTTGCCACCAAAATGCGATCTTTGAGTTCACGAATCCACAAGTTCAGCATCGCTGTGGCGTAGGACATGATTACGCTCCGGGTAAAAATCGCGTCGCGATATAGGATCTCCAGCCCTTCTTCCTGCTCGAGCAAGCACTGGATGGTTTGATACACCGTTGCCGGCGGTTTGCCAAACAAGCGGTCGCGTTCTTGTGCGTCGTAATGCTCAAATAAATCCAATTCCGAGCGAAACATCCGCTCGGTCTGAAGATAAAGACCGGGCTCACCCGCTTCTTTGCAGAACTCCGCCTGTAATGAACCCCCGCTCCTGCCGCTGGTCATCGCGTAGCGGATGCCATCCAGCATACAAGGATAAATAGCGGCCAAACAGATATAAACATTGGTGTGCGGATTGGGAGAGCGGATCTCAAACCGCGTAGACATCGGCGCTTCGGGGCTGCGGATCAACCCCAGCAGAACCGTTCGATTGCGGGAGAGCGATGACAAGTCCACGCCGATGGAAGCGACCGCGTGGGTTGGCGCTTCATACCCGGGCTGCAAACGGTTGAAGGCATCATTGGAAACAGTGATGAAGGAGCGGATGGTGTCGTAGTGTTTCATAAACCCCATCAACGCGCCCCAGCCGACCTCACTGAGATAATCCTGGTTGTAATCCTTTGGCGAGAACAGATTGATCCGGCGGCCGTCGCGCAAGCGCGCGATGGCATTGACATGGATGTGCTCGCCGCTTCCGGCGACTCCTTCCACCGGTTTGGCCATAAATGTGGCCTCAAGCCCGTGCATCCGGAACACTTCTTTAATAAAAATCCGGGCAAACAATTCGTTGTCGCCGGCTTGCAGCGCCGAACTGAATCGCCAGTCGATTTCCAATTGCTCCATGATGTGGTCCAAATGACCACTTCCTGTAATTTGAGCTTTGACCCCGCCGACTTCTTTGTGACCCATTTCAGGCTTCAGGCCATAATGTTCCAACAGCTCGATCGATTGCTCCAGAGCGGTGCGTACAACACCTTTGGTTCGCTTCCAGTACTGCTCTTGCAGCCCTTGCGAGACCGACAACTTCTCTTTACTGATCCGGTCTTCCGGTGTGCGCACCCAAAATTCCAATTCGGTGGCCGCGGTCAACGCGACCTCCAGTACGTCTGCCGCCGCGAAGCCAAACGCGTCGCACAGCTGTGGGTGTTCGGCGAGCAGATTGCGAACGCCCTCATCAAAAGCGCATACAGCGCGTTTGAGTAACGAGCGGGAGCAAACCAGAATCCCATCGTGTTTCAGAAAAGACGGGATGCGCAACGTACCCACCGGTAACCGGCTGATCGGATCGATGTTTTCGTAATTGTAATCGACAAACCAGGTGACGTCCGCGTCCGCGATCAAGTCAACTTTGCCGTTGTGCAAAGTCGCGATGCCCGGCAAGACGACGGATGAACCATCTGTCTGAACTCCACCACTTAAGTAGCCGTCTATATCTTCCAGGAAAAGAGAAACCGGGATTTTCTCATCGGTATCGTTGCCGGCCAGGTCGATGCCGGCCAGAGAAACGAAGCGGATTTCCGGCCGCGCGGTCAGAACTTCGCGCAATTGCTCTGCGCTATGTTCCCCGCAAGGTATAAAATAAAGAAGATCGGGGTGGATCGCAAAAGTATCGTGCAGCATGAATTCCGCCTTCCGGGAGCCGCGTCCATCACACGCGACGCTGTTTGGTATACGTTATTGAGGGTATACGATCATACAGAAAAAAGAAAGCCATCTGACACGTCAGATGGCTTTCTTGCTGTTTTTTGCCCGGACGGATCAGTATCTGTTGTCATACCCCCCGTTGTCCTGGCGGCGGGCCTGTTTGCGTGCGCGACGGCAGTCGGGGCAACGGACAGGTTCGTTCTCGAATCCCTTCTCTTTGTAGAAAGCCTGCTCGCCTTCGGTGAACGCGAACTCATTTCCACAATCTCTGCAAACGATGATTTTGTCTGGCATGTACGGGTACCTCCCAAAGATGTCGGATTTGGGTTGAAGACAGGTGCTTCCCAGTTCATTGCAGGTGATACCCTTCATGACATTGGATGCGGTCTGACAACAATCTATCCGTGAGAGTCATCATATCATACGGTCTTTCGGGTTTACAAGGGGTGTTTTTTTGGTTCATTGCACATCATTGTAAGCCACTCGCAACCAGTGCTATAATGCCTTGGGACATTCGGCCGGGGTTTGCGAACAGCGATCGTTCGGCTGTGTGAATTTTTAGTATGTGGTTGGAGGTAAATCCATCATGAAGTCCATCTCTGAGCTTGAAGCCGTCCGTACTCGTACACTTGCCCAAATGAAACCGGGAGCGGAAAGCTCTTATCGTATGCGTGTCCTGGTTGGTATGGCCACGTGCGGGATTGCCGCGGGCGCGAAATTGGTGCATCACGCGATTCGGGACGCGCTTGCCGCGCACGGAGTGGAGGATGTATCCTTGATCGCTACCGGGTGCATTGGCGCATGCCGGCTTGAGCCGATCGTGGAGATCGTCGATGCGAACGGCGATAAAACCACTTATGTGCATATGGATGCTGAAAAAGCCAAGCAGGTTGTTGAAAAGCATATTATCGGCGGCGCGATTTGCAACGATTGGGTGATCGGGACCGTAGACGCGTAAGGATACAAGAAACGCCGGATCCCGTCGATAACGGATCTTCTGATTGATTTCGCAGGAGCGAGAACGGAGAGGCATGCGACCACTCGCGTTGGTTCGTGAATCATTTCGGTTTCACCGTATGGGAAGCCAGACCCTGGTCAGGGTACTCTTTATTTGCGCTTACGTGCTTAGCGCTTTGCGTAGGGTGTTTCCCAGCGACCTGGAGAACCTGACCGAGTTATATCAGTATTTGATGACATATCCGGCTGCCGGACTCGGATTCGCGGCCGGGCAGGAATCCATGCCCGCGATCTCCTCCGGTACGATCATATGGGCAGTGGTGCAATTTGCGACCTCCCTGTTTTTGTTGTTATTCGCGATTGCATACGCCTCTTTATATGTGGCTGAGCATGAAGGCGATACAGTCCGCCTCGGCCTGAAACGGTATTTGAAAAGTGTGCCGCGCCTGTTGGCTTTTTTCTTTATGTTTTTTGGGATCTCACTGCTGTCGTCGGCGTTGACGTCGGTGCTGGTGATGTTGTTCCTGCTGATCGCGGGCGCGCTTACTTTGTATTTTCTGCCCTTACTGCTCTCTCGTACCCACATGAAATTGATGTGGGCGGCCAATCGCAGCTTCACACGGACGCGCGGAAGCCGGTTTTATATTCTCAATTGCCTGTTGCTGGTGACCTTCATCGTGAGTCTGGCGCGCAATACCTTGCTGATGGTGATACCGTCCAACATCTGGGCAGACGCCATTCTGGGCGGGTTTTTTTCTGCGGCGATGACGCTTATGCACGGTCGCTTAATGGGGGCGTTGTATTTTATTGTTTTTAAACAAAAAGATTCTTTGCCGGGGATTGAACCCAAGGACGCGGATTGAAACACTGCCCGTGTTTTTAACACGCAGCCCGTGTTTTTAACACGCAGCCCGTGTTTTTAACACGCAGCCCGTGTTTTTAAC
>CAYZME010000089.1:0-246 GCA_964479435.1 uncultured Oscillospiraceae bacterium
ACGGCCGCGGTGGCCGTGACCCTGGTTTTTTCGGTCTTGTTGACCTTTGGCACCCTGTGGGTGGCTGGGTATCGCCCGTATCGTGAAACCGTCGCGCTGGTTTTGGAGCACACGCCGGAAAATCGCGCCGCACTCGACAAGCTGAAGTTTTACATGACCGCCGTCAAGAACAATTACCTCGACGTGTTTACCGATGCCGAGCTGATCGAAAAATTGGCGGAAGGATTGCCGGCGACGCTGGGGAAT
>CAYZME010000089.1:256-7168 GCA_964479435.1 uncultured Oscillospiraceae bacterium
TCCCTATACATACTATTTAACACCGGAAGCGTTCCAAAAGCATACGGCGGCTCTCAGTGGCGAGTATTCCGGGATCGGTGTGGTCGTTCATTTCACGGAGGCGGGAGATGTGGTGGTCAACGAAGTGCTGGATGGCAGCCCGGCCGCCGCGATGGGGCTGGCAGCCGGCGACTTGATTACCCATGTGGATGGCGTTGAAGTCACATCATTTGCCGATCAGGAAGCGCTGGGGAACGCGGTGCGCGGACCCATTGGCACGCCGGTTGTCATCACGATCTATCACCCGGCTGACCAAACATCGAGAGAGATCGAGGTGGTCCGAGCCGCGATCACCAACGCATCGCTGCGCTATCACATGCTGGAAGAGGGCATCGGATATATCAATGTCAAAGAGTTTTCCAATGGCTTGGCGGGAGAGTTCATCACGGCCATCAAACGCTTGCAAGCGGAAGGAGCGGTTCATTTTGTGCTGGACTTGCGCTTTAACCTGGGGGGCAGCGCCGACGAAGTGATTCGTATGTTGGACTTTTTGCTGCCGGCCGGCCGGATCGCCGAAGTGCGGGGGCGCAGCGATGGCAAAGATACCCTCTTTACCTGGGACTCGGACTCCTATATGGGGGTGGCGGAGCAAACGCGGTATGCCATCCTGGTCAACCGCTACTCTGCCAGCGCATCCGAGTTATTCGCCGGCTGCCTGCGTGAATATGAAAAGGCTGTGCTGATCGGCGAACAAACCTTTGGCAAAGGCACCGGCACCACGACCTATGTTTACGAGGATGGCTCGGCGGTCAACCTCGCGTTTTTCCAATACTACCTGCCTGTGTCGGGGATCTGTATTGAAGGGGAAGGGCTTGCTCCGGATAGGGAATTACAGTTGCCGGAAGAATACCGCTACTTGGCTGTCAACCAAATTCCGCCGGGGGAGGACATCCAATTGAGCGAGGCGCTGGGAATCTTGCGCGATAAGCGGGAATAGCGGGCGCATGGAAGTGGCAACGTATGACGGCCTGGCCCCTGTGTACGACCGATTGCTGGGCGATGTGGACCCTGTCGTTTGGGGCGGTTTTGTCGAAGACGAGACCGCGCGCTGGTGCGGTGTGCGATTGGGCGAGGGGGATGGCGCCGAGGGGCGGCTGCTGGCCTTGGATTTGGGCTGCGGTACCGGATCGGTGGCGATCGAGCTGATCGCGCGCGGATTTGATGTGGTCGGTGTCGATGTCTCGGAAGGCATGTTGTCACAAGCGCGCGCCAAGGCCGCCGACCGCGGCATCTCACACGGTGACAATGGCTTGACATTGATCCGGCAGGACATCGCGGATTTTGAATTATTCGGTACGGTGGATGTGGCGATCTGCCTGCTCGATACAGTGAATCATTTGCTGGACACGCGCCAGGTGCGGTCTTTATTTCGTTTGTGCGCGCAGTATCTCAATCCGGGCGGTGTGTTTATATTTGATCTTGCGACCGAACGGCACTTTGCCTACACGCGCGGGGATCAGATTTTTTATGATTTGGGGCGCGAAGTGGCGATGATCTGGAAAAACCAATGGCACCCGCGCCGCAAGATCAGCCGTGCCGACTTGTCTTTGTTTGTCGAAGGCGGGGACGGGCGGTATGATCGCTCGGATGTCGTTGTGCGCGAGCGGGCCTACCCAGTGCCCCGCGTGGTGTCCTGGCTGAGCGAGTCCGGATTGCGCTTGGCGGCACAATATGGGAACATCGATCGGAGCCCGGTAACGGCCGACTCGGAGCGGATCTTTTTGACGGCGGTCAAGCCGCCCATGCTAGACAAGGTAAAGGGGGAGGGCTCCCGATGAGACTGGACGGAGACCATATTGTCCGCGCGACCGCGCACGACGGTCAAGTGCGCGCGTTGGCCGCGCGCACAACGGATACCTGCCGGGAGATGCTGCGCCTGCATGGTCTGTCACCGGTCGCCGCCGCCGCCCTCGGCCGCCTGGCGACAGGCGTCCAATTGATGTCGATGGATCTCAAAAACGCGGATGACCGCATTTCAGCTGTGATCAAGAGTGAGGGGCCGTTGCGCGGGATGACCGTCACGTGCGGACCCGACGCGATGGTCCGCGGGTACGCGTACGAACCGGTGGTCGCCGGCACACATCTGCCCAATGGCAAATTAAATGTCGGCGCGGCCGTTGGCAAAGGCACGTTGACGATGATCCGGGACACGGGTTTGGGCGAGCCCCACATCGGTCATGTGCAGTTGGTATCGGGCGAGATCGGCGACGATCTGGCTGCCTATTTCACGTATTCAGAACAGATCCCCAGTGCCGTCGGCCTGGGCGTCCGCATGGACGCGCGGGGCATTTTGCACGCGGGCGGGTTTCTGGTGCAGATGCTGCCGGGCGCGGGCGACGATTTGGCCGATTGGATGCAGCAGCGTGTCGAGGGGTTTCCCGACGTGACCTGGCATCTGGAGGAGGGTTTTGAGCCATACCAGATCCTGGACTTGCTGATGGGTGACCCGCACATTCAATATCTGGAAACCAGACCCTGCGGATATCGGTGTGATTGCAGCCGTGAGCGTATGCTGCGCAATCTGGCGGCGTTGGGCGCCGATGAACTGGCCGAATTGATGGCGGAGCCTGACGGCATTGAATTGTCCTGCCATTTTTGTAACCGCAGCTATCGCTTTTCGCAAACAGAACTTGCGTACGCGTTTGGAAAGGATGGAACATCGATTTGAAACATTCGGATTGGGGCACGACACAAAACAGGGGGCGCGGTCGCCGTTCTTCCGGCGGGCGTCCGGACGCTGTCCGGCTGGCTTTGGTGGCCTTGATGACGCTGGCGGTTTTGACAGCGGTCGGGTTGATTGTAAAAAATGCTTTGTTTTCCACCCCTTCCACAACTACAACCCAGCCACCGACGTCATCTGTCATGTTGTTGCCCACGACGTCACGGATGACCACGCCTCCCGCCACGTCCACGACCACCGCGACAGACGCGACCACCACACACGCGACAACGACCGCCGAGCCCTCGCAATCGACAAATGAGCCGACCGCCGCGCCGACGCCACCCGCGACACCGACCCCGCCCGCGCCTTCCGGCCCGTCCGCTTATGACGCATATAACAACAGCAGCATGAGCTGGTGGTTTCGCCACGTCGGAGAGACGGAATATGGCAAAGATCTCCCCACGACGATCGACGGTGGCGTAGCGGCCTTGCTTGCCCGCTATGCCGGCATCTGGCAACAAGATAGCACGCAAAAAGTGATTTACCTGACGATGGACGAGGGCTATGAATACGGCGACAACACGACCCGTATTTTGGATATCGCCGCGCGCAAAGGGGTCAAAATTAATTTCTTTATCACCGGCGATTACATCACGCGCGCCACGGATCTGGTTCTGCGGATGCGCGCGGAGGGGCATCTGGTCTGCAGCCATACCTGGAGCCACCCTCATCAGGCGGAGTTGCTGGCCTCTGAGGGTGTTCCCGCGATGGTGGAGGATGTCCAACGTCTGGAGCGTGCGTACCGGGAGCTGACAGGTGACGCGATCGCGCCCTTTCTGCGCCCGCCGCAAGGCGCCTACAGTGAGCGCTCGCTCAAGGTTTTACAGGATATCGGCTATCGCGCGGTTTTTTGGAGTTTTGCCTATCGCGACTGGATTACAACTGAACAGCCGGACCCCGCCAGTTCTCTTACGCAAATCGTTGGCGAATTGCACCCCGGCGCGGTATACCTGTTACATGCCGTCTCGACAACCAACGTCTCCATTTTGCCTGATTTTATCGATGCGGCGCACGCGCGTGGCTATCGCTTCGCGCTGCTTACCGAATTCCCGCCCGGATGAGCGAAGGGATGCTTATTTCGGACAAAAAGCGAAAAATGGCGGCAAAAACCCCTTGCAACGCCGGATAAATTAAGATAGAATGCTTCACGCACGACTTTACGCGTCGTGCGTGTTTCTTTACGAGCTGAAGATTGCCGTCGGCAACTGCTGCGTTGTCAGGCGGGTAACTTCGGCGGAGCGATCGGTCTGAACCGGTCGGCGGTCGGCCACAAGAGCCGGCAACGGTTTTCTCCGTACGCAGCGTATACCGTTCGGTATTGCGCCCAGTCCGGACCCGCAGGGGGCGACTGGGTTTTATGATGACCGAGAATGATACGCCCGGCACAGTAGAAAGCTAAAAGCAGTTAACCAGGAGGTTTACGACATGGCAGTGAATCAAAAAATCAGGATCCGGCTCAAAGCCTTCGATCATGAAGTACTCGACCAAAGCGCGGAGCGAATCGTCGATACCGCCAAGCGTTCGGGTGCCGCGGTCTCCGGACCCATCCCTCTGCCCACCGAGAAGGAGATCATTACAATTTTGCGTTCTCCCCACAAGTACAAGGACTCGCGAGAGCAGTTCGAAATCCGCACCCATAAACGGCTGATCGACATTCTCGCACCCAATCCCCGGACGGTGGAATCCCTGATGAAATTGGATATGCCGGCCGGTGTCAACATCGAAATCAAGCTTTGACACGTCTCAACCATTCGCGCAGCGAGTGGAAGCGGTCATGTTCACCCCTACGAAATGTCGACAAAAGGTGAACCAATAACCTAGGAGGATGTACAGAGACAATGGAAAAATTCATGGTAGGCAAAAAAGCCGGCATGACCCAGCTCTTTGACGCCAACGGGGCATCGATCCCGGTGACCGTCATCGACTGCGGCCCGGTGGTCGTTGTTCAAAAAAAGACTTTGCCAACAGACGGCTACAATGCGGTCAAAATCGGGTATACCGAAGTGCCGGAACGCAAGCTCAACAAACCGGATGCCGGCCAGTTTAAAAAAGCCGGGGTCGCGCCACATCGGATCCTCAAAGAATTCCGTACCGAACAAGAGCCCGCGTATGAACTCGGACAGGAGCTGCGCGTCTCCGATATGTTCGCGGTCGGTGATCATGTGGATGTGCACGGCGTCTCCAAGGGAAAAGGATACGCAGGCGCCATCAAGCGTCACAATTACAGCATCGGACCCAGATCGCACGGTTCCAAATACCATCGCGGCCTCGGCTCGATGGGTCCCAACACCTATCCCGGCCGTGTGTTTAAAGGCAAAGGCATGCCGGGGCATATGGGCGCCGAACGCGTGACGGTGCAAAATCTGGGTGTTGTGATGGTCGATGGTGAGCGGAATATTCTGGCCGTCAAAGGCGCCATTCCCGGCCCCCGGGGTGGCGTGGTTGAAATCACGACGAGCGTCAAGGCCACTCGCTGATATCCGGCGCGAAGAAGGAGTAAAAAATGGTTAAAGTCGACGTATACAATATGGAGGGTGCTGTGACCGGACAGATCGACCTCGCGGACGATATTTTCGGCATTGAACCCAACGAACACTGCATGCATACGATGGTACTCAACCGCCTGGCCAATGCGCGCCAAGGTACCAGCTCTACCAAAACGCGAGGAGAAGTGGCAGGCGGCGGCCGCAAACCGTATCGCCAAAAAGGGACGGGACGCGCCCGACACGGCTCGATCCGTTCGGCCCAACATGTCGGAGGCGGGATCATCTTTGGCCCCAAGCCCCGTTCGTACCGTTACTCGGTGCCTAAAAAAATTCGCCGCCTGGCCATGAAGTCCGCGCTCTCTTCGAAAGTGGCCGCCAGCAATCTGATTGTTTTGGAAGATCTGACATTCCAGCAGATCAAGACCAAAGAGATGTTGCGTGTTTTGGGTAATCTGAAAATCGATCAATCCGCTTTGATTGTACTGGGCGGCAAGAACCCCCATGTCGAGCTTTCGGCGCGCAATCTCGCGGGGATAACAACCGCTTTTGTCAATACCATCAACGTGTACGACATCCTCAAACACGACAAGCTGGTCATCACCCGTGATGCCGTTGAAAAAGTCCAGGAGGTGTACGTGTAATGAAAGCACCACAGGATATTATTCTTCGCCCGATCATCACCGAGCGCAGCAATGCGGAAGCCGGCGAGGGGAAGTACACATTCCAGGTAGCGCGCGGTGCGAGCAAGCCGGAAATCCGCACAGCGGCGGAGAAGCTGTTCGGGGTGAAAGTCCTAAAAGTCAATACGGTCAATTACGACGGAAAAACCAAGCGGCAAGGTGCCACATCCGGCAAAACCCCGTCCTGGAAAAAAGCGGTCGTGACCATTGACACCGACGCCGAACCAGCGACCTGGCTGGCCAAGGGCGGCAAGAGCGCCCAATCGCAACGCCGGTATAAGACCTCCATCGAGGAATTCGGCTTTGGCCAATGATGTGCGGACGAGCGTTTATTAGAGGGAGTAAAGAGATATGCCAGTAAAAACCTTCAATCCGACTTCGCCAGCCCGGCGGCAAATGACCGTTTCGGATTTCTCGCACCTTTCCGATAAAAAACCGGAGAAGCGCCTGTTATCCAAGCGGAACCGTACGGGTGGACGCAATTCGTATGGTCGTATCACGGTTCGCCATATCGGCGGCGGCGCGCGGCGCAAACTACGGCAGATCGACTGGAAGCGCGACAAAGATGGGATTCCAGCCCGCGTCGCGGCACTTGAGTATGATCCCAACCGCACGGCGCATCTCGCGTTATTGGTATACGCCGATGGCGAGAAGCGGTACATCCTCGCTCCGGACGGTCTTGCTGTTGGCGCGAGCGTCATCAGCGGCCCGGGCGCGGACATTGTCACCGGCAATTGTATGCCGATCGAGGCGATTCCGGTGGGCTCTATTATTCACAATATTGAGCTCAAACCCGGCAAAGGCGCGCAAATTGTGCGTTCGGCCGGCACCAGCGCGCAGCTGATGGCCAAAGAAGGCGGCTACGCCCAAATTCGTTTGCCGTCGGGCGAGGTGCGGATGGTGTTGCTGCGCTGTAAAGCGACCATCGGCAGCGTCGGGAATCACGAGCACGAAAACATCAAAGTCGGCAAAGCGGGGCGCAGCC
>CAYZME010000090.1:0-7047 GCA_964479435.1 uncultured Oscillospiraceae bacterium
AGGTGGCAATCCGCACCGAGACGTGGTTGACGATCGGGATCCGCAGTTTCAGCCGGTCGAACACCAGGCGCCCGCCCTCGGTTTTGAGCGAACGGCGCACGAGATAGGCCACAGCGAGGATGCCGCCAAAGACGATGTACCAGTACTGGGTGAGAAAGTCGCTGACCGACAGCAGGATGCGGGTGGGCAGCGGCAACTCGACGCCGCTACTGGTAAACATCCCGACAAAGGTCGGCATGACAAACATCAACAGCAGGGCGACGGCGCCGACCGCGATCACCAACAGCACAATGGGATAGACCATCGCGCCCGAGACTTTGCGGCGCAGGCGGGTGTCTTTTTCATAGTGGTCGGCCATCCGCGAGAGGATGGTGTCGAGGTTGCCCGACACTTCACCCGCTTCGACCATGTTGATCAGCAGCTCGGGGAACGCGTCGCGGTGGTTGCGCATCGCTTCGGACAACGAGGAGCCCTTTTGTACGGTCTCATAGACGTCGCCGATCACCACGCGCAAGCGCGCGTTGTCGAACTGCTGGCGCAGGATGTCCAGACATTGGATGATGCTGATGCCCGAGTTGAGCATCGTGTGGAACTGGCGGCAGAAGATGGCGATGTCCTTGACCTTGATCTTGGACATAAAGGACAGATTGACGTCCTGGTTTTTGCGAACCAGTTCGACGCTGATCGGCATGTACTCTTTTTCGCGCAACATCTGCACGACGTCGGACTGGGAAGCGACCGTGATCGTGCCGGCGAGCGACTCGCCGCTTTGGTTGACCGCGCGGTATTTGAATTCAGGCATCTGTTCGCCCCCCTTTCTATCGTGCTATCAGTATATCAGTAGCCGCTGAGGTATTTTTGCAGCGTCTCGCCGTCGGCGGCGTAGCTGAAGGCCTGCTCGCGGCTGATGACGCCACGGCGGACGGTCTCGGCCAGCGAGAAGTCCATCGAGCGCATCCCCAGTTTGGAGCTGGTCTGCAAGATGGTCTGGATCTGGTTGGTCTTGCCGTCGCGGATGATGTTGCGCACCGCGCCGGTGGCCAGGAGGATTTCCTGCACGGCGATCATGCCGGGCTCGTCCTGGCGGGAGAGCAGCTGTTGGGAGATGACGCCCTCGAGCACCGCCGACAACTGCACACGCACCTGTTGCTGCTGGTGCGGCGGGAAAACGTCGATGATGCGGTCGATGGTCTGCTCGGCGCCGGTGGTATGCAGGGTCGACATCACCAGGTGGCCGGTCTCGGCGGCGGTGATCGCCGTCGAAATCGTCTCGAGGTCGCGCATTTCGCCGACCAGGATCACGTCCGGGTCTTCGCGCAGCGCGGCGCGCAGGCCGTTGGCAAAGCTCAGGGTGTCGCTGCCGACTTCGCGCTGGTTGACCATGCTCAAACGATGCGCGTGTAAGTACTCGATCGGCTCTTCCAGGGTGAGGATGTGGCATTTGCGGCTGGTGTTGACATGGTGCACCATCGCCGCCAGTGTCGTCGATTTGCCGCTGCCGGTCGGCCCGGTGACCAGCACCAGCCCGCGCGGCTTCATCGCCAGAGCTTTGAGCACTTCGGGGAAACCCAGCTCGTCCAGCGTCGGCACACGCATCGCGATGACGCGAAAGGCCAGGCCGTAGCTGCCGCGTTGTTTATAGGCGTTGACACGAAAGCGCGAAATGCCCGGTACGACGTAGGAAAAATCGACTTCGCCGTCCTTTTCCAATGTCGCTTTTTGGTGCTCGGTGAGGACGCTCATCGTCAGGGTCTTTGTGTCTTCGGGCGTCAGCGCGTCCTCGCCGTACGTCGTCAGTACGGTGTTTTTGCGGATCATGGGTGGCAGCCGCACCGTGATGTGCAGGTCCGAGCCTTTGAGCTCAACCGTGTGTTGTAAGATTTCGTTGATATCCAGTGCCATATCTATACTCCCCCTGACCCTGTCACTCTAGACTGTAGGTGACTTTGAGCAGTTCATCTACCGTCGTGACGCCCGAAAGCACGAGTTGCACGCTGTTGTCGCGCAGTGTCGTGGTGCCGTGCCGCATCGAGATGTTGCGCAAATGGTCGATGCTCGCCCGTTTGTCGATCAGCTCACGCACCTGGCTGTTGACCAGCAGGATTTCGTGGATGGCGACGCGGCCGCGATAGCCGGTAAAGTTACAGGACGGGCAACCCGCGCCTTTGTGGATGGTGATCGGCTCGCGGATGCGCAAAATGTCCATCTCCGAGCGGTTGGAAGTGTATGCGGTTTTGCAGTTGCTGCAAATGCGGCGTAACAGACGCTGGGCGGTCACCCCGACCAGCGACGAGGACACCAGATAGGGTTCGACGCCCATATCGACCATGCGCGAGACCGTCGAGGCGGCGTCGTTGGTGTGCATTGTGCTCAGCACCAGGTGGCCGGTGATGGCGGCGCGTACGGCGATCTGGGCGGTCTCGGCGTCACGGATCTCACCGATCATGATGATGTCGGGGTCCTGACGCAGAATCGAGCGCAGTCCGTTGGCAAAGGTCATGCCGGCTTTGGTGTTGACCTGTACCTGGTTCACCCCTTCGAGCCGATACTCGACCGGGTCCTCGACGGTGATGATATTGCGGTTGATCTTATTCAGTTCGCGCAACACCGCGTACAGCGTCGTGGTTTTACCACTGCCGGTCGGGCCAGTGACCAGGATGATGCCGTTGGTACTGCGGATCAGCTTATCAAACATGACGATGTTGGCTTCGGTAAAGCCCAGCTTCTCTTTGGTCATGACCAGGTCGTTGCGACCCAGCAGACGGATAACGGTCTTTTCCCCGTACACCGTCGGCAGCACCGAGATACGCATGTCGATCTCCTGGCCGTCCAGTGTCATTTCGACGCGGCCGTCCTGGGGGATGCGTTTTTCGGCGATGTCCATTTTGCCCATGATCTTGATGCGCGTGGTGACCGCCGAATGCGCCGCCCGCGAGGAGCGCATGACCTCTTGCATTTCGCCGTCGACACGAAAGCGGAAGCGGAGGTGTTTTTCAAAGGGCTCGATGTGGATGTCGCTGGCGCGGGAGCGGATCGCGTGTTGAATGATCGAGTTGATCAGCCGCACCACCGGCGCGTTGTCGATGTCGGACAGCTGATCGGCTTCGGATTCCGTGATCTGTTCGAAATCAAAATCCTTTTTGAACTCCTCGACGGCCTTTTCCGCGCCTTCCTTGGAGTAAAAGCGGTCGATCGAGCTTTGGATCTCGTTTTTGAGCGCGAACACCGGTTTGACATTCAGGCCGGTAAAAATGCGCACGTCATCGGTGGCCTGCAAGTTGAGCGGGTCGGCCATCGCCAGGGTCAAAACCTGGTTTTCCAACTGGATGGGCACACATTGGTGCCGACGCGCCATCGCCTCGTTGATCAACAGCGGCACTTGCGCGTCGATTTCCAGCTTGGACAAGCTGACCAGCGGGATGCGGAGTTGGAACTCCAGGACCTCGAGCAGTTTCTGCTCACTGAGCGCGCCCATTTCGACCAGGGTTTCACCCAGCCGTTTGCCTGACGCGCGTGACGCGTCCAACGCTTCCTGGAGGATCTCGGGGGTGATCAGTTCCGAGTCGAGAAGCAGATCTCCCAAGGGTTTTCGTTCGTTGCCGTTGATGGGCATTGCGCAGTTTACTCTCCCGCTCTTCATTCCCTACACAAAATGTGTCGTACCATTATAGACATGTGATTATTACAAAACATAGAACACAGGCGTAACGGTTGGAATACAACCTCTATGAATTGAAAAAAGAACGCTGCCATCCCGCCGTACAGGCGCTGTTTCTACAAATCAGGCGATCCATCGGCGTTGGCCGTTACGATTCTGAGTTTACATGCGGTGCCGGAGGGTTGCAAGAAAACAGATCTGCAAAGAGGGCACACAAATCGCTGTGCGCGGATCGCATACAAGCAACCAGAAGAAAAAACTGGGGATTGAGAAGCGTATTCAGCCGGCCAGCAGCGGCAACAATGGCGGGATCAACAACACGGTCAGCAAGCCCGACAACACGATGGCCAGACTGGAGATCGCGCCGGTGAGTTCGGAAAACTCCAGCGCGCGGGCGGTGCCGATCGCATGGGAGGATGCGCCGATCGCCAGGCCGTGGGCCACCGGTTCCGTGATGCGGAACAATCGCGCCAGCGGGCGGGCCAGCACCGCGCCTTCGATGCCGGTAAAGACAATGGCCGCCGAGGTGATGGCGGGGATGCCGCCGATGCGTTCGGCCATCTCCACGCCGATGGCGGTGGTGATCGACTTGGGCAACAGCGACAGCAGCAGGTCGCGCGGCAGTTGCGCCAGCATCGCCAGCGCGATCACACTGAGCAGGGAGGCCAGCGCGCCGGCGGCGATGCCGGCAAAGATGGCGGCTTTGTTGCGCGTCAGCAGATCGAACTGCCGGTGCAGCGGCAGCGCCAGGGCGACGGTGGCCGGCCCCAGCAGCGCCGAGATCCAGGACGCGCCGGCAAAATAGCGATCATAGCCGATGCCACTGATCGCCAGAACCGCGATGACCAGCACCGTCGCCACCACCAGCGGATGCAGCAGCGCCAGCCGCAATTTGCGGTGCACCAGCATCCCGATGGCATACGCGCCCAGCGTCAGGACGACGGCAAAAAACGCCGAGCTGTACAGCGCGCTCATCCGCCCCCCTCCCCTTCGTCCGCCGGGTCCGGCCGCGGCGGGTGGTCGGGCGCCGGCTGTTGGGGGCCGGCAACCCGCGTGGAGCGAGCCACCCGCTTGCGTCCGGCGCGGATGATGCCCTGGGCTGTCAAACCGGCGGCGGCAAACACCGCCACCGTCGAAACCAGGGTGACGATCAGGAACCCGGCCAGGTGTCCCGACAACAGGCCATAACTGGCCAACAGGCCGACGGTGATCGGCAAAAACAGAATCGGCATGATGTGAATGAGAAAATCCGCGGCGCCAGCGATGTGACGCTCGCGCACCACACCGGTCCGCAACAGCAGCAACAGCAGCAGAAGGCCGATGACGCTGCCGGGGATCGGCAGCCGGGTCAGCCGCGACACCAGGTCGCCCAAATAATAAAACGCACACAAGAAACCGAACTGCATGACGTATTTCATCGGGCGGGCTCTACCACAGGTTGCCGTCGCGATCGAACGGCAGCGGCGCGGCCTCGCCGCGGATCTCGATGTCCGGGTGGGCGCGGGCTTCGTCGAGCAGCGCTTCGGAGATCAGCAGATCCTCGACATGCAGGGTGTCGGCCATGCGCACCATGCGCGGGTGCTCGCGGTCGGCGCCCACCGCACAGCGCAGCGCGCACTGGATGGCTTCGCGGTCGTTGGCCAGGATGATGGGGATTTTGGCAAAATCCAGCACTGTGCAGGTGATGGCGTTGGGATAGGTCTCGGCAAAATCGATTTTATCGAACAAGCGCCGCGTCGCGGTGTCGGCCATGCCCATGCCCAGGGCGGCGCCGCCGGTTTCGGGCGTCAAATCGAGCACGGTCACGCGCCGGGCGTGGATGCCGCCGTCGGCAAAAGGCGTCATAAAGGTGCCGGTGATGTTGGGGTCCATGCCGTCGCCAGATATATTCTTGCCGATGCGGTCGACGATCAGGACATCGAGCGGATCCAAAAGAATCGACGGCATCTGCGCGCGCGCCTGTTCGAGCAGCGCCGGTTCTTCGTCGAGGATCGCCGCCGCCGGCACGGCCTCGATGCGGCAGGTCTCATCGTAGGCGTTTTCCAACAGCGCCAGGCCGAACAGGACCGGCGCCCGGTCGAGGACCACCCGCGCGAAGGCCGGGAGCCGCGCGGCCATGGCGCCAAAACCGGCGTCGTGGCAGCTGTCGGCGCCGGCCTGTTTGCCGAGGCCGACGACCAGCATTTTGACCAGCCCGCTCTCGTAAGGCCCGCGAAAAGCGGTGTGTGGTTTGACGCGGCCGACGGCGATGATCCCATCGGCGGCCGCCGCCAAACGATCGATTCGCACCGGCAGCCCGTCCGCCGTCTGTCCCAACAAAACGGTCTCCATCGACGAGTGGAGCGGGCAGCCCATCGCGTCCGCGGTGATGCCGAACCGTTCCAGATACGCGCGTTGTCCCTCGGCGGTCGCGCCGGCATGGCTGCCCATCGCCGGCACAATAAACGGCTGCGCCCCGCGCGATCGTAGTTCGGCGACCAGGGCGCGGGTGATGGCGGCGATGTTGGCGATGCCGCGGCTGCCGGCCGTGATGGCGATCCGCATCCCCGGCCGCACACCATCGCCGGTACCGGGCCGCGACAGTGCCGCGGCAACGGCCTCGCCCAGCCGGTCTACCGCGATACGCGGGCGGGCGAAACGCTGGCGGACGGGCACGAAGCGGGGCAGCGCCACCCCGGCGCACAGGTCAGAAACCACCCGCATGGCGATCAATCCCTCCCGCCTGGTTTGCTGCCGAAACGCGTCGCGAGTCGGGTCACGCCCTCGCGGGTATAAAAGGGATCGTCGGTCGCCAGCGGCAAGGTCACCGTACTGCCGGTAAAGGCGGATTTATAAATCGCCGCGACCAGTTCGACGGCGTTGCGCCCGTCGACCCCGTCCGAGCGCAGCGGCGCGCCCCGCTCGATGTGGTCGAGAAAATTCTCAATCTGGCAAAAGAACAGATTGTCATACGCCTGGACCGGTTGCGCGGCGTTGAACGCTTCCAGCGCCGCCTCGGTCTGGCTGTCGCGCAGCGGGAAACCGCCGGCGCCGGGCAGATTGGCCCGCACCTGCCAGGGCGACCAGATGCCGGCTTTTTCGCACTGGACGAGGATCGTGCGCTGCTCGCCGTGGTGGATGTTGGAGCAGTTGAATTCGCCCAGCGCCCCCGACGGAAAGCGCAGCAAGGTCAGGGAGAGGTCTTCGACCTCGGCGTTGTCGTGGGCGAGGTTGGAGACAATCGACGTAACTTCCGCGGGCATGCCCATGATCCACAGCAATTGGTCGATCTGGTGTACCCCGACGTTGAGCGTGCAGCCGCCGCCTTCGCTTTCCCAGGTTCCGCGCCACCACATGTCATAGTATTCGCTGCCACGCCACCAGACCGACTCGGCGAGGATGTACAGCGG
>CAYZME010000091.1:0-6870 GCA_964479435.1 uncultured Oscillospiraceae bacterium
CGTCGGTAGCCTCGGTGGCGTCACCTACGCGACCGGTACCCACACGGTGACGGTCACGGTCAGTGACAACGGCGACGGCACCCTGAACGTGGCCGCGTCCGAAAACTACAACGCACTGGATTTCACCAACACCTACGCGGCGACGGGCAGTCTGGATCTGTCAGGCCTCAAGACCCTTGAGGGTCGCGCGTTGGCAGCCGGCGAGTTCACCTTTGAACTGCGCGACGGCGACGCGGTGCTCGACAGTGTGCAGAACCTGGCCGACGGCAGCTTTGCCTTTGCGACCCTGAACTACGACCTGGACGACATCGGCACGCACACCTACACGGTGGCGGAAGTTGACGACGGCCTCGGCGGCGTCGACTACGCGACCGATGCCTACACCGTGATCGTCAACGTCTCTGACAATGGCGACGGCACGCTGGATGTGACTCTGGTCGAAGGCAGCGCCAATCCGGACGGACTGGACTTCGTCAATGTCTACACCGCGACCGGCAGCGCGACGCTGGCGGTACGCAAAGCCCTGGCCGGCCGGGATCTGACGGCAGGGGAATTCACGTTCGAACTGTGGTCCATCGGCGGCGAGATTCCGCTGCAGACAGCGGTCAACGATGCGGACGGCAACGTGTTGTTCGCGGCGATCGCTTACACGGAGGCGGATGTCGGCAGCCATTACTACAAAGTGGTGGAGCAGGCAGGCAGCGAGAGCGGCATGCTGTATGACCCGCTGACGGTGCTCATCGTCGTGACCGTGACGGACGACGGCGACGGCAACTTGTCGGCTGTGATCGACTACACCGAAGATGTGGAATTTGACAACCTGTACCAGGCGCCCTCTCTGGCACTGGTGAAAGTGGCCCAAAACCTGACGACCGGCGGACCGGCCATCGATGGCGCCATCGTGGCAACGGTGGAAGGCGAAGTCGTCCGTTACACAGTGACGGTGACCAACACCGGCAACATGACGCTGTACGACGCGATCCTGACGGACGATCTGGCTGTGGCAGGCAGCGCGGTGAGCATCGACGGTGTCGAGACGGTCTGGCTGGCCGGGACCCCGGACGCGTACGTGTCGCTGGGAACCCTGTTGCCCGGGCAGACGGTGACACTGGTGTACGACTACACCGTGACAACCGCGGACGCGGTGGCGGGAATCCGTGTGAACACGGCGGCCGTGACAGCCGACGCGATGATGGCCGAGTACGTGACCCCCGAAGAAGGGGCGCCGTACCTGGATGTCAGCATGGACACCCTGTACGCCGAAGACGACGCGATCGTCACAGCGGAAGAACTGCCGTTGGCGGGCACCCCGTCGATCGCGCTGAAGAAAGAAGTGCGCAACCGGACCCAGGGCGGCAGCTTTGGCGCCGCGGCCGGCGGTAACCCGGGCGATGTGTTCGAATACCGCATCGTCGTGACCAACGACGGCGACCTGTGGCTGGCGGACGTGCTGGTCTACGATGACAGCGTGGCCGTGGGCAGCGCGGTGAGCGTCAACGGCACCGCGGCGGTCTGGGGACTGGGCGCGGACGGCAAAGGCGTGATCAACGTCGGCGGTCTGGCTCCGGGCGCGAAAGTGACCCTGACCTACACGTACACCAGTACGGAAGCGGATGTGGAAGTGGCGCGTGTCAACACGGCGGAGGCGGAGGCGTTGGTGCCGGATCTGGTGGGCAGCGAGCAGCCAGACAAGGTCAGCAGCGGTCCGGACAGCGCGATGCTGTTGGTCGACAAGATCCCCGAGTCGGGTGAGCACGGCAGCTGGGCCCGCATCCTCGGCGGCGCGGCCCTGCTGATGACCGGCGCGGCTGGCATCGCGATCGTCTCGCGGCGCAAAAAAGAAGAAGAGGAAGGCAACGAAGCCTGATCTTTGACAAACAGAAGCGTCAGACGCCACGGATGATTCCGTGACAGAACAACCAGAAGGGGCACCCACACGGGTGCCCCTTCTTTCATTTTGCGTCCGCGCCCACCCGGCGGCAGCCGGCACGAGGGTGACCGGGTCACGGAAGACACACAATTGCTATGACATAGTAAAGGCGTTGTGTTCCGGGCATGGTAGACTGTCGAAAATGGAGTGATCGCGCAATCTTGCGGGAAAGATAGCCTGTCCCAAACGACATCATCGACCAAAGAGAGGGAGAGTGAAATGCAGAGAATGAAAAGAAAACCATGGCTCAGCTGGGTAGTGGCGGGGGCGCTTCTCCTCCAGATTTTCCTGCCGTTGCGCTTGGCGCTGGCCGCGGATGTGGAGAGCATTCTGACCAACTTTGTCGCCCAGGTCAGCCAGAACGGGGTGGGAATCGAGGAAGGCGGGACCCTGGCAAGCGGCGACGCCATCTCGATCGCGATTTCGTTTGACGTCCCGGTTTTGGGCGACGAACCGACGCCGGATTTGTATGTCGTCAAAGGCGACACCGCGACCTTCGCGCTCAGCGACGCGTTTATCGTCAACCCCAGCGACAGCATCCCTTTGAAAATGGGCGACCTGACCGTCGGCCATGTGCATTTTGACACCGACCCGCTCACCGACATGGTCAGCGCGCTCGTCGTTTTTGACGGGGATGACGCGGTTTTTGACGGCACCTACCACTCGGTTGCCTGCCGCTTCAGTGCCAGTTTCGAATACATCGATACCGGGGACGCCGGTAAAAGCGGCGAGCATTTGGTCGCCATTCTCGAAAAACCCTATACCGTGGTCGTCCCCGAAGAAGAGATCGTCTACGCGATCGAAAAATCCGGGACCGCTTCCCTCGACAGCCAGAGCGTCGAGTGGACCGTCGTCGTCTCCGCCACACAGGGGGCGGCCGCGGTGGATCTGGGCGGCCTGCTGTTTGCCGACGACCTCGGCGCGGTGGGCAGTTACCTGGCCGACTCGTTTACAGTCGGCGGGGTCGGCGCGACCCCGACCCTGGACGGCAATATCCTGACCTACACGTTTGTCTCGCCCGCCACCAGCCCGCAGACCATCACCTTCAAAACCGCCATCCCCGACACCCGGTATTACGGCTCCGGGAGTCAGCGCATCGACAACACCGCGCGACTGTACGCGGGCGAGGATGTCGTGGCAACGGATGCGGCGTTTGTTACGTTTACACCCGAGTGGATCCACAAGTCCGGCACCTCCAGCGAGGGCGGCAGCGGCGTGTATGATACCACCAACCGCACCGTCACCTGGACGATCACGGCCAACCAGATGGGCGCCAGCCTGTCCAACGCGGTGATCGCCGACGCGCTGCCCGCGGGGATGACGTTCGTGTCGGCGGCGTACCAAAGCTGGGACGACAGCCTCGGCCTATGGCAGAGCCCGCCGGAGAAGACCTGGTCCACCCTGCCCACCGATGGACGGTATGAGCTCGGCGATGTCAACACGCCAGTGCTGCTCACCCTGGTGGCGTCCGTGGCGGATGAGGCCTATACCGCCGGCGTCACGCGTTACTACAACAGCGCCACCCTCACCTGGGATGACTTGCCGGGCACCGGTATTTTGAGCAACACGGCCAATGTCGGCATCGGCTACAACGCCATCGGCAAAACCGGCGTGGTCGACACCGCCAACCGCAGCGTACATTGGACGGTGACGGTCGACACCCGCGGCCAGACCATCCCCAGCCTCAAAGTCTACGATCTGCTGGTGTACGGCGCCAGCGACAGCGGTTTCAGTTTTGCCCAGACCGCGGGCTACCCCGCCGGTCTGACGCCGTCGGATCTGGTGCCGCACTACAACCAGCAATACGTCACGGATTCTTTTGGCGGCGCGGATGACCTGGTTGTACAGGTTCACCCGATCACACGGGACGGCGTACGCGTCGCCGACCTGGTGGAGATCACGGGGCTTTCCATGACATCTCCCAACACCTTCACGTTCGATACGCTGGTCACAAATCCCGACATCTACGCAGGCAACAAGACCGCGCAAGTGAGCAACACCGCCAGTCTGTTTAGCGCCTATACTCCGTTGAACAAAGCCAGCGACCAGGTGGACTATATCAGCGCGGTTTTGGCCAAAGAAATGCTCCACCGCGCGGCCATGGCCGATCCGGCCGCCGGCGTCAACAACAAAACCACTTCGACCGGCTCCGGCTTCGATTACACGGAAAAAGCGGTGATTTTCCGCCTCAGCGTCAACGCCAACGCCCTGGCGCTCAGCCAGATGACCAACCCCGCGGGTCTGGCCCTGGGCGCGGTCACAGTCACCGATATCCTCCCGGCCGGTTGGGTGTTTACAGAGATCGCACCCGGTCAGAACTACCTGATCTTTGCCGGCACATCCGGCGCCAGCGCCTCGGTGACCGCCGCCAGCACGACACCGCTGGCGACCGTGACGGGGCTGACCGCCGATTTTGCCACGCCGGGCCAGGCCGCGTTTACTTTTCCAATCTCAACGCCGCCTATGTGATCCTGGTCAAAGCGGTCCCCACCAGTGAAACCGCCGCCAGCTATTTCGACAAAAACAAAACCACCACCGTGACCAATCAGCTGCGGATGACCGCAGAAAACTGGGCGACCGGCGTCAGCGCCAGCCAGAACGTGCGCGTCGTCAGCCAGCTGCTCAGCAAGAGTCTGCTGTTGCAGGCGGCGGGCGAGCTGCGTTGGACGGTCGAATACAAACCGTACGGTTTGACCCAGACCGGGATCCTGCTGCAGGACACCCTGCCGGCAGGCATCGAACTGCGGACGGACGCCACGGGCGCGCCGCTGCTCACCGACGACAACATCACCGCGCGGGAATTGCTGTTGCAGGCCGATGGCAGTTATCTGGCCGGCGACGCTGTGGCGCTGGTTGTCGGCGAAAACCTCTTTTATGACAACGACACGCGCCAGCTGGTCTTCCGGATTCCCGACCGCGCCAAAGCCTACCGCCTGAGTTATGTGACAGACATCACCGGCGAGCCCGGCACCATCACCAACCAGGTCGCGCTCTTTGGCGGCGAAGCCGCCCAGGAAGTCGCGTCCCGGCCTTACGAGGTCACGGCCGCCGACGGCGCGGCGACGATGCTGCGCAGCGGGTGGATTGCCGTCACCAAGCTGGGCGCGGATTCCGAACCGTTGGCCGGCGTCGAATTCACCCTCTTGGCCGCCGACGGCGTCACCGTCATCCGCCGCGGGGTCACCGACAGCAACGGCGCCTTGCGTTTCAAAGTGCTGCCTGACGGCGTGTATATCCTGCGCGAAACGGAGGCCCTCGCCGGCTACACCCCGCACGGCCGCGACTATGCGGTGACCGTAACCACCACCGGCTCGACCGTTGTCTCCTCGATCGCGGGGCAGACCGGGCCCGACGCCAACGTCATTACGATCCAAAACCACCCGGCCGGCACGGCCGGCAACCTGACCCTCGCCAAGACCGTGGCCGGCAACGCCGCCGACCCGACCCAGGTCTTTGACTTTACGGTCACCCTGATCGACAGCTACGGCGAGACGGATCTCGACGGCAGCTACACCTACTTTGGCGACGGGGTGCCCAACGGCACCATCCAAAGCGGGGGTGTGATCTCACTGGCCGGCGGGCAGAGCGTCACCATCGTCGGGCTGCCCGTGGACACTGTCTACGCGATCACGGAAGCGGATTACGCCGAGATGGGCTATGTGGCCGAAAGCACCGGCGCGACCGGTACGATCGCGGCCGACGCGACCCAGATGGCGTCTTTCACCAACACCAAAGAGATCGCGCCGACCGAGACCGAGCCGGAGGTCAAAACCGGCAGCCTGACCATCCGCAAGACCGTCACGGGTGACGGCGCGGACGCCGACCGGAAATTTGCCTTTACGGTCCTGCTGGTCGACGCCCCCGACGCCTACCCGTTCACCGGCAGTTATGCCGGCACTGTGCGCAGCGGCGAGACCATCCTGCTGGGCGACGGTGAGAGCGTGACCCTCACCGGCCTGCCGGCGGGTGCCCGCTACACGGTCACCGAGGCCGACTATGCCGAGGCCGGGTATGAGACCTCGAGCACCGACGCGAGCGGCGTCATCGTCGCCGATGGCGAACAAACCGCCGCTTACGTCAACGCCTGGAGCGACCCCGCCACCAAGGGCGAGTCGGACGAGGACGAGCCGGACGAGGGCGGCGAGACCGCGGTGCCCGACACTGGCGAGCGGGCGCAAAACAGCTACACACGCCTCGGCCTGCTGATGATCGGCACCGCCCTGCTGGCGATGACCGTCGTCGGCTGGGTCAAACGGAGAAAATACGCGCGCTGACCGGCGCCGCACCGACGCCAACCGGCCGGCAGGGAGACACCGATGTCTCCCTGCCGGTTTTTTCTTTTCTACCCTCCACGGTCACCCATCGCCAGGCGGAACAAACGCCTTCCTGTGATATAGTGGAACAGACACAAAATGGCAGCAGCGAAAGGGGATTATCGGGCATGAAAAAGGTCGCGATCATCGGAACCGGAAGCATCGCTTCCCAGCATATCGAGAGCTATTTGCACTTTGCCGACCGCGCGCAAATTGTCGCGTTGTGTGACATCGATCCGCAGCGGACCGACTCGCGCGCCCGCGAGTACGGTCTGGACGCGGCCCGCCACTATACGGATTACACGGCCATGCTCGCCGATCCCACGTTGGAGCTGGACGTGGTCAGCATCACCACCCCGCCGTTTACCCACCGCGACATCACGGTGGCGGCACTGGACAGCGGCCGCCACGTGCTGTGCGAAAAACCGATGGCGCCATCGGTCGCCGAATGCGAGGAGATGCTGGCGGCCGCCTTGCGCAACGACCGCGTCTGTGTGTCGGTCGCGCAAAACCGCTTTGCCACGCCGATGGCGCGCCAACAGGCCGCCGTCGCTTCCGGCCTGGCCGGCCGTCCGCTGTACATCCTCGCCGAGTCGGTCTGGTGGCGTGGCAGCGAATACTATGACA
>CAYZME010000092.1:0-6717 GCA_964479435.1 uncultured Oscillospiraceae bacterium
GCCCACGATACTTGGCTGGAGACGGCCCGGGAAAATAGGTCGCCGCCGGATCTTATTCCTCAATAGCTCAGTTGGTAGAGCATGCGGCTGTTAACCGCAGGGTCGTTGGTTCGAGTCCAACTTGAGGAGCCACACGAGGACTACGAAACATTGCGATTTCGTAGTCCTTTTTTGTTTACATCAATAGGTATGCTTGTTTTTGTCCAGAGCGACAGTGGAAGCGACTTATTTTAGTGGTTTGTGCCGCAGTTTGTGCTCCGCTCAAATATTAGGGTTGCAATTCACACCCGAGATCTTCTCCCATTCTGAGGTGCGATTGGTTGCTAGAAGCCAGAGGCAGTATAATGGATCCTATGACCCAAAAAGCCGGCCAATCCATGCAAAAAACGATAAAAAGACCCGCGGTGCTGCAGATCACCTACGCGGCGGTGATTGCCGCCATCTACGTTCTTTTCACACTGCCGCTCGCGCCGGTGGCGTTCGGCCCGCTGCAGTTCCGCCTCGCCGAGGCGATGACGGTGCTGCCGGTGCTGTTTCCGGCGGCCATCCCGGGTTTGTTTTTGGGATGTCTGTTATCCAACCTTTTTAATCCCAACAATCTGGGACCCATCGATATCGCGCTCGGCAGCCTGGCCACGCTGCTGGCCGCGCTGACGACCTGGTGGATCGCGCGCCGGTTGCCCGTCGCGAAGCCCGGGTGGCGCCGCGGGCTTTGCCTGTTGCCGCCGGTCGTCTTCAACGCGCTGATCGTCGGCGTGTATCTGCCTTATTTGCTGCTGGACACAGGCAAGAGCGTGACGTTGCCCCTGGTGTTGCTCAACATCCTCAGCGTGGGTTTGAGCGAGGGCGTCGTCGTTTACCTGATCGGGTTGCCCTTGCTGATCGCGTTGGAAAAACGCTACCCGGCGCTGCTTCACCCGAAACGGACGAGACGGAAAGGACAGTAATATGGCGCATTATTACGACCCATCGCCGCAAGGCAAGGATGTACGGCAGCGGATCGCGTATCGCATCGGCGGCCGCGATTTTTCCTTTGCCACCGCCAGCGGTGTTTTTGCCAGCCACCGCGTCGACTTTGGCACCGCGCTGATGCTCGAGACGATGCATACGCGCTTTCAGGCGGAAGGAATCAAGTCCGGCCGCCTGCTGGATCTCGGCTGCGGGTACGGTGTGGTGGGCATCGTGCTCAAGCGGCTGTTCCCGGCGATGGAGGTCGTGCTGTCGGACATCAATGAGCGGGCGGTGCAGCTGGCCAGGGAGAACGCCGCGTACAACCAGACCGCCTTTGTCGATATCGTCCAATCGGACGGGTTCCTCGCGCTGGAAGGCAGTTTTGACCACATCCTCACCAATCCTCCCATCCGCGCCGGCAAAGCCGTCGTCCACGGGTTTTTTGATGAGGCTTACCGGCATCTGCGCCCGCAAGGCCGCCTCATCGTGGTGATCCAAAAAAAGCAGGGGGCCCCGTCGGCGACGGAGCATCTGACCAGCCTCTTTGGCAATTGCGAAGTACTCGCCAAACGCGCCGGCTTTCGCGTGCTACGCTGCGTGCGGTAAACGCGCCACTGCGTTACGTGCGCTAAACGCGCCGCTGCGACTCGGCCGGTCGGGCCGCTTGTCGGCCGCTGGCCGCACGGCGCGGTTGAAATGGATGGGAGCTTGGAGTAAATTAGCTATACCGATGCGCAAGGAGGTCCAGAAAATGGATGAGAGAATCATTGCAATCGCCGAGCGGTTGCGGGGTATGCGTGAGATTGCCGGATTGACGGTGTCGCAGATGACAGACGCGACCGGGGTTTCCGTCGCGGATTACATGGCGATGGAGAACGGGACCCACGATTTCAGTTTTACATTCTTGTACAAAGCCGCGCAACGGCTGGGCATCGACCTGACGGAGTTGCTGTCGGGCGAGTCGCCGCGCTTGACCGGTTATGAGCTCATCCGCGCCGGCGAGGGTTTGCCGATCACCCGCCGACAGGGGTTCCGCTACAACAATCTGGCATACATGTTCAAGAACCGCCAGGCCGAGCCCTTCCTGGTGACGGCGCCATATGAAGCCGGCAACGAGACCTGCCCGATCACGATGAGCACGCACGCGGGGCAGGAGATGGACTACATCTTGTCCGGCACCCTACGCATTTCGATCAACGGCAAGGAAGAGATCATGCAGGCCGGTGACTCGATCTATTACGACTCGTCCAAGCCACACGGAATGGTCGCGACAGGCGGCGAATCCTGTTTATTTCTGGCGATCGTGATGGGATCGTGCGATAACTGACAAGAATCATCACAAGCGACAAGGAGAACGGACCGCATGCTGAATCTCAACATGGAGTATTTGCAAGAAACCCGGGACGCCCAAGGCCACATCGTCGATTTTTCCTTCCGGATTCCCGAAAGCTTCAATTTTGCCTACGACATCATCGACCGGCTCGCGCGTGAGACTCCCGACCGGCGCGCGATGCGCTGGAGCAACGAAGCAGGCGAAATCCATACCTTTACGTTTGCCGATCTGGCCCGCGAGAGCGACCGCGCGGCGGCCGTGTTCCAAGCCCAGGGCATCGGCCGCGGCGACATGGTGATGCTGATCCTCAAGCGCCATTACCAATTCTGGTTCGCCATTCTCGGCTTGCACAAAATCGGCGCGGTCGCGATTCCGGCCACCAATCAATTGCAAACCAATGATTTGCTCTATCGCTTCCAATCGGCCGACGTCAAAGCGGTGGTCTGTACCGCCGAGGGCGAGATCACGGACCACGTCGACGCCGCAGCGCATATATACGGCCATTTGCAAGCCAAGCTGATCGTGCGGGGGACGCGGCCGGGTTGGCTTTCGTTTGACGACGCGCTGGCAACCGGGCCGGCCTTCACTCGCCCCACGGGCGCGCAGTTGCCGGACGTAAACGATCCGATGCTGCTGTATTTCACTTCCGGTACGACCGGCATGCCCAAGATGGTCCTGCTGGACTACCTATATCCGCTCGGACACATTCCCACCGCCAAGTATTGGCACAAAGTCGACCCGGACGGGCTGCATCTGACGGTGTCCGAAACCGGCTGGGCCAAATCGGTCTGGGGCAAATTATACGGGCAATGGATCATGGAGGCGGGGATCGACGTCTTTGATTACGACCGCTTCACCCCGCAGCTCATGCTCGACCACATCGCGCACGCCGGCGTCACGACGTTTTGCGCGCCGCCCACCATTTACCGTTTCCTGATCCGCGAGGATTTGACCCAGTACGACCTGTCGGGTCTGCAACATTGCACCATTGCCGGCGAAGCGCTCAACCCCGAAGTATACGAACAGTTTTTGCGCGCCACCGGCCTGGAGCTCAAAGAGGGATATGGCCAGACCGAGATGACCCTGGCGGTCGTGACCAATCACTGGATGGCGACCAAGCCCGGCTCGATGGGCCGCCCGTCCGCCGTGTACGACGTGGTTTTGCTGGATGAGGACGACCAGCCCGTCCGCCCCGGCCAGACCGGCGAGATCTGCATCCGGATCGGCGATCGCCAAATCCCCGGCCTCTTCCGCGGCTACCACAAAGACCCGGCGCTGACCCGTTCGGTTTGGTATGACGGGATCTACCACACGGGCGACCAGGCGTGGATGGACGAGGACGGGTATTTCTGGTTTGTCGGCCGCGCCGACGACATCATCAAAAGCTCCGGCTACCGGATCGGCCCGTTTGAGGTCGAAAGCGTGCTGATGGAACACCCCGCCGTCCTGGAATGCGCCGTCACCGGTGTGCCGGACGCCGCCCGCGGCCAACTGGTCAAAGCGACGGTCGTGCTGGCCAAAGGATATACGCCGGGCGATGAGCTAGCGGCCGAACTGCAAGCGTATGTCAAAACGCACACCGCGCCCTACAAATACCCGCGCGTGCTGGAATTTGTCCCCGAGCTGCCCAAGACGATCAGCGGCAAAATCCGCCGCACGGAAATCCGCGAATCGGATCAGACGGCAGGGGAGCAGGCATGAAACCCGCATCCGCTTTTGACTATCGTGTGGCCATCGGCCAGGACAGCCACCGCTTTCTGGACGATGAAAAGCCCGACGCCGCCCGCCCCTTGCTGCTGGCCGGCGTACCGATCCCCGGCGCCCCCGCTCTGGCGGGCAACAGCGACGCGGACGTGATTTTGCACGCGGTCACCAACGCGGTGTCGGGTATTACCGGCGTCAACATCCTGGGCGCCGTCGCCGACCGCATGTGCCTCGAGGAGGGGATCCGGGACAGCGCCGCGTACCTGCGGGAAGCGCTACAGTACCTGGATGGATTCCAGCCCGTGCATCTTTCGATTTCCGTCGAAGCCGCGCGGCCGCGGTTGGCGCCGCACGTCGAACGGATGAAAGCCAGTCTGGCCGCGTTGCTGTCGCTGGAGACCGGACAGATCGGCCTGACCGCGACCAGCGGCGAAGGCTTGACCGATTGCGGGCGCGGGCTAGGGATCCAGGTGTTTTGCGTACTGACCGCCGTCCGGCAATGAAAGAGCGGGACCAATCCCCTTCAAATCGGCTGCCGGTCTTGCGCGGCGGCGATGGCCTGCCCCAGCAGGAGGTCTTCCGGGGTCGTGATTTTGATGTTGAGGTATGACCCCTTGACCAGCCGGACCGGGTGACCGGTTCCTTCCACCAAAGAGGCGTCGTCGGTCGCGAGGTCGCCTTTTCGTTGCGCCTGGCGATACGCGTCGAGGATCAGGCCAAAGCGAAACGCTTGCGGCGTCTGCACCTGCCACAACCGCTCCCGGTCCGGGGTCGCGATGACGAGGCCGTCGCCATCGGCTTCTTTGACTGTATCTTTGAGCGGAACCGCCGCGCAACAAGCCCCGGTTGCCGCCGCGGCCGCCAGACAACGGTCGATGGTCGCGTGATCCGTAAAACAACGCGCGCCATCCTGGATCAAAACCAGATCCTCGCGGTCCGCGGTACGCGCCAAAAACTCCAGCCCCAACCGCACCGATTCCTGCCGTGTATGGCCGCCCGTGGTCATCGTGACCCGGGCGGCGCCGTCGAGGGACTGGCAAACCGCCCTGAAAAGCTCCGCCTCACCCGCGGGTATGACCAGGAGCACATGTGCGGCGGCCGCGTGGCTGAGAAAAGCGCTCAACGTGCGCGCCAATACGGATACGCCGCCCACCGGCAGCAACAACTTGTTGCCGCCGTGGGCGATCGCCATGCGCGAACCACCGCCGGCGGCGGGGATCAACACATGCACCGTGGGCCGGATGTCAGACAATCGCCTCTCCATCAGCCGGTTACTATATCCAGCGCTTCGTGGATGTTATCGACATAAAACAACTCGGGCAGACGGTCGGTGCGCAGGCGCTCGATGGCGCGGCGGTTGCCGCCCGGCAGGATACAGCTGGCAAAGCCCATGCGCCCGGCTTCGATCACGCGCCGGTCGACCTGTGAGACCGGGCGGATCTCGCCGGAGAGGCCGACTTCGCCAAAAACCGTGATGTCCGGGCGGATCGGGCGGTCGCGGAAAGTGGAGGCGATCGCACAGACCACCGCCAGGTCCACGGCGGTCTCATCGATCCGCAGCCCGCCGACGACATTGAGGAACGAGTCCATATTGGACAACCCGAGTTTGAGCCGGCGGTCCATGACGGCCGTCAGCATCACGATCCGGTTGCGATCGATCCCCTGACTCATGCGCTGCGGGACCCCGTAGGCGGTTTCGTTGAGCAAGGCTTGAATCTCGACCAGAATCGGGCGCGTTCCTTCGACACAAGCGGCCACAACCGAACCGGGAACGCCCAGCGGGCGTCCCGCGAGCATCGCCTGGGAGGCGTTTTCGACCCCGATCAGGCCGGTGTCGCGCATCTCAAAAATACCCAGCTCATCGGTCGCGCCAAAGCGATTTTTGGTGGCGCGCAAAATGCGGTACGTCCCTTGCCGCTCGCCTTCAAAATACAGGACGGTGTCCACCATATGCTCCAGCACGCGCGGCCCGGCGATGGCGCCGTCTTTGGTCACGTGTCCCACGAGAATGATGACACAGCCCAATTGTTTGGCCACCCGCAACAGCCCGCCGGCGACCTCACGCACCTGGGAAACCGTACCCGGGGCAGCTGTCAAAGCCTCCGCGTACATCGTTTGGATCGAATCGATGATGGTCAGAACCGGCTTTTCCCCGGCGATGGTGGCGGCGATGGTGTCATAATCGGTCGCGGCCAACAACCGGATGCGGCTGCCGTCGACGCCCAAGCGCTCTGCCCGCAACTTGACCTGGCCGGGAGACTCTTCGCCGGTCACATACAGTGTGACCCCCTGGTTGCTGATTTGCTCACAGGCCTGCAGCAGGAGCGTGCTTTTGCCAATTCCCGGGTCCCCACCCACCAGCACCAGGGAGCCCTC
Organism: uncultured Oscillospiraceae bacterium; assembly: GCA_964479435.1. Taxonomy (GTDB): domain Bacteria; phylum Bacillota; class Clostridia; order Saccharofermentanales; family UBA5734; genus JAAYKS01. The sequence goes on from CAYZME010000092.1 coordinate 6,365, forward strand.
GACCAGGCCGCCGCCCAGTACACGGTCCAGCTCGCCCAGCCCCGTCGCGAAGCGGCGGCCTTCGCCGGCCGCGACCTGGTCGAGCGTCGTCAGACCCGGTCCGTCCGCTCCGGTCGCCGGCAGACCGGCCCATCCGCCGGCGTGCCGCGCGCGCGCGGGCGGTCCGGTGACGACCCGCTCCTCAACCATGGTGTTGTATTGTCCGCAGCCGGGGCAACGTCCCATCCAGCCGGAGGTTTCGTGGCCGCACTCGCTGCAAAAATATTTCGTCTTTACTTTGGCCATGCTACCAGAATAGCAGTCTGTACCACGCCTCGCAATGGACTCCTGACGGTGGAGGCGTAGAAGAAATT
>CAYZME010000093.1:0-4750 GCA_964479435.1 uncultured Oscillospiraceae bacterium
GGCACCACCGGTGTCGGCAAAACCGAGTTGGCCAAAGCGTTGGCCGAAGTCATGTTCGGCGATGAAAACGCGATGGTCCGGCTGGACATGTCGGAATTCATGGAGAAATTCGACGTCAGCAAACTGATCGGCTCGCCCCCGGGCTACGTCGGGTACGAGGAGGGCGGCCAGCTGACCGAAAAAGTGCGGCGCCGGCCCTATGCGGTGGTGCTGTTTGACGAGATCGAAAAGGCCCACCCCGATGTGTTCAACGCGCTGCTGCAAATCCTCGAGGACGGCCGCCTGACCGATGGGCAGGGGCGCACCGTCGATTTCCGCAACACGATCATCATCATGACCTCGAACATCGGGGCACGGATGCTGACATCGGCGGCGGGACGCCGGATCGGCTTTGACCATGGCCTGTCCAACGGGTCGGGCGACGAGGCGTCGGATGAGCGCTTGTACGGCGGCAAATCGTACAACGAAGCGCGCGACCTGGTCCTCGACGAACTGCGCAAAACGTTTAACCCCGAGTTTGTCAACCGCGTCGACGAGATCATCTTCTTCCGCATGCTGGATCGCGGCGCGATGCGCCAGATCGTCGGCCTGATGCTGGACGCTTTGCGCCAGCGCATCGGCGAGCTGGAGATCGACCTGGAGATCAGCGAGGCAGCCCGCGACCTGCTGGCCGACAAAGGATACGACCCGCAGTACGGCGCGCGGCCTTTGCGCCGGGTGATTCAATCGCTGGTCGAGGATCGTTTTTCCGAAGCCATGCTCGACCAGGTGGTGGCGGCCGGCGATGTCGCGCAAGTGGACGTCGCCGACGGCGAGATCGTCATCCGCAAAGGCGAGCGGGTCGCGGCGGCGCCGGAACAGCCCGCGGCCGACGCGTCCGGGCAACCGGTGACGCAAGCGTAGGCGTTGCCGTGCTTGTAGGCGTCGCCCGGCCACAAAAAGATCATCATTTGTTGCCATTCAGACCCCGCGCCGGTTGTCCCGGCGCGGGGTTTCTGATTGGCAAGCACGGGGTCGGCGGCTGCGGAACCGGCCGGCAAGCGAGGGAACAAGCAACAGCCGGGAAGAGTCTAACAGGGCAGACAGGTCAGGCGGGGAGAAGGAAAGTCCAGCAAGATAGAGGAGGGATCGACACCATGTCGCGTTTTGTCAAACCGTTTCGCTGGGTGGCCGCGGCCGCGGTCGTGCTGGTTGTTATGCTGGGGATTGGCTTTGTGGTTAACCGCGTCACGGGCGGAGGCCTCTGGCGCGCGATCCAGCCGTTGTCCATGAGCCGCGTCCGCCAGGAGCCGCATTTTACGGGAACGGTGACCCGGGTGGACGACGACGCCATTCTGGTGGCGGTGGACGCGGGCGAAGACGCGCGCCGGAGCAGCGACCTCATCGTTGTCTCTCTGGCGGCAAAATTAAAAGAAAGCCAGACCGGTTTTTCTCCGGGCGACCGGGTGACCGTGTACTACGATGGGGTCATCGCGGAGAGCTATCCGGCGCAGGTACACACCGTATACGCCATTGTGCGGGTTTTGGCAGAATAAAAACCCCGGTGTCGCCGCGAAAATCGCGCACCTTGTCCCGTTGACCCCGCGCCGGTTTTCACCGCGCGGGGTTTCTGTTATCCTCGAAACCGGAGGGATCAGACATGCCCGCACACGAGAGTTTATTTCACAAACAGGCGATTTTATGCCCGCATTGTGGTCTGGAAGAACCGGCGACAATCTGGGACGGGATCAATGCCCGCACCGACCCCGATCTCAAAGAGCGTTTGCTGCGCAAACGGTTGCAAAGCCACGTCTGCGCCAATTGCGGACTGGACTTTATCCTCGCGGAACCGCTGGTATACCACGACCCCGCTCTGCGCCTTCTGGTGGTGGTGATCCCCGATGCGGCCCCAGAGGAGCGGGCGCCGGAAGCGGACGCCGCCCCCCGCTATGACGACCCGGCGGTGGCCGCCCGTATGGCGCGGGCCGCCTGCGGTTTTGAACCGGCGCCGGCGGATGGTTACACCCTGCGCATGGTGCCCGACTACAACCATCTGATCGAAAAAATCCACCTGGCCGATCACGGGCGCGACGACCGCCTGATCGAGGTGCTCAAAGTCGCGATCCGGCGCAACCCGACGCCGGGAAAACCGACCTCGGGCATCGCGGAAATCCTCTATGCCGGCGAACAGGATGAGGAGATGTGTTTCATGATCCGCGACGGCGAGGGAGCCTGGTTCCAGTTGGAACTGGATGCCGCGCTATACAGCAACGCCGCCCGGGTCATGGGCGGCGCGCTCGGCCCCGAGGGGCAGTGGGCGGTGATTGACACCGCGTACGCCGTGGATTTGATCAACCGCCTGTCCTAAGCGCCGATCGGCGAACGTGCGTGGGCCCTAGGCGGCCACACCCCACGAGCCGATCACCAGCGACAGCGCGCCAAAATACAGCAAATACCCCAGGACCAGCAGGATCAGCGTCTGGTTGTCGTCGCGGTGGATGCGCCGGCGCAAGGTGAAAAAGGTCAGGATCGCGCCGGCCATCAGGCCCAACAGGAGCATCAGAACCGACAACGGCGCGGCACTGCGCGCGGAAAAGGCCGCGATGAGCATCGCCGCGGTCATCGGCGCGCTGGCCGGCGCGACGGCGGCCGCCAATTCCCGCAAGCCGAGGCGGACCCGAGCCATAAAGCGCAAATACAGGTGCAGAATTCCGGTCAACAGCGCCCAGCGCACGACGGTTTGCACCGCCGCGAACAACGCGGCGGCGCCGACAGAGGACGCGCCGCCCAGCGACAGACCCAAAGAGACAAAACTGATATAGAATCGCGGCGCGCCGTACCCGATCGCTGCCACAATCGCGGCGGCGACGGCTTCCAATCCGATCAGCAGAATCATGGCTTCATATCCCGGCTTCACCGCGAACGACATCGCGGTGTCGACCGGGGTGCGCAAAAACCCCGCGTATTGCCGTAGCAGCGCGCGCAACTGTCCCGCGCGCGGGCAGCGCGGGTTGTACGGCCGCCGCCGGCGCTGCCTGACGAAGCGCCGGGAGCGCCGCCGCTGGGCGCATCGCGATTCTGCGTGCCGCCGCTACGGCAGGTACAGACCTCACCGGCCTTGAGTTCGCGGCCGCAATAAAAACATTCTCTCGCCATCACGGAGCTCCGTTATCTGTTATGCGTCAGCGGTTCGCGCCGGGTTCACCGGCAAAGTCAAAGAACGCCCGCCCGTAGGCGCCCGGCCGCACCGCAAAGATCCCGCCGGCATGCGGATAGTTTTGCAGTTGCTCGGGGCTGGTCGCGATGCGCGCGGTGGTGATGAACAACGTGCCATAATCGGCGCCGCCAAAGCAGCAGCTGGTGATGTTGAGGGCGGGGACATCGATCTGTGCCAGCGTGGCGCCGTCCGATGGGCGGATGCAGCGCACTTTGCCGCCGCCGAAAAACGCCACCCACAGATACCCGTCGTTGTCGATGGTCATGCCGTCCGGGCGGCCTTCGTCGGTCGTGAAGGCGCGGACGACGCGGCGGTCGGCGAGGCTGCCGTTAGCCAGGTCATACGCGAAGGCCGCGATCTCCATGGTTTGTGTGTCGATGTAATACAGCGTCTGATGATCGGCCGAAAAAGCCAGACCGTTGGAAGTCCCCACCGGCTCGATCAGGGTGCGGTAGCGACCGTCCGCTTCCAGACTGTAAAACGCGCCGGGGATCACCCGGTCACCCTGGCGGGAGGCCATCGATCCGGCCAGAAAGCGGCCGTTGGGATCGCATTTGCCATCGTTAAAACGGTTGGAGGGTTTGTCGGCTTCGGGGTCGACCCAGGCCGCAAAGTCCGCTTTGTCGTCCCGCAGCTCGAGCCAGCCAAAGCCGTTGGCACCCGCCGCCAGGACGCGGCCGCTTGCGGAAAAAGCAAAACAGCCGAGCGGCATCGGCGCTTGCCAGGCCCGGTCCGCGACCTGCCCCCCCGGCTGCTCGCCGGTGGTGCGATGGAGCACGCCGGGGATGATATCTACCCAGTACAGCGCCTGTTCGGCCTCGCGCCACACCGGGCCCTCGCCCAGCGCGGCGCGTGCGTCCAGCAGCAACTCCGCTTTCATCTGTTTCATCTCGCTACCTCCTCCGTATATAACACCTACATAAACAGTATAAACCATTCCCCCTGAAGGCCGGTGGTGAACGCCGTGCGTTGGCCACCGCTTAGCGGTACTCGCCCGGTCAAGTGCCTCAGCGGGGCTGCGCGCTCTCCAGTTCCGCGTGCACCAGCAGGCGGTCGTTGCCCTGGGGATCCACGCGAAAATCACAGGTCACCAACATGCATTGCTTGCCTGTGGCCGGCGCGAAAATTTTACCCATCAGCAGGTCTTTATATACCGATTCAACCTGGAAGACCCGGTACGTGTAGACCGTATCGCGGGTGGTGATCGTGAACGCGTCGCCGACCTGCATTTCCTGTAAACGGGAGAAATACACCCCGTAATACTTCATTTTATGGCCCAGCAAGACGGTGCGCCCGTCCGCGCCGATGGGCGCGGATGGTTCATAGCGGCCGATGCCGTAGCGCAAAGTGACGTCGGTCGCGCCTTCGAGCACCGCGTCCCCCTCCTTGGCGATGCGGGGGATGGCGATCATCCCGATCGGCTCGATCACCACAGTCGGGGGTTTGTATTCCTCCACGGGTTCGGGCTCGGTCGGCTCGGGTTCGCTGGCGCCGGGCGCGGTCGGCAGCGGGGTGGTGGGGCGCGGCCGCGTTTCGCGAATGACAGGGGTCTCG
>CAYZME010000093.1:4760-6631 GCA_964479435.1 uncultured Oscillospiraceae bacterium
CCGCCCCGACCTCGATCATCTCGCCCGACAAAAAGGCGTCGCGCAGTTTGTCCGCTGTCCGGCTGCGCATGTAGTACTCATAGGGCGTTTTCAGCACGAGGAACAGCCCGGCGGCAAAACACACCACGATCACGGTATTGAGCGCCCAATCGAGGGGTGTCGCCCGACGGCGGAACCATTTGCGGGGCAAACGGCGCGCTTTTGGGTCGCGGCCGGGCGCGTCGGCGCGCACGGCCGCCAATATACGTTCGGTCCGTTCGGGTTCCCCCGCGGCGCGGTCGACTTGCGCTTCCCCCAACGCGCGCAGGGTTGTCAGTCTTTTATCTGTGTCCATCGCCATCGGTCCCCTCTGTCGATAAAATCGACGCCAGGCGCCGCCTCCCCCGTTCCAACCGTTTGCGTACGGCGGCCGGCGACACATTTTCCACCCACGCGATTTCGCGATCGCGAAAATCGTAATAGTAGTACAACAACAAAGTCCGGCGCAGCTTATCGTCCAGCGTACCCAGGGCCCGCAGCAGATCCTGACGATCCTCCAGCGCGACCGCCGGCGACGGCGTGGATGCGATCCGATCCGCTTGCGCCTGCCAGTCCTCCCGGGTCGTGACGCTGCGATGCCATCGCGAACGCAATTCTTCTTTGGCCCGGTTGGTGGCGATCCGCATCAGCCACGCGGCCGGCGACCCTTGGCCGCGAAACGAATCCATATGGCGGTACGCCAGCAAAAACGCGTCTTGCGTGACATCTTCCGCCGCGGCATGGTCTTTCATGTAATACAGCGCGGTGCGATAGACCTGGCTGCTGTGCGCGCGGACCCACTGCTCCATCCGTTCCCGGCGCTGTTGGTCGTCGATCTTTTGTCGTGCCACAGTGACCTCCCCCGGGTCGGCGCCCTTGTCAGGCCCTGTACCCTATAGACGGTTGATCCGGCCATTTTGTGACCGATTATATCATTTCACCGGGCGCGCCCTTGAGCAATAGCCCTTGGGCATTGGCCCTAGGGCATTGGCCCTAGGGCGATTGCCCTAGGCAGTAGTCGGTTGACATTTTTGCTATAATAGATCGGATTTTACCGAAAGGACGGTTACCCATGACAGACAGACTGCAACGCGAGGTGGCCCGCCGCCGCACATTCGCGATCATTTCCCACCCCGACGCCGGCAAGACGACGATGACAGAAAAATTGCTGCTCTACGGCGGCGCCATTCATATGGCCGGCGCGGTAAAGGCGCGCAAAGCCTCCCGCCATGCCACGTCCGACTGGATGGAGATCGAAAAACAACGCGGGATCTCAGTCACTTCGTCGGTGATGCAATTTGAATACGACGGATTTTGCATCAACATCCTCGACACCCCGGGGCACCAGGATTTTTCCGAAGACACGTATCGCACGTTGTGTGCCGCCGACAGCGCCGTGATGCTGATCGACGGCAGCCGGGGTGTCGAAGCCCAGACGATCAAGCTGTTCAAAGTCTGCCGCCAACGTGGCATTCCCATTTTCACCTTTGTCAACAAGATGGACCGCGCCGCCAAAAACCCCTTTGACCTGATGGACGAACTGGAAAAAGTGCTCGGCATCGCCTCGGTGCCGGTCAATTGGCCGATCGGCACCGACGGGGATTTCCAGGGCGTGTACGATCGTACGCAGCGTCAGATCGATCTGTTCGACCAGGCGGCCGGCGACCACGGGGCCAGTCGCGTGGGTCAGCAGGTCTACGCCATCGACGATCCGACCCTAGAAAAGCAGCTGGACGCCCATTATTTGCGGCAACTGCGCGAAGACATTGAAATGCTGGACATCGCCGGCGACGCGTTTGACCTCGGGCAGGTGCTGGCCGGCGAGCTGACGCCGATATTTTTTGGCAGCGCGA
>CAYZME010000094.1:0-6603 GCA_964479435.1 uncultured Oscillospiraceae bacterium
GAATCCGTTGGTCGCAGGTTCGAATCCTGCCAGACGCGCATAAAAAAGCTCTTGAGTATTCAAGAGCTTTTTTTGTTTAGTATGTATTAGCCGAATTCGGCCTCCACGGATGGAGGCCGAATTCGGCTGCACGCAGAGTATTCAGGGAAGTTTTTGATGGTTAAGCAGATTAATCCTGAATCCAGGTGAACCATATTCTCTGGTTAGCAAAGCCCGTATTTTTAATTCTGCAAATATTCATTGTATGCCATGTCCCACCTTTACAGGGATTGTCCAGATCATCGTAAAAAAGGGCAAATGAAGCAGGGCTTATTGCCTTAGCTCCGGTTACTTTAACAGTATCGCGTATTATGTAGGCAGCTTTAATTGTGTACTTATCCTCAATGTAATATTCAATTTTTCCAGGATTTTAAATAAATGATAAACTGAGTAAAGGCTGAGATATAGGAAGTGACTTGCGGTGTTGAATTGCTGTTTTAAAATATAAAGTCCTATGCTCTCATTAATGAGAAATTTCACTCATAAAATACTCATAAATCATAACCATGGCCAGGGTGTCCAGTTCGCAGTATTTCAAAAGTCCTTTGGAAATCATATCTCTTTCAGCATCACTCATTTCAGTAAACTGCATCCTTGCGTAAGCTGTCATTGCAGCACCGCCATCTGCAATCCGATCATCTGCAATAAAAGTTTCTTTCTCTTCAGGGGATGCTTCTTCAAATATCGGGGGGAGGAGTTTATAGGGGCTTATGATTGCTCCGTTGTCATCTGCCTTTACCCATACCTGATTATTAAAATTAAGGCTTTTTATATTTCCTTTCCCACCATATAGAGGCAAGGTATATTTTCCTTTAATAAAACTGCTCTGCATCACAGCTGGTAAAACAGCCTTAATCGAATTAGAGCCCTTCATTAAGGGGTGGTAATAGAAGCTTTTTACAACCTCCAGAAGGTCTATCATATTCCGATTCCCTTTCCATTTATCGCAGCTGCTTTCATTAGAATGGGTAATACTTTTAATAAACTCCATTAGCTCATTTCTGTCAGATATATCTGCCTCATCTTTAAGAAGCTGGTTATGTATCATTACAAGGTAGGTGTTTTCATGGGTGGCGTATCTGAAAACCGATCCATTATCATTCTCCAGTTCCTTCTTCAATGCCCTTATAAAATCATAATTGGGAAAGTACCCTGGTTTTGTATTCAAATACTCTCCTGCATGTTCTATTGTTCCGTCCTCTTTTATAATATGGTGTGAAAACTGAAAAGCAATTCCTTCATAGGGTTTTCTTCCTTTATGAAAGGGGATTGCTGCCATTGTGGTTTCAAAATCAATAAAATGGAGTGGATATATCCATCCTGCCATTTCATTCTTTAACCCTTTTATATCTATATATGGGCTAGAATCTTTATTCTTTGTTTTTCTGATCTGGAGCAGTCTTCTTTCATTTGGGGTAAGCCCTGGTTTTTTCTTCTCTTCGTTATCAAAAACAGATTCATCAATATCTTTAAGCAGATAGATATAGCTGTCTAATAATTCCTGCTTCTTTCTAAAATTCCAGAGTTCGAATATCAGTTCTTCTTTAAAATCTTCATCAGTCAGGTTAGTCTGCGCCTTCCAGCATTCTTTAAATCCGCTTACCTTTCCCTCTCTCTCTTCCTTATCCGAGGCTTTAAATTCACATCCTGCACAGTAAGCTCCTATGGGATGATTCAGTTTGATTTTATTTACATAGGCATGAGCCAGTTGTTGCGCATATTGAGAAAATGAAAGGTCTTTATTTTCAAGACTGTATCTGTCTGCATGAATGTATGAAATTTCATCATCAACTTTGATAAGTGAAAGGAGTTTGTTCCCGGTATCGCTTTTATCTTTAACCTTAACAGAGGTTCTCCCCCTTTCATCTTTAACAAGGAAAAATCTCTGGTTTAAACCGTCAATCGAAGCTTCTGCATTTTTATTGGCAAGCATAAGGAAGGTGTTTATATCATAATCGGGGAATGCCCCTGATAGTACATGCTTTTGAAAAGCAGCATCGTAGAGATATGATGCCCACTCGTTTTTAAGGGTTTTCTTTGAAGAAAAAAATTCCTCATGATTTTCCATATCTATAGATTTTGCCTTTACTTCAATAAGGTTAACCTTGTTTTTCTTTTTTTCAAGAATATCTATTCGGATAAAAAAATCTTTATAAAGCACTGCTGCTTCAAAAATTACAACATTCTCAAGTTTAAGCAGATCATTGGTCTGTTTCAATGCTTTATCATAATCTATGGTTTTAATATCATGCCCGTCAGGGTAGTAGAGCTTTGCAAGCTCTCCCACCTGAAAGCCACCTTCAGCAAGTGCCTGCAAAAAGGGATCTTCAAGTTTTGTGTCTGGGTATTCTTTTCTTCCTGTGTAAAAGAGTTTAACAGGACATTCCATGGCTAATTTAAAACGGGATTTTGTAAGTTTTAGTTTCATAGAACTCCAGGTCGACTATGTGCAGTATATGTTACTTCTCGTGTTTACCATGCGGACTTTTTGAGCATGACCCTAATGAAGTTGACCCACAATAGATACATTTATTACCGCCGTGTCCATGCTGGTGCTTTTTATGTGGACTTTTTGAACAGGAGCCATAAGAACTGGAGCCACAAAAAACACAGCGTTTTTCATCACCTATGTGTTCATGTTTTCCATGCGGGCTTTTTGAGCATGAACCATAAGATGACGAACCACAAAACTTGCATTTGCCTGCCATAATCAGCCTCCATTGTGCTTGCCGCTGTTTTTATAAAATGACTCAAGTTGCGGCTTTTCTTGAACGTTTTGTTTTATTCCTGCTTTTCTTAACCCATCACGGATGGCGAAGGTGTTAATCAGCTGCCCATCTTGCTTCATAGTCAGATGTTTCCATTTTCATTTCATTTTTTAATTTTTGACTCAAATCTTTACCCCCAGGTATTGTTGGAAGCATACTGAAATATTGGTTTATGGCCATTCTGATACCAGCCAAACATGTCTTAGTTTTAATCCAGTTTTGAGGACTAAAAACACGATTACTTGGTTGTGGTTCATTTGCGGCAGCTTCTAAAGCGCTATTTAGGCAGCTTCCTGCTATATCAACTATTTGTTCAGCAAGTCCATTTTTGGTAGCTTTTTCATAAGTCAAATATGGATTTGGAACACTTTCAGGCATGTTATTAAGTACAGAAAAGCAAATTGAAATTGCATATAAATGGTGATATGGAGCATAAGCTCTCATTGCTAATAATGATTCATTCAAACTTAATGGATTTTCTTTTATCCATTTTTTCCATACCAGTTTCATCCATAAATTTAATGCTTGTGCTTTTTCAGGAGCATAATCCTTTTTAAATAATTGATTAAAATATTTATCAAATAATTTAGTTTCACTATACGCTATATTCGGCCTCTGTGAATGCCATGATATTAAATATTTTCCAAGATTTGATAAATCAAGAACATAGTCTTTATCTTTATTCGCAGGAGGTTGTTCTCCTCTTTTTGTTATTAAATAACCGTTATGATATTTTTGCTCGAAAGCTCGTTTTAAGTTTAGAACTTTTTTATCATTACTGCGTAAATCTCTTGGTTTTACAGCACTTTGTGAATTTGTTGAAATACTTATTTTTTCTGCTCGTTCTCTTTGAGGGATTTCGTAAAAACGGAACATGATATATGAATCATCAAGAGTTTTTATTTTTTCGCTACAGGATAATATTGTATTAAGAGACTGACAACCGTTTACAATACTTAATCCTTTAAATTTAATTTCACCAGTTTGTTCATTGATTTCCATTTTATTACAAAGAGCAGTAATTCCATTATGATAAAAAAAGAAATCTTTACCATCATTATAGATTGATTGTTTAATACCTTTGTTTACTTGATTATTTAATCCAAGAGATTGACGTACATTCTTTTGAAATAAAGTTCCATCCTTGATTCCTGGAAAGGATAGACAATCTTTTAATGGTAAACTTGCTAGAATAACATGTGTATTTGCTAATTGCATTTTGATATATTTATCAGATTTTAAAGTTATAGAATGATTGATTACAGGATTTTCTTTTTCAACAGCATATTCATATCGATGCTGTAACTCTTCAGAATCAATTAGCCGTATATTGGCAGTTAAATCCTCCGATTCTGCCAGTTCCTTTTGAAATGTTGCTAAATCCTTCTTTGCTTGAGGGGTTAGCATTGATGTTGTTATAAGTTCAAATTCAATATCATAGTTATCATCGAAAGCTATAGAAACTTCTGATAGTTTTTGTTTAAGTTTATTGTTTGCTGTTTCCTGTAGTCGAACTAAATCTTTTAATTGAACCCATGATGACAATACTTCTCTTAATGGTTCAGAATCGACTTTGTCATTTCCAATAAATTTACCTTGAATAACAAAAACAGTATTGGTATTATCGTCTACATAAATTGCATCGATTTGTTTGTCGTCTGCACCATCAGTAATATCTGATTTTGTTTCAATTTCATTTCTTCTATGAATATTTCTCATATACCAAGCAACAAATCTTTGTCCATCATTTGGATATTGTTGTTGGTAGTAGGGCTGTTTAATATCATTAGTAATTTTTTTATACATAAAAACTCCTTTTCTTTTTCGTCCGCCACGGATGGCGAGGTTCTTGATTGTCAGGCATTTCACATAACATTCAATTTCCCTGAGGTATGCGATCGCAGGGAGTGAAGTATTTTACTCTGCGTTAGTTACCGTTTTTGTGTTTTCTATATTGAGTTCAATTTTATATGATTTTCCATTAAGAATAAATTCTATAATGTTTTTGTCATGTTTAATAATGTCTCGTTGTCCAAGATCAAATTCTTTATGATGATTCGGACATAAAATTAAAATATTTTCTGGCAATTCATTCCCTTTTTTACTCTTTGGAATAATATGAGCTGCTTCAATATAAAACCCACCATTCTTTTTTTGTAATTTATAACCACAAATTTGACACTTGAATTTACGAATTATTTTCAATTGAGCAATGGTCTTGTTGTCACGTTTATATAATTTTTGTTTAATTTCAATTTGTTCAGGTTCTGTTGGCTGTACATTTTGTAAATCCTTGATAATTTTATCAATAGAATCGGATTTAAGAATTTCAATAATTTCATCTTGTTCGAGTTCATTATCTATTTCATCTTTTTCAGTTAAATAATATTTTCCTGTAATAAATTTATAAATTTCATTCAATTTTAAATATTCGTTTGCTTGCATTCCAGATTTTTGTAATTCTTTTATCTCATCAGTTATAACTTTTTCTGCAAATTCCATATCAGAATATTTGTAACCGACTTGACCAACTAAACGATCATGGGAATATTTCGAAGCTTTCAACGGAATCGGAAATAGTAGTGATAAATCAATATTGCCTTTTATATTGCTTACTAGGTTATCATTTTGGAATCCTTCATATGGTGTAATAATAGGATTTTGGATAATATAAGCATCGCAATAAATACCAACAATTTCAGAATAATTATTTTTAAGGTTTCGAGTATAAAATAGAATTATACCGCCATCTTTATATTTAGCAGGAGGTCTTGTCCATTGCACAAATCCATGGACGAATTTGTTTGTATCTAATTTCTTTTTATCAAATTTGAAGTTCAATGATTCATGACCAGGATGATTACGAGCATATGAATGACCGGCATGGGGATTTATATATGTATTGCGCCAGCCAGTTGGATTATATGTGATATTTGCAATTATTACTGTATTGTTGTTCATGTTTTCTCATATAGTTAATGTAAGAATGGTGCATAACTTCCTTTTGGATGATATTTGCCAGTTTCATTGAAATTTTATATTTTATAAGTTTTAAAAATCAAGAATTTTTTGACTCTAAAAGTGTTAAATACGCATAAGTCTGAACGAGCGACAACGAGTAAATTACATAAGCGTTATTGTACGCAGTGGCCACGGCGTTTTACGCAGCTATTTTATTGTATTTTTATCCAATCTGATTTTGTCTTTGCTGTATTAAGTCTAATACGTAAGTCAGTTAATTTAGTATTTTTTTTAACCTTAACTGTTATCCACCCTCGTAATATATCACCTTTTTCAATTGTAGCATTTATATCTATTTTTGGTTCTGCCACATTCCAAATGCTAGGATTATATTTAAAACCTTCAGAAGCCTTTATCTCAAAACTTCCCAAAAAAAGGCTTCGATTTATGTCTGATTCCCCCTTTTCGTTATCAATAAATATATCAAATCCAACAAATTTCATTCCATCTCCTGGTTGAATGAATTCATTTCTTGATATAAGATCGCATGCTTCTTTTATCGTAATTAAGCCACCATTTTCTATCTTTGCTGAATTTTTAGAAATGTTCTCTGAGACAGATTCTGCCATCCCAGGTTTTTTATCTTCATAGATAAAGAATAAACAAACTAATGTAACAACGCTGATAAACTTAAAAACTTTTCTTTTCATTTTACCTGCCTAATGATAAATGATTTATATTTTACGATGATATACTATTCCAAATTTTATAATAATACAATTAGTTTAACTAAACGCTAAGTGTTTCTTACGATAAAGTCAAATGTATTTTCAAG
>CAYZME010000095.1:0-6416 GCA_964479435.1 uncultured Oscillospiraceae bacterium
GCGCCAATCCCACACGTTGCTTCATCCCGCCCGACAATTCGCTGACCGCCGACTGCTCGTAGCCGGCCAGCCCGACCATCTCGATCACTTCGGCGGCCCGCTGCCGCGCCGCCGCCCGTTTGACGCCGCGCACGACCAGGCCGTACGCGACGTTGTCGAGCACATTTTTGTGCGATAGCAGCGCGAAATTCTGAAACACCATGGCGATTTTCTGGCGCCGAAAGGCCCGCAACTGCTTGCGGTTGTACTGGACGATGTCCTCGCCATCGACGAGGATCCTGCCCGCCGTCGGCCGGTTCAAGAGGTTGAGGCAGCGGATGAGCGTCGATTTCCCACTGCCGGACAGCCCGATGATGACAAAAGTCTCACCGCTCTCGACGTGGAAGCTGGCATCGTAAACGCCAACGGTGTGCTCGGTTTTGCGCAGCACATCCTGCTTGCTAAAGCCCTTCTGCAGGGCCGAAAACACCCGTCGCGCGGACGGGCCGAAGATCTTGCTGACATGCTCCACTTGCAGTTTGACGGCCATCACCCACCCTCCTTTCCGCTTTTCTTCTGGAACGACCGGGCCGCTCCTTGCGAAATCCGGTCGATGACAATGGCGATAAAGACGATCGAAAGACCCGCCTCAAAGCCGCGGCCGACCTCCAGGCGGTTGATGGCCAACAGCACTTCGGTGCCCAAACTGCGCGCGCCGATCATCGAGGCGGTGACCACCATGGCGACTGCCATCATCGTCGTCTGGTTGATGCCGGTCATGATGGTGGCGGCGGCCTGGGGGATTTTTACTTGCAGCAAAGCCTGTGTCGGGGTCGCGCCAAACGCCTGGGCCGCTTCTACGGTCTCGCGGTCCACTTCCAGGATCGCGTGGCAGGTCAGCCGCACGACCGGCGGCAGCGCGTAAATCATGGTGGCCAGCACGGCGGGGACCCGTCCCATGCCGAAAAAGGAAACCGCGGGGATCAGATATACCCAGCTGGGCATGGTTTGCATCGCGTCGAGAACCACGGAAGAAGCCTTGCGCACATGCGCGTTCTCCGACATCAAAATCCCATACGGCAGACCCAGCAGCAAAGAGAGCAGTACCGCCACCAGCACGATCGACAGCGTGTAGACCATCAACTCCCAATAGCCGAACAAGCCGATGACAAAGAACATCGCCGCGTACACGAGCGATGAGACCACTTTGCGGGTCGCCAGGAACCCGCCGGCGGCGATCAGCGCAAGGACGGCCCACCAGGGGATGAAAAACAAGACCGCTTCCGCCGCGTTGAGCAGAGACGACAAAAACCGTACGATCGCATCAAACAGCCAGGCGAGGTGCGTCGCGAGAAAGCGCACCCCCGCGTCGATGAGATCGGCGATGCCAAAAGAAAGAGAAGGGGGAAACGCGCTCATAGAGAGGAGGCCCCCTTACTCATGCCGCAGCGCTTCGCGGATCGCCGCCAGCCGGTCGGCGTCGGCGACCCACGCGTCCAGCAGTTCCGGTTGCTCCCGCAAAAACCAGGCCGCGGCCTGACGCGCGTTGGCATCCGTTTCGTTCATGTAGGCGAGCGCTTCGGCGATCAAGGCGCTGCCGGTGCGATAGCGCGACAACATCCCGGTGACTTCCGGGTGCTCCGCCTGCACCGATGGGTGCACCGCGACGGTCACGCGGTTGGCCGGGCAGGCATTCAAACCGTTGGCAAAATCCTCCATCGTGGTAAAGGGGGTGTCATCCAGCAGCACCAGATCGAGGGTGCCGGTGATCCAGGTCGGATCCCAGTAATACCCCACCCAGGGTTCACCTTTTTCGTACGCGGAGACCAGAGAAGCCGCCAAACCGGCGTCAGAACCCGGACGGAAATAATTGTACTGCGCGTCCAGCCCGTACGCCTGGTACTTCTTGAACAGGATGTCGTCGATCTCCCAGCCCGGGATCGCGCCATAGATGCGGCCCTTTCCGGCGTCTTCCGGGTCGGCGAACACATCGGCATACTCGGCCAGATCGTACACGGTCCGCAGCGCGGGGGCCATTGGCTCGATGCCGCGCGCGGGGTCGCCCGCCACAACATAACGCGGCACGTAGAATCCCTGCGCGTTGTCGTCAAAGTTGACCCCCAGCTCCAATGCCTTGCCGGCGGCGATGTCGGCCGGGTAGACGGGGATGTTTTCGCTCCAGACTTCCATGTAAATCTGCAAATCCCCCGTCGTCAGCGCCTGCCAGGTGATGGGCGTAGAACCCGTGACCTCTTCAGTTTGAATACCATAGCCATATTCCAGCAGAATGGATACGACCGCGTTGTGGAACTGGATGCTGTCCCAACCCGCGTCAGCCAATTTGTAAGTTGTTTGAGCCGGCGTTTTTGCCGGACCGCAGGCGACACCTGCCAGCAGGGTCACAGTCAGAAGCAGGGCGGTTGCCCAGGCGAGGCGCGCTTGCGGTCGTGGGCGCCTTGGGGTGAAATGTCGCATTGATGTACCTCCCAGTAGTCGGTTTTACTCTTCTTCTTCTACCGCCGGCATGCGATAGCCGGCGGTAAGAAACGACAGCCCTGTCGCAAGACGCGGCTGGCAAAAAGAGAGAACAAGTGGGAATAATAACACAGTTATCCGGGAATGTAAAAATGAAAAAGCGAGAAACAGGGAGAAAAAACACGAAAAACGTCAAAATAGGCACATCAACATATTGGGCCGAGCATCTGGCCGCGCGCACACGCGCGCGTTTTGATCTATACAACGACGGGAGCAAGTGAGAACAAAAAGAAATCGAAGGGTTGACAAATGGGTGCCGGCGGGATATTCTGGGCAGGATTTTATTGCTTTATCACTTTAACGCGATGAAATGATAAAAATATGCCGCGACATCGGCCAGACTGATGGAAAAAAAGGGGTGCGAGATGAAAACATGGCAATTCCATACACCGGACGGGGTGGCCGATATTCTGCCAGATGACTGCGCGCGCAAGCGGGAAATCGAAGCGCGGATGCGCCGTTTGCTGCGCGCGCGTGGGTTTTTGGAGATCCAAACCCCGGGTATCGAATTTTTTGATGTCTATGATGCCGGCGACGGTTTTGTTCCGCAAGAAAATCTGTTTAAGTTCTTTGACAGCCAGGGGCGCATTCTCTCGCTGCGCTATGACGGGACGATCCCTGTGGCGCGCTGCGCGGCGACGGTGCTCAAGGACGAGCCCTGGCCGCAACGTTATTTTTATATCGATGAGATGTATCGTTACAATGAATCCGGCGGCGGGCGGCAGAGCGCCTTTACGCAGGCGGGCGCGGAGATCCTGGGTTCATCCGCACCGGAGGCCGACGCGGAAATCCTTGGCACGGCGATCACGGCGGCGCGGGAAGCGGGCATCTGCGATCTGCAGGTGTCCATCGGTCAGGTCGGTTTTTTTCAGGGCCTGTGCCGGGAGTGGGGGTTGAGCGCGGATGTCGAAGCGATGCTGCCGGCGTTGATCGACAGCAAGCAGCTGGTGGCGATCGAAGAGCTGTGCCGGGCGCACCAGTTGTCCGACCCCATCCGCCAGACGTTGTTGCAAATGCCGGCGCTGCAGGGGACGTATGACGTGATCGACCGGTTGCAACCGCTGGCGCAAAACCCCGACTCGCTGGCCGCGCTGGAGAATCTGCGCACGATCCTCGGTTTGTTGGAAGACGACGATCTGCTCGATGGCGTCTGGGTCGACATGGGCATGCTGCAGGATTTACACTATTATACCGGCACGATTTTCAAGGGCTTTACACACGGGATCGGATTTCCTTTGTTTGCCGGCGGGCGTTACGACCGGGTCGTGCCGGCATTTGGCGCCCCGGTTGCCGCCACCGGCTTCTCACTGGGGATCAATATGGTCATGACGGCGCTGCGCCGCCAGGGTGACCCGCCGGCCCGGGTGGCCGCCGATGTCCTGGTCGGCTACGCGACCGGCGCGCGCCGGGCGGCCGGCCGCGTGCTTGGCGGATTGCGGGCGGCCGGACAGCGGGCGGAGATGGATTGCTGCGGCACCGACCGCGTGGGTCTGGCGGCACAGGCGGCGCGGCGGGGGATCCCGTCCGCGCTCTATGTCAATGTGAGCGGCGTGGCCGAGCGGCTTGACCTCGGGCGCGCGTGAGCGTGAGGAGATAAAAATATGCAATGGCTGACATTCGCTTTGCCCAAAGGCCGGCTGGCCGATCAGACGCTGGATATTCTGGCGGCTTCCGGTTATGATTGCACCTTCGCGCGCGAGGAGTCGCGCCGCCTGATCCTCGAGGATCCGGCGGCGAAGCTGCGCTTTATCATGGCCAAGCCCGCCGACGTGCCCACATATGTGGATTATGGCGCGGCGGATGTGGGCGTGGTCGGCAAAGATACGCTGCTGGAGGAGGGGCGACGCTTGTACGAAGTGCTCGATTTGGGTTTTGGCAGGTGCCGGCTGTGTGTGTGCGGGTTTGCCGCGCTCAAGGGGAAGCTGCATACGCTGCCCAACAAGCGGGTGGCGACCAAGTACCCGGCGGTGGCGCGGCAGCATTTTGAGTGGGTGCGCCGTGAGAGTGTCGAGATCATCCGGCTCAATGGCTCAGTGGAGCTGGCGCCTTTGACGGGGTTGGCCGAAGTGATCGTGGACATCGTCGAGAGCGGCCGGACTTTGCGTGACAACGGGCTGGAAGTGCTGGAAACCATCGCCGACATCAGCGCCCGGCTGGTGGTCAACCGTGTGAGCATGAAAATGAAAGCCCAGCGGATCCATGCCTTGATCGCGGCGGTGCAAAAGACATTGACCGCCGGCGCGGAGGGGTGCGGCGGCATAGGAGGGCGGGATCATGACTGATTTTGCGATTCCGGTGCTCCGGGTCGGGCGGGAAGATCTGGCGGCAGTGGTCGCGCGGTTGGGCCTGCGGGAGAAAATGGAGTCCCCGGCGGTGGCGGAAACGGTGGCCGCGATTCTGGCGGATGTGCGCCGGCGCGGGGACGCGGCGGTGGCCGAATATACAGAGCGGTTTGATCAGGTGCGATTGGACCCCGGGCGGTTTCGCGTTTCGACGGCCGAGATCGATCGCGCGATGGCGACGGTAGACCCGGATGTACTGGCTGCCTTGCGCCAGGCGGCCGACAATATTTTGGCTTTTCACCGGCGCGGTGTGCCGGCCGGGTACACCCTGGACGACGGCCGGGGCGCGGTCACAGGTGTTTGGGTGCGGGCACTCGATACGGTCGGCGCGTATGTGCCGGGCGGGACCGCGCCGTTGCCTTCTTCGGTGCTGATGAATCTGTTGCCGGCGCGGGCGGCTGGGGTGCGGCGCGTGGTGATGTGTACGCCGCCTTTGGCCGACGGCTCTGTGGCGCCGGTCATTCTGGCCGCGGCGCGTGTGGCCGGGGCCGATGAGGTGTACCGCCTCGGTGGCGCGCAGGCGATCGCCGCCATGGCGTATGGCACCGCGACGGTGCCGCGGGTCGACAAAGTGTGCGGCCCGGGAAACCTCTATGTCAACACCGCCAAGCGGTTGGTTTTTGGCCAGGTCGACATCGACATGTTTGCCGGCCCCAGTGAGATCCTGATCCTGGCCGACGGCGGGGCCGACCCGGATTTTCTGGCGGCCGACCTGTTGTCACAAGCCGAGCACCTGATGGCATCCGCCATCCTGGTCACCCCTGACGAGGGCGTCGCGCGCGCCACCGCCGCGCGGGTTCAGCAGCGCGCGCGACGTTTGCCGCGGCAGGATTTGCTCGCGCGCTCGCTGGCGGCTTACGCGGCTATTTTGTGGGTGCCCGACCTGGACACGGCGGTGGATTTTGCCAACGAACTGGCGCCCGAGCACCTGGAAATCTGTACGGCCGATCCGGAGGCTTTGCTGCCGCGCATTCGCAATGCCGGCGCCGTCTTTTTGGGCCCGTTCAGTCCCGAGCCGTTGGGGGATTATTTTGCCGGCCCCAACCACGTACTGCCGACCAGTGGTACCGCGCGGTTTTTTTCACCGCTTGGCGCCGCCGACTTCGTCAAGCGCATCAATTGGGTCCGTTATGACGAGCACGCGCTGGCCGCTTGCGGCGAGCAAGTCATCCGCCTGGCCCAGGCCGAGGGGCTGTGGGCGCACGCCGCGGCGGTGCAGGCGCGGTTGGAGCGCAAAGGAGAAGAAGCGTGAGCCGTTTGTGGAATCGGAAAACACGCGAGCTGGCGCCGTATGTGCCCGGTGAGCAGCCGCAAGATCGCGCGTACATCAAGCTCAATACCAATGAATGCCCGTACGCGCCGTCCGCGGCGGTGGCGCAAGCCTTGCGCGCGCTGGACGCCGCCACTTTGCGCCTGTACCCCGACCCGGCTTCGGTGGCGCTCAGGGAGGCCCTGGCGGATTACTATGGCGTCGCGGCGGATCGCGTCTTTGTCGGCAACGGCTCGGATGAGGTGCTGGCGTTGGCCTGCCAGGCTTTTTTCGCGCCCGGGGCGGAAAGC
>CAYZME010000096.1:0-300 GCA_964479435.1 uncultured Oscillospiraceae bacterium
ACTGTACGAGGTCCGTTCCATTTCCGATCTCAAAGACATGCTGGAGCAAAGCCGCAAGCTGTACGCCGATCAGACCGCGTTTCTAGTCAAAGATCAGCGCGGCGATCCCTACCGCCCCATCACGTTCGCCCGATACGCGGCCGATGTAGACGCGTTGGGGACCGCCTTTGCCGAGTTGGGACTGGCCGGCGGACGCGTCGCCATCCTCGGCGACGCGCGCTATGAGTGGTATGTCACCTATCTGGCGACCGTCAACGGCACCGGTGTGGTGGTGCCGCTGGACAAAGAACTCCCGGTCCG
>CAYZME010000096.1:310-6399 GCA_964479435.1 uncultured Oscillospiraceae bacterium
GCGAAATCCACAATTTGCTGGTGCGCTCCCAGGCGGACGCGCTCGTTTATTCCGCGTCCAAGAAAGGCTCGATCGCCGCCATCCGCGCGGACAACCCGGGGATCAAATACTTCATCAGCATGGAAGAGGCCTGGCATCCGGACGACCTGACCCTGGCCGATCTGCTGGACCGCGGGCGCTCTTTGCTGGCCGGCGGCGTGCGGACGTTCGTGGACGCCGTGATCGACCCGGAAGTCATGAGCATTCTTTTATTTACCTCCGGCACCACCGCCGCTTCCAAGGCCGTCATGCTGTCGCACCGCAACATTTGCGCCAACCTGCAAGGGATGTGCTCGATGCTGTACATCGGCCCGGGCGACACCTTCTTATCCGTGCTGCCCGTGCACCACACCTACGAATGCACGTGCGGCTTTTTGTGCCAGATCTACCGCGGCGCCACCATCGCCCAGTGCGAGGGATTACGGCACATCGTCCAGAACATGCAGGAGTCTAAAGTCACGATCATGCTGGTCGTGCCTCTGATGTTGGAATTGTTTCACCGCAATATTATGAAAAAGGCCAAAGCCACCCCGGAGGCCGCCCGCAAGTTCAACTTCGCGATCGGTCTGACCCGCGCCCTGCGCAAAATCGGCATCGACTTGCGCAGAAAACTGTTTCACGCCGTGCACGACAACTTTGGCGGTTCGCTGAAAATGCTGATCTGCGGCGGCGCGGCCATCGACCCCAACATCATGCGCGATATGCGCGATCTGGGTGTGGCCTGTGTACAAGGGTATGGCCTGACCGAGTGCGCGCCCATCCTCGCCTTGAACCGCGACGTCTATTACAAAGATCATTCGGCCGGTCTGCCGCTGCCCGGTGTCGATGTCCGCATCGTCGACGCGGACGAAAACGGCATCGGCGAGATCATCGGCAAAGGACCCAATGTGATGCTGGGCTATTACGAAAACGAAGCCGCGACCGCCGAAGCGGTGGTCGATGGCTATTTCCACACCGGCGATCTGGGCTATATCGACCCGGACGGCTTTGTGATCATCACCGGGCGCAAGAAAAATGTCATCGTCACCAAAAACGGCAAGAACATCTTCCCGGAAGAAATCGAAGCTTTGCTGTGCCGCAGCCCCCTGATCTCCGAGGCCTTGATCACGGGTGAGGAAAACGGCGGCGATGTTCAAGTGGTGGCCGAGATTTTCCCCGACATGGAAGGCGTCGCCGCCAAAGCCGGCGGCCCGGTCGAGCCCGCGATACTCCGGGGCCTGATCCAGGAAGAGGTCACCGCGGTCAACCACATGCTGACGACCTACAAATACATCCGCCGCTTTACCTTGCGCGACACCGAATTTGAAAAAACCACCTCAAAGAAAATCAAACGCAACTATTCACATTGAGAGCAACCGGAGGAAAACCCCATGGATAACCCTGTCATCAAAGCCATTCTGGAACGCCGCAGCATCCGTTCTTTCCGCCCCGAGCCGGTGACGGATACACAAGTGGACCAGCTTGAAGCCGCGGCGTTGGCCGCGCCCAGCGCCGTCAACTTTCAGCCATATCATTTCAGCTTTGTCCGTGACGCCGAGCTGCTGGATCAGATCAGCGGCGCGGCGGTCGCGCAAATGGGACGAGATCCCTCCTTGCAGATTTTTTATCGCGCGCCGCTGGTGGTTTTGCTGTTTGCCGACCCCGACAAAAAATGGAGCGTGCTGGATAGCGGCATCGCGGTGCAAAACCTGGCGTTGTCGGCCCACGCGCTGGGACTGGGCTCGGTGATCGTGGGTATGGCCGAATCCGCGTTTGCGGGAGAAGCCGCGCAACCCCTGCGGCAACGGCTGGGGGTCCCCGACGGCTACCGCTTTGCCATCAGCATCGCCATCGGCGTTCCGGCCGTCAGCAAGCCGGGCCATGAAATCCACCCCGGGCGCGTCACGCGCGTCGATTCGTGCGGATCCCTCTGCGCCGACAAATGACAAGAAGCCGGATGCGCGCGCGGGCGGGCGCGCGCATTTTCGTTTGGGCTCTGTGTTTCGCCATCGCCACCGGAGCGTTGAGCGGATGCGCGCGTCAACCGCCGCCGACCGCGGCCTCTTCTACCGAGGGCGGCCAGACCACACGACCCTACACATCGGCGTCGACGCGCGCCGACGCGACCCGCCCCTCTATACCTCCCCTTTCGACCCCGACCGTGACCGCCGCGCTGCCCACACCGACGGTGACTGTGCCGCCTACCGCATCGACTCCGATGACGGTGTCATCGATGACACCGTCACAGTCCACGGCCACGGCATCCCCGGCGACTACGCCTCCGGCGGTTCCGCCTACGGCGGGCGCGCGACAGGCAGTGCTGGCGGATCTCCAGCACCTGTGCGCTTTGAGCCCGCGGCGTGTTGGCACCGATGGCAATGCCGCCGCGCGCGCGTGGTTGACGGAACGGCTGACCGCACTCGGGTATGATCTGCGGACCGACACCTTTGTCTCCACGTACCCCGGCAACCCAACCGGGACCACGCTGATCGCTTCGCTACCGGGGCAGGACGCCTCGCGGCTGTTGCTGATCGGCGCCCACTATGACACCGTCGCCGGGGTCATCGGCTGTGAGGACAACGGCACCGGCGTGGCGGCGCTGTTGGAAACCGCCCGTTTGCTGGCCGGCCGGCGCCCGCTTGTCGATGTGCAATTGGTCTTTTTTGATTCCGAAGAGTACGGGCACTCGGGCTCCGAGCATTACGCGCCGCAAGTGGCGGACCGCCTGGCGTTGATGATCAATCTCGACTGTGTCGGTTATGGCGATTATTTATATGTATACGGGCCGGACGGGACGGCAGGCGCCACCCTCCGCTACGCGCTGGCCCGGGCCAAACAGCTGGGCGCGGATCTGACGACGCATGACGGAAACGCGCAATGGGCTCCGGGAACCACCGGCCCCTGGAGCGACCACACCGCGTTTGCCCGCCGCGGCCTGCCTTATCTGTATTTCGAGGCGGCCAATTTTGCTGTCGCTACCGACGCGGCCTGGTGGGGTTATACGGCGGAGGACCCGGATATTCTCCATACGGATCAAGATCGCCCGGGTTATCTGTTGCCCAAATACGGAGCGCGGATGGAGCGGCATATGATCGATGTGGCCGCCCTGACGGCCGATTTGGCCATGAATGGCTTTATTGCCGCCACGTCTCCCACGCCGTGAAGGCGAGCGCGAGTGTCTGTCGTACATTGTCGTAGGTGTGCAACGACGCCACTTGCGCGGCGGTGAACCAGCCCGCCTCATCCACTTCGGCGCGGCCCGGCCGCAAATGGATCTGTTCCGCAAGGCAGAGATAGATCAGGTCGATGTGGTTGTGAGTCCAATCGCCGGCGATGTTTTCCAGCAGGACCTGAAAGGGGATGTTCAGCTCGACACACCCCGGCGGGTCGGCCGCAAAGCGCCGCCGCGGGATGATCCGGGCCTGTACGCCTGTTTCCTCGCGGATCTCCCGCAACACGGCGTCGTCGGGCAATTCGTCCGCTTCGACATGCCCGCCCGGCGGCAACCAGACGCCGAGCTTTTTATGCAGGATCATCAGCACCCGCCCGTCGGGGTTAAACACGATCCCCGTGGCGCTGAAATGGTTGCGCGCGCCGGCGGGCCGCGGGGCGCCAGTCGGGGAGTCCGGAGGCTTACTCATAGCGCAGGGCGTCGATGGGGTTGAGCGACGCCGCTTTCTTGGCCGGATAAATCCCGAAGAACAGCCCGACCGCACTGGAGAAAACCACCGCGACCAGTACCGATTGCAGGGTCAACGAGGGATGGATTTCACCGAGATTGCGCACCGCGAAGGCCACGCCGTAGGCCAGGATCACCCCCGCGGCCACGCCGATGATCCCGCCGACCATGGTCAGGATCACCGATTCGGTGATGAATTGCATCATGATGTCGGTGGTGGTGGCGCCGATGGCTTTGCGGATCCCGATTTCACGGGTGCGCTCGGTCACCGATACCAGCATGATATTCATCACGCCGATCCCGCCGACCAGCAGCGAAATCGCCGCCACCGAGCTGATGAAGATCGTGAGGATGTTGATGATCGAGTTGATCTGGTCGAGGATCGACGCCATATCCTGGGCCCGGTACACATCCCGCTCTTCGTTGTTGTGGCGCGCCTGCAGCACACGGATGGTCGAGTCACTGGCTTCCGCGGACAGATCGGGGGAGACGGCCATGATGTTGATGCTGGTCAATTGGTCCAGCCCGGCGACCAGGCGCGTCGCGGTCTCAAAGGGCACGTAAAGGAAAAAGGGAATCACAAAGGCGTCGCTCTCGTCCGCGTAGCGGGCCATCATTTCGTTCATCTGTGTCGTGATGCTCTCACAAACGCCGACCACCGTCGCTGTCATCTGGCGCCCGTCTTTGCGGATGGCCAGCGTCTCACCCACCGCGTTTTCGGCGCCAAACATCCGCATGGCGCCGGTGCGGTCGATGATGACGCTGCCGCGCCCGTCCTCATACTCGATCTCGGAGAAGGTGCGGCCATGGACGATTTCCAGTTCGCCAAAATAACTGAAATACGAGTCGATCGCCGCCAGACTGGCCATGCTGGACGCGTCTTCGGTGGCGACCGAGCACAGGGTCTGTACCGGCGTGCTCACCCATTTGACCGTGTCGATGTTGTCACGGATGTAGGCGACATCGCGCGCGGTGATGTAGTCGGCCTCGGTCGAACGGTTGCGGCGGACAGAAATCGAGACCGTGGAGGCGCCGATGCGGTCAAACTGGCTCATCACTTCACTTTTGCCGCCCTCGCCCAGCGCGACAATCGCGATCACGGACGCGATGCCGACGATGATCCCCAACATGGTCAGCAAGGCGCGCATCCGGTTGGCCCGCAGACTTTCAAAAGCCATCTTCACGCTTTCAAAGAACATGGCCGGCCTCCTTGCGCTCATCCGCCTGGATGCGGCCGTCGACCACCCGCACGACGCGGGACGCGTAGGCGGCCACAACCGGCTCATGCGTGACCAACACGATGGTCGCGCCGTCCGCGTGCAGGTTTTGAAACAAGGCCATGATCTCGGCCGAAGACTCGGAATCCAGATTGCCGGTCGGCTCGTCCGCCAGCAACAACGCCGGCCGGCAAATGGTGGCGCGCGCGATCGCCACGCGCTGACGCTGGCCGCCGGAAATCTCGCCGGGGCGGTGGTTGGCCCAGCGGTACAACCCGACGGCCTCCAGCGCCGACTCGGCGCGCTCCCGCCGCTCTTTTTTGTTCAAATCCGCGTAGACCAGCGGTAGCTCGACGTTTTCCAGCACCGTCAGCCGCGGCAACAAGTTGAAGGATTGAAAGACGAAGCCGATTTCGCGGTTGCGGATGCGGGCGAGGTCATCGGGGCTCAAATCGTGGATGTCCGTGCCGTTGAGGATGTACTCGCCGCGGTCTTTGACGTCGAGGCAGCCCAGGATGTTCATCAGTGTGGATTTGCCCGACCCCGACGGGCCCATGATCGCGGTAAACTCCCCGCGGCCAATCCGTAAATCCACCCCTTGCAGCGCTGTAAACTCGATCGACCCGGTGCGGTAAATCTTCCAGATGTCGCGCAGCACGATGACAGGGGCGGCGACGCTTGGCTGAGTTGGCTCAGTAAACTGAGCTGGCTCAGTAAACTGCGCTGGCTCAGCTCGCTGCGCTGGCTCAGTAAACTGCGCTGGCTCAGTAAACTGAGCCGGGGATGAGCGGGCCCGTTCGCGCGCCTTGCGCGCCGGTTTGTTCACGCTCACGGGTTTTCCTTCTTTTCACGCACGGTCATGCCGTCGTCCAACGAACCGGTGGGATTCAAAACCACCCGTTCGCCCGCTGCCAGCCCCGACAGAATCTGCGCGTGTGCGTCCGATTGGATCCCGATCGCAACCGGTGTCTTGTGTAGCTTCTGGCCGTTGTCGACTACAAAGACGTAATACGTCCCCAGCTCTTTGCGCAGCGCTTCGGATGGCACACGCAGGACATCACGTTCGGCCGCGACGCGAATGCGGGCGTCGAGGGGGAAGCCGATGGTCACATCGCCCGGGCGGTGGCTGGAAAGGACAATCTCCACATCCAGTGTCGGCTCCGAGATCGCGGCGC
>CAYZME010000097.1:0-1610 GCA_964479435.1 uncultured Oscillospiraceae bacterium
TCATCCGCCCACACGACGGCACGGCCGTGCCGATCGATCATTACACGATTCCAGACACGCAATCCGGCGGCGCGTGGGGCCAGGGCGGCCGGGTGCGCGTGTATGTGCACCCCGACTTCCCCATCGAACAGGTCGAGCGAATCGATAAAAAAGTCGAAAACATCCTGGTTTTCGGCGTTGACGCGCGCAGCCCGGAGGAAATGATCTGCCGCGCGGACAGCCTGATTGTGCTGACCATCGATTCGCGGGAGAAATGCGTCAAACTCACTTCCATCATGCGCGACACCGAGGTAGACCTGGCCGGGCGGACCAGCAATGAAAAAATCAATGCGTCTTACGCGCTGGGCGGAGTCGGCTTGTTGATCAACACCATCAATCAGAATTTCAATTTGGATATCCAGGCATTCGCGATGTTTGATTTTTATAGCGCGACCGAGCTGATCGACATTGTCGGCGGCATGGAGATCGATGTACAGGCAGAAGAAATCGAAAACCTCAACGAGATTTTGAATGAAATGCACGCGCTCTTTCATAGCGATGAACCGGTTCCTCACATCAAGCAGGCCGGCAAGCAAAAGCTCAACGGCATGCAGACCATCGCCTGGGCGAGGATCCGCAAAGTCGGATCCGATCACGCGCGCACGGGGCGCCAACGCCAGGTGATGATGAACCTGATCACACAATTCAAAAGCGCCGCGTTGCCCAAGAAGATCTCTTTTTTGGATGAGAGCCTCGGCCATTTTGAGACCAATCTGGGTCGTTCGGATCTGATGCGAATCGGCCTGGACGCCATGCAAAGCCTCGCGGAAATGCGCGAATACAAAGTCCCGGCGGACGGCATGTACCAAACGGATCCCGAAAATTGGAATATGCGCCTCGACTGGGCCCGGCAGCTCCCCGCGTTGCACGCGTTCATCTGGGGAGAGACGGGAAGGTGAGGGGCGCGTGACCAGAACGATAACCGTATCTGTATCCGCGCAAGGCGGGTACGCGAAGTACCACTTCGACAATTTATATGTCCTGGACAACTATGTGCGCGGGATGGTCCCGGGGCAACCATTTGAGCGTTCAGCGGTCCGGGACGCCCGCGTTCAGTTGTTGGCCGTCTTCGACGGGATGGGCGAAGGGGAGCTCGGTGTCGAAGCTTCCCGAACGGCCGCGGAAATCCTGGATCGTCACCGGATCGTCCTGGAACACAACCCGGAGGTTCCCTTTAAGGATTTTGTGCGTGCGTTTGTCGAGGAGGCCAACACGGCTTTATGCGACGGGATCCGGCGCAATCGCGGACTGCGGATGGGCGCGTCTTTTTCGCTGTTGTGTATTCGCGACGGCATCGCCAGGACTGCCAACATCGGCAACACCCGGGCGTTTTTGTACCGGGGTGAAAGCCTGATCCAAATGACATACGACCATACCCAGGCGCAGCGGCTGGTGCGATTGGGGATCATCGGTCCGGATGAAGCCCGTACGCACCCTGAACGGGACGTGCTCACCCAGTACCTGGGCGTGGAGGCGGTCGACTTCCAGAAGACGCTGGACGAAGCGCTGGCCTTCGGCGAATACGTCGAGCCGATGAAGAGCGACGTCGCCGGCATCTGCCACGACCTGCG
>CAYZME010000097.1:1620-6265 GCA_964479435.1 uncultured Oscillospiraceae bacterium
GGGTATTTTCCCCGAAGAGATGGCGTTGGAGCCCTCCTATGGACCGACCGTCATTTTGCAAAAGGGTGACACCTTTGTGTTGGCCAGCAACAGTGTGACCGAGGTGCTGGCGAATGAGAGCCTGCGGCAGCAAATCGCGACGGCGGATGTTTTTTCCACTTTGCCGCACCGGATGATTCAACAAGCGGAGCAGGCAGGATCTCGTGACAATCTGTCGATCCTGGCGGTGCGCGTGCTGGAAACCGATACCCAACAGGCACAGATCGCGGCCGGAAGTATGGTCGATGTGACGACACAAATCCCCGCCGGCGAAATCGAGCGCGCGTTGGCCGCAGGGCAGGCCGGTTTGCCGCCCCCGCCACAGCGCGGCAACAGCGAGCATCCTGTGGCCGCCGGAGAAAGCGAGCACCCTGTGACCCCCAACAGAGCACGCGTACGCGTACGCGCCATTCTGATACCCATCGCGTGGTTTGTTCTATTCGCGTTTGTGGGTGCCGCGGCCGCAAAACTGATGTTCTCCTGGGACAGCTGGTTTGGCGGCAGACCCACCAGGGTGACCACTTCATTGCGTACGACCCTTCTGACAACATCCTCTCCGGCGGAGACGCAGGAAACGACGACACCGGCCATTGTTGAACCCACCACCGCTCCGACCGAGAGCGAACCGCCCATATCGACGACCCCGCCGTCGACAACGCCCGCATCCACAGCTCCGACCACGGAAGCGACAACAGAGGCAACGACCGTGCCGACAACCCAAACCACCGCGCAACCGACGCCGGCGCCAACAACGACCGAACCCTCTGAACCTTCCGCGCCGACTCCGACGCTCACGACCCCGTCCCCTGTGCCGACCACCGCAAGTAGTGTTCCGACCTCTGAGCTGGAGTCAGAGCCCTAAACGCGCCCGCTATGGATATGGGCGATTCAGACAGAATTGCCGCTGATTGGCAAAAGAACGTTGTGTAACATTTGGCCCAACCACCGGGACGCGCTCTGCTACAATGGTGTCGGTTCAATTATGTGATGGAAAGAAGGGAATCATTCATGCGCAAACCTACTGTTCTCCTGGCCCTCTTGCTGGTGGCAACTTTTGCCCTCACCATGGGGTTGGCCGGGTGTGACAACGCGGTACCCACCTCCACTACAACCGCGCCGACTACAAGCGTCGCTCCCACGGCTCCAACTACGTCGCCGACCTCTGTGCCGACGGCCACGGTGCCTTATTCAGAGCGGACGGCGGTTAAGATCGCCACGATCCAAGGCCCGTCCGGGATCGGCATGTCACAGTTGATGGAGCGAAACGAAAAGCAGAATACGCAAAATCAGTATCAATTTATCGTTGAGCCTTCGGCACAAAATGTCGCGTCATTGATCATTTCCGGAGAAGTGGACATTGCCTGTGTACCGACCAATACCGCTGCTTTGTTGTACAACAAGCTCGAAGGCGGCGCGCAGCTGATCGCGTTGAACACGCTGGGCGTACTTCATATATTGGAAAACGGCAACACGGTGCAGTCGGTCGCGGATCTGGCGGGCCGGACGCTGCATGTTTCCGGACAGGGTGCTGTTCCGCAGTACGCGATCGAATACATCCTTGCTTCTTTTGGAATCGCTGACCAGGTGGAAATCGTTTACTATGGTGACCATGACGAACTGGCCGCACTCGCGGCCGCGGGCACCGTCGATCTGTGTATGTTGCCTGAACCCAAAGTGACGGCGGCGATGATGCAAAATGCCGACTTGCGCCTGGCTCTCGATGTGACAAGCGCGTGGGAAGAAGCCGCCGGGCTGGTTGGCGATAGCGGCAGTGTCCTGACGATGGGTGCCGTCGTCGCCCGCACGGAGTTTGTGGAAAATCATCCGGAAGCGCTGGCGGATTTCCTCGGCGAATACGAGACTTCGATCCTGTTTACCCGCACGTATGTGGCGGATGGCGCCAAACTGGTAGAAAAACATGGAATCATGCCCAAAGCGGCCATTGCCGCCAAGGCCATCCCCAATTGCAATCTGGTCTATGTCGATGGGCAGCAAATGAAACCTCTCATCAGCAAGATGCTGGAGGTGCTGTTTGCTTCCAACCCGCAATCGATTGGCGGGGCGATGCCCGACGACGGCTTTTATTACATCGGGTGATTGATCCCGGGAAAGGCCCTTCGCTGTGACACATGGGCAAAACCCGAACCGAGTGAACAAACGGAGCATGCGGCGACCGCGCGGTCGCCGCATGCTCCGTGCCGTTTTGGTCTTGCTGGTGTGGCTTGCTGTTTGGCAGGTTTTGTATCTGGCGATCGGCAAGGAAGTGCTGTTCGCCTCACCGGCAGGGGTCGCGGCGCGGTTCACTCAGCTGGTCGCTACCGGCGGGTTTTGGCGATCGGTTATCACCACCCTGGGGCGGATCATGGCTGGTCTTTCACTGGGTATCCTGGCCGGAACGCTTTTGGCGGTCCTAACCACTTCATCGCCGGCCCTATCGGCGCTGTTGGGCCCCCTGATCGGCATGGTCAAATCTACACCCGTTACCAGCTTTATCGTGCTGGCGATGCTTTGGATCGTTCGCGGGCGCGTACCGGTGTTTATCTCATTCCTCATGGTATTGCCCATCGTCTGGGCCAACGTCAGCGAAGGCATCCGGCAACGCGATGTCCGTTTGCGGGAGATGGCGGCTGTCTTTCGGATGCGGCGCTGGGCGCGCTTACGCTTATTGGACGTGCCGATGGTGTTGCCGTATTTCATCGCGGCTTTCAACAGCGCCCTGGGGCTGGCGTGGAAGGCGGGGATCACAGCCGAGGTGATCAGCAATCCGGCCTTCTCGATCGGCGGGCATATATATGACGCGAAGGTGTACCTCGAGACGACCGATTTATTTGTTTGGACCGCGGTGCTGGTGTTGATGAGTGTGGGTCTGGAAAAGGGGTTCCACCAATGGATCGCATATGCCAGTAAAAAGTTGCACATCAACCGCGAGGTATCGACGTGAGTCGGCCTGTGGTGTTCTCACAAGTCAGCAAAGCGTTCAACGGCGAGCGGATTGTCGACGGTCTGGACTGGACCTTGCCGACATATGGGTCGCTGTGCTTATTTGGCCCGTCCGGTTGTGGAAAAACCACGTTATTGCACTTGTTAGCCGGCATTTTACGGCCCGATGCCGGTCAGATCAGCGGGCTGGAGGAACGAAAAGTCTCGATTGTCTTCCAGGAACCGCGCCTGTTACCGTGGTTGACGGCTCTGCACAACATCCTGGCTGTCTTGCCGGAGCATCCGCACGGCGGCGGGCCCCAGGAAGAAGAGGCGTACGCCTGGCTGGAGCGCGTGGGGTTGGCCGACGCCACGGACAAACGGCCAGATGAACTGAGTGGCGGTATGCGGCAGCGTGTAGCCATCGCCCGTGCGCTCGCGTATGGCGGCGATCTGCTGCTCCTGGACGAGCCGACGCAGGGGTTGGACGCCGACATGCAAGAGACAGTGATCACATTGTTGCGCGAACAGGAAAAGGAGCGCCTGACGGTGTTGGTCACGCACGATAAAGACGAAGCGGAACG
The DNA here is from genome assembly GCA_964479435.1 of uncultured Oscillospiraceae bacterium. Lineage (GTDB taxonomy): Bacteria > Bacillota > Clostridia > Saccharofermentanales > UBA5734 > JAAYKS01. The sequence continues at coordinate 5,163 of CAYZME010000097.1, forward strand.
CATGGGATCGACCATCCTGCTGGTCTCCGGACCACCGGTCCAGCTGTCCGTTTGACGAAAGGCCCCGTTGTTGGTTAGTATTTGATTGATTTGGCACGCTGTGGTGTGGCAAACCGGAAAAAAACTCCGGAGGACGCGTTTTTGACATCTCTAACGACGACGATTCGTGCCGCATGGATTCTAATGGTCGCGTGTCTGTTTCTTTTGACGATCAGTGCCTGCCGGCAGAGCCAGGCAGCGGGCGTAGCTGAAGCCCCTGAGACCATCGTCGTCCGCTATCTGGACGCGCTGCGGCGCAATGACTACGAATCTGCCAACGCCTGCCTGACAGATAACGCGAGTGGGCACTACTCGATTCCCAAGCCGAGCGGGGTGGAAATGGACGCGCTTTACGCGCTGGTTTTGCAAAAGATCGAGTACACCATTGTCCCTTCTTCAGTAGCGACAACATCGGGAAACACGACCAAACAACAGCAGACAAGCCGCAAAGAAAACGATCAGGCCCGCATTTGCATCTCGATTTCCTCGCTGGATATACCCAACCTTTTTGATCAGGCAATCGAGATCTTGTCCGATACCTACGCGCAATCCTTATCCAACGCCGATCCGATCCCGGAAGAAGAGTTGGAAGAAGCTTTCTACCTCACATTTTCGCGCTTGTTGGGCGAAGCAGACGCGCCTCGTCTGGCGGATCGAATTCAAATCCAATTGCTATATCACGACGGCGCCTGGCAAATCGATGCGGACGACAAGCTGTATAACGCGGTGACGGGCAACGCGTTGGAAATTGTTGCCCGCCTGCCCGAGTGGAAAAAATAATCTGTACCCATTCATCGCGGGACCACAGTGCGCGACCGTGTCAGCCTCAAAGAAACCGGGCTCTTTTTCTACTTCATCGCCTGCTTTACGGATCTGGATGGAGTTGCGCAGCAAAGCGCCTGGTTTGGTCGTGCAAATGCCTTTGAGCCTGAGTCTGTGCCTTTGTGTTTGGAGATAGCGGTCGACCGTATCCGCTCTGTGCCAAGCGTTGGACCCGGCGGTAGAATCATTCCGGAATCGACCTGTCGAACGACATGACCCTTTTCTAATCGCGGATGCGATCT
>CAYZME010000098.1:0-6180 GCA_964479435.1 uncultured Oscillospiraceae bacterium
CAAGCACTCTAGCCACCTGAGCTACACCCCGAAAACCTTTCCAATTGTAATCAATTTAGCTACGCCCTGTCAATCAGCCGACGTACCTTACATAAAATGAGCGCGAAAGCGAAGTTGTGCCTCACACGGCAGCGACGATCCTACCCATCGACCGCCGGGGACGGCCGCCCCCGGCGGTCTGGCCGATGCTTTGTCATTTCTGGCATTGGGGGCACCAGACGCTTCCGCGGCCGCCGATGGTTGTCCGTTGCAATGCGGTACCGCAAACGCGGCACGGCAAGCCGGCGCGGTTATACACCTGGAGATGGGGTGTGTTGCGATACGCGCGCCCGTTCTCGGCAAAAAAGGCGGCTGCGGATATGGTGTTTTTCTCTGTGAAAAACACCAGCCGCTCGGGGATGGTCAACGCCAGCCGTTGCCATTCGTCTGCCGTCAATGTGTTCGCTTGCCGGGAAGGCAAGATGCCCGCTTGAAATAGGATTTCATCCGCATAGATGTTGCCGATGCCGGCGACGACCCGCTGGTCGAGCAGGCAGCTTTTGATCGGCACCCGCCGCGCGCCGCACCGGTCGCGCAGATATTCGCCCGTCACATCCGGGCCCGGCTCGGGCCCTAACCGATGGATGCCACTGATGCGGTCCGGTTCGCAGGGGGCAAAATACCAGATGCGCCCGAAACGCCGCGGATCGGAGAAGCGCAATTGATTGCCATCGCCCAGGCCCCAAACCACATGCGTGTGCTTTTCTGGCGGCTCCCCGGCCGCGGCCACCACCAGCGCGCCCGTCATACGCAAATGGACGACCATCCTGCTTTGGTCCAAGAAGTCAAACCAGAGATATTTCCCGCGCCGCCCCAGCGAGGCAATGCACTGTTGGCGCAATTTTGCGCCCAGCCGGCCTGCCTCGGGGTGCGCGATGACTTGCGGCTGGTGAAGGATCACTTCACGGATCGACTGCCCGATCAGCAGGGGCGCGAGCACGCGGCGCGTCGTTTCAACCTCAGGTAATTCCGGCATGGCCCAAACCTCATTTTTTGTAGATTGTATTCCCCAAAAGCGAAGAGGTCGTGCGTTGCGCGCGCCCGACCTCCCCGTTCTTCGATCGCTAGTCTTTATGAGGCCGGCCGCGATTGGCGCGACGATGCCTCAGGCAAAACGGCTTCACCTCCCTGGGGTCAGAGGCCCAGGACGTTTTTGATGTAGATCCGCGACACCTCGGCAGAGTGGAAATTGCAAATCTCCGGACGGTCCAGCTCCACGCACAAGACGCCGTCGTAGCCTTCTTCCTCCAAAGCCGCCTTGATCGCCGGGAAGTTGACCGTGCCGTGGCCCAACGCACGGAAGCTCGCCATTTTCTGGGGGCCTTCGGCTTTGGACAACGCGTACAGATCGACGTCTTTCAAGTGCATATAAGCGATCCGTTTGCCATACTGGTGGATCAATGCCACCGGGTCGATGTCGGCCAATGTCGTATGCGCGGTGTCAAAGCAGAAGAAAACATGCTCGGGATTGGTGTGCTCGGCAAAATAGTCGATGTCACTCTGCCAGAATACGCACGTCCCATAGTGCGGATGGAAGCAAAGCTGGATGCCTTTTTCGATGGCGTACGCGCCCAAACGGTTGGCGATTTCGCACATTTTGTCGAGCATCTCGGGGTTGGTCGGGCGCTCCTTGGGTCCGTCGTCGCCAAAACCGCTGTTTTGGCAGTTGTACCACTTGCCGCCGATGTCCGCGAGAAAATCGATTTGCTTTTTGGCAATGGCGATCATTTCTTCCACGTCAAAGCTGAAATGGCCGTACAGATTCACCAGTTCCACGCCGCAATTTTTCGCCAGCTGGACCAGTTCCTGCGGGTCTTCCGCGTAAAAGTCACGGATAAAGGCGAAGTTTTCCACGTAGTCGTAGCCCAGGAATTTGCATTCGCGGAAAGACTGCTCCAGCATCCGTTTGGCTAATTGCGGTTCACGGCTGTTGATCCAGGTCCACCCAGTGTACGCGATTTTCATTGTTCTTCCTCCATTTTGTATTGTTATGCTTCCATGACGCCATGGATCGCGGCTTTAGACATCGGTTGAGTGCGGGCATAACGCGTCGTCATGGGGACAAACGCGCCTTGCTCGCTGGATTTGCTGAAGCTGGTCAAAATCTCCAACACATGCAATTGCTGCTGATCGTTGGCGCGGAAATCCCGCCCGCTGCGAATCGCTTTGCCCATATCCGCCAGGCCGATGCCGCGCGAGTTCTCACTGTATCCATACAGCAGCGGCATCTCTTTGTAGCCATCGTAGAACTGAACAGCTGTGCGCCGCGCCAACGCCGGATCGGTTTTGCTGGCTGCCTGGTCTTCCGGCCGCAAAAGCAACACCGTCCCGCCAAACGTGTTGGGATCCGGCACAACCAGCGTCCCTTCTGTACCATAGACCTCAAAGCGCGCTTGCGCGAAACGGCTATAAAAGACGTCAAACGTGGTACATACCTGCGCGATGGCGCCGTTGGAAAACAAGATGCTGCCCGTCAGATGGGTGTCGACATCGACGTCGATGGTCTCGCCAAAGTGCGGGTCCGAGGTGATGACGCGCGTGGGAAAAGTCTTTTTAGTCAGTGCGGAAACGCCCTTGGCCTCGCCTAACAATTGCACCAGCGCGGTAATATAGTACGGACCCATGTCCAGCATCGGACCGCCCCCGCGCTTATAATAGAATTCCGGGTCGGGGTGCCATGTTTCGTGCCCGTGGCACACCATCGCGCAGTTGGCCCCGACCGGTTCGCCGATCAGACCTTCGTCGATCAGGCGTCTGGCCGTTTGAATTCCCGCGCCCATAAATGTGTCGGGCGCTCCGCCCAGCTTCAAGCCCTTCTCTTGGGCCAACGCCACGAGCTCCACCGCTTCTTCCATGTCGACAGCCAATGGTTTTTCCGAGTACACATGCTTGCCGTGGTTCAGAGCCAGCTTGGTCACCTCGTAATGCTCATACGGGCGGGTGAGGTTGAGAATGACGTCTACTGCCGGATCGTCAAACGCTTCATACATATCCGTATAGATTTTTGGGGTCGGGATCTGAGGATTTTTCTCCTGCTGCTCTTTGACCCACGCGACGCCTTTTTCAGCTCTTTCTGAAATCAGATCGCATACACCGTGTAACTCGACATCGCGAAAAGTAGTGGTGATGTTTTTGAGATAGATGCCGCTGATCGCGCCCACGCCGATCATGGCCACTTTCACTGGTTTCATGCCTTCACTCCTTTGTTGATAATCAGCCGGGCAAATCTATGGTGTCCGCGCGTCCCGACACATACATCGCCTCGCCCCCGCGTCTGGCGGAAAGCCGTCCCTATCAGTATAACCTATGAACCGCGCGGCAGCGGGGCCAGAACCGCCGCTTTCACGTAAAAATGGCCGGCATCTCCAGGAAGCCGGCCATGAAAACACGGACGCGGTCTTGGCGTATGCCTAGGTCTGTCGGGCGACATGAAAGGGATACAGGGTTTTCTTGCGGGCGTGATCGATGAGCGCGTGGATCGCGGCGATCGGCAGGTATAACCCCCCGGCCAGGAAAATGGAAAGCTCATATGCCAGTCGCGTCTTGCCCGACGCGACTTTGCGCAAGCGATCCCAGAGGGCGCTGACCGCCATGCCGTATATATTGGCCGCGTTCATCGCCCGCGTCAGCGACAAAATAACCATCGCGCCCTCTTGCCCGTACGCCTCGACCAGGCGGTACCAGGCATGGGGGGAACAGATCCCGTTTTGGTCCGTGAGGTGCTGGGCAAAAATCACGCCCAGCAACTCATCCTCCGGGACCCTTTGCGTCTCACCACCGAGGATTTCGTGTATCTCTTCCAGCTGCAGCCCTTTTTCGAGCGCCAGTTTGGTATGCGCGTACGAACACGCTTCACAACCGTTTACTTCGGTTACCGCGAGCATGATCCGTTCGCGAAAGGGCGGCGCGATCAACTGCTTTTTGCGATTCAAGCGAAAATACCGCAGACTTCGCATCACCAGCACGAGTGTTTGATAAAAATAGCGATGGCTGTATATTTTTTTGTAATAGCGATCCGCCATGCTCCTTCCGCCTCTTTAGATCCTCGGCGACTTCTATTGCGGTTCTTTCCGGCGGGAACGGAGCCGCAAGAGGCAACCCGCCATGCCAAGACAAAGGAAGCCCGAAACCGGCAGGATGTTGCTTTCCCCGGTATCCGGTATCTCGACGACGGCTTCCTCGGCTTCCTCGACTTCCACGAATACTGCAAAGGGTGACAGTTCCGTAACGACAAAGGTAGCCGCGCCGCCCTCGACCGTGGCGGTGTAGCTTTTTAGTACGCCGTTCGCGCAATGCAGGATGGTCACGATCTTGCCATCATATGAAGCGCCCACTGGGATGGCGAGCTCGAGCTCGCCGCCAAACGCTTCCGTCAGTGAGATGTTGTAAAAGGACAACAATATATACGTATCATCACTCAGGCGATCGCGTATGGCATCGCAAGCGTCGCACGCACCCGGGTTGTCCAAGGCTCCCTCTTCTACTTGCAGCTCCGCGTTGACGTGGATACGGCCCATGATGGACACCCCGCTGGGCGTATGTGTCAAGGTGCGCAGGATCTGGCTGATCGTCGTGACCGTCGTACCCTCGCCGGCAAAGGACGCAAACGATGTCGCTGTCTCCGGGAAGCGGGCATAGAAAGTATATGCTGTTGCCGGCTGCAATCCGGCGAAAGTCGAATCGGTCTGCCACGCGCCGTCGTTCACCCGATACTCAGCGCCGGCGATGATTTCCAGCGTGACGGAGTTGGCGGCGAGATCGGACACGACCGGCGCCGCGGGCGGCGCTTGTTCACTCTTTTCGGTGCCTGCCAACGTTCCGCCGCTCGCCAGTGAGGCATGGTGTGTCTCTGATTCGGGATAATAGGCAAAGAAGCTGTATTCAGTCCCGGGCTGCAGCCCGGCAAAAGTAAGCCCGCTCTGCCATACACCGCCGTCTCCCAGCTTGTATTGCGCCCCGGGAATTTCCTCCAGCGTAATGCTAGTGTCCGTCCCGCTGGCAACGACGGGCGCGGGAGGCGCATGCTGCTCCAATTTTGCCGGGAGCAAAAGGTAGCTCAGACCGTACCAAATCGGGTAATTCGTTGTACGGCTGATCCGCACTTGCGAAATACCGGCAGGATCTTGCAGGATATAAGCCGCATCCGCAAAGTCTCCCGGAGTATGGTACGTTCGCCAATCCCCGCCATTGAGCGAGATGCTGAGCGATTGATTCGCCAAATAAATGCCGTTTGGGTCAACCGCGATTACACCCAGACACAAGGATTTCGGCAAAGGATCAGAAAATGACAGCACCATAATCCGGTCGGCGGAATTTACCGAGATATTTTCCGAGTCATTGTAATAGCCGGGGGCGGCACCCGGGTTCGTATCCAGCACGGTGGACATTTGGTACGAGTAGGGTCCCAGTATCAAATCCAGAGGTTCTTCCACCAAGCCCGGACCGCCAAGATGATTGTAACCAAACAGCTGCTCATTGGTTGACGCGAAAGCGGCTTCGAATTCAGCCTTGCTGGTTGGCGTGGTGCCGGCGAGTACGAAACAGGGCAGGACAAGTACGACAAGCAGGAGAAAAGTAAGCGAAAAATGAATTTTCTTTTTCATATCATCCTCCATTTTGATACCCCATGCCGCGGCAAAAAACAGCGTGTAGCACTGGTTCTACCGCCAGCAGACCCAAAGATGCGGAAAGCCATCTATCCAATTTAATTTCAATAAAATTGTAAGTCATTTGAGAAGACATCGTCAACACAAAAGCGGGCCTCATTTGGTGCGTTTCGCTTGCTGATTCTGTCCGGGGCTGGCTGTCCGCTGGCGCAGGGTTTCCGACTATATAAGTCTGTAATCCTCCCCACTGTACGACATATCGTTCAACCGCATCAGGACGCGTTTACCGTCCGTATCTTCTCTCATAAAAGAAACGCCGCCTGCCGCTCCGCAAAACCCTGTTTTATTGAGCATCGCGATATCCCACTTGAGCCAGATCGCGAACCATACAGGCAGAACGAAACCATGTGTGACGATGACGATCCGCTCATGCTCATTTGCAACCATCTCGTCACAGAAAGCCGAGAGCCGATTCCACACCTCCCGACCTGACTCCGCGGACGGGAACGGACGGTCGTCCATTGTACGCACCGGC
>CAYZME010000099.1:0-6133 GCA_964479435.1 uncultured Oscillospiraceae bacterium
GCCCTCCTCTTGGACGGCCTGGATCAATGCCTGCGCGCAGGCGGCACAGTCGCAAGAGACACAGCCCGCGCCCGCGCACACCGACAGCGTACGGGCATACCCGGCCTGTGCGGACACATAGGCCGCGCGCCGCGCTTGTAGACTCTCCGGCCCCCTGATTTTCATTATTACGGGTAAGTGAGCCATAAGCCGCACCTCTCTCAGGGATACAGGCGCAAAATCTCGCCAACCTGAGCCGCCGATACACGTTTGTGCACCGTTTGGCCAATCCGGATCGCGGGCGCCAGGCCACACGCGCCGATACACCGTTTGACCTCCAGTGAGAAACGCCCATCCGGAGTTGTCTGCGCGACCTCGATTCCCAGCACGCGCTTGATCTCATCCAAAACACGGTCGCCGCCCCGCACATAACACGCGGTGCCTAGGCAGACCTGAATGACATGACGCCCTTTGGGCTGGCGCGCGAAATACGAATAAAAAGAGACCACCCCATAAATGGTCGACATCGGGACATTCATTTCTTCGCCGATCAGGCGCAAGGCGGCGTCCGGCAAATAACCAAACAGCGCTTGCGTCAGATGGAGGATCTGAATCAAATGATTGGCTTTCTTTTCATAGGAGAGAATGATTTGGCGCAACGCCGCGACCGCCTCTTGATCAAGCGGCAGCGGATGGCCGCCGGCACGCGCGTGATCCATTGTGGTCACCTCTATAAGGAGCGACTAGGCAGGGAACGATTCAGAAGCGCTTACTCATCGGGGGCGGCCAGCAAAACCGGATCTATACACGCCCATTCTATCACCAAGCGGCCGCCGCGAAAAGCGTGAGCCGGCCCGCGGGACGGATCGGCGGATCGGGCCCCTACGGCTCCGGCCGTACGGGGGTGAAGCGGAACGTCGCCTGCATGGGCGCGCTGTGCAATTGGTAGATGGGCAGCGGCGGATGACCACAGCTCTCCGAACCGATCCCGTCCATGGCCTGGTCGATCAACAACTCAACCCCGTCCCGGGTGGGCACATCCAGGCCGTGTGTGGCAACCAGCAAATCCTCGGTCATCTGTTCGCGTGCGGTTGCCGCAAAGACGCTGCCGTTCTCCACGAGCAGCCCCCACCCACGCTCATCGGTCATTTTCAGCCAGCGGATGTCGTGCCGCAATCCAGTCTCCTGCGGTTTGATCCGCGGCACCGCCAATTGATCGACTGGCAATTGAAACACACCGGTGCGCGCGCTCAGCTTCATATCGCGGTACGCTTCGTGCGGGCCCAGCCCGAACCAGGAAAAATGCCGGAACGAGCCGGTCAGGAACAAGCGAATGCCAAAGCGGGGCAGACGCGGCAAATCCAGCCGCCGAGGGTGGATGCGGACCGTCACGGCCAGCGTCCCTTGCTGGTTGATCTCATACCGGGTTTCCACATCAAACAAAGGGCTGGCCGCCAGTGGACACAAAACGGACTCGACAACAAAAACAGCCTGGGTACTGTCGCACTCTTCCCTCACCTTTCTGACTTCCTGCCACAGGCGGTCGTACCCGAACTGTCGCCAGATCTCGGCCATGCGGCGGTCGTTGTCGATGAACGCGCGCAACAAATGAACCCGTGGACCCGCGGGTTGCGGTTGCATCCCGGTCCCGTCCGGGGGGATCATCCGCCGTTCATACAAGTATTCGCGGTCGCCGACACGCCAGGACTCAAACGTCCCCGACAACCGGCTAAAGACCAGCCAGAAACGGCGGCCGGTCACGATGGACAGATGACCGTTATGTGTCATGTCGAGCAGCCCGCCCGCGTCTGCATAGGTCAACGCGCGGCGGCCCGGTTGAATGACAAATTCGTCAAAACCCGTCTCATGGCCAGCCCCGATGCCGTTTTTATCCTCACGTGTCGTGCAGACAAACCGCACGGTATATTCCGGCGGGTCCGCCAGCAGATGGGCGCTAAAAGGCCGTGCGGAAGCGGCGGCTGGTCCCTCCGGCGCCCCCTCGCTCCGCGCCTGTGTGAGGTCCACCCCGTACTTTATGACAACCACTTGCTCCGCTTGCGGCGCCAGATCAAAATCCGCAACCTCCCCCCGCGCGACCGGCAGGCCTTCGCGCAGCATCACCCACTCCAGACGCAAATCTTTTGTGTCCGTATGCGCGCGCCGGTTGACAATCCGGAATCTCCCGCCGGGCGGGTCGATCGGCTGGACGACAAGCGGCCGATAGGCCTGTTTGACCTCCAGTAAGCCGGTGTGCGGGACGCGTTCTGGTGAAACCAGGCCGTCGACGCAAAAGTTTCCGTCGTGGGGATACTCGCCATGGTCGCCCCCGTACGCGTGGCGGACACGCCCATCGGGTAAAGTCTGGTAGAGCGCGTGATCACACCACTCCCATACGCAGCCGCCGGCCAGTCGCGGATAGCGGAAGATCAGATCGGTGTACTCGCGCAGCGACCCCGGCCCGGTGCCCATGGCATGCGCGTATTCACACAGAAAATAGGGGCGCGTTTCCTTGCTCTGGCGCAGCTCTTCCTCCAGGCGCTGCACCGACGGGTACATCAGGCTGATTACATCAAAACCGCGCCGTTCCGTATGGTCGGCGCCTTCATAATGGATCGGTCTGAGCGTATCGATCGCGCGCACGGCATCGGCCATTCTTTCGATGTTGCGCCCGAACCCCGCTTCATTTCCCAGCGACCAGAAAATCACCGATGGATGCGAACGGTCCCGCATCACCAACCGCTCCGCCCGCTCCACATAGGCGGCTTCCCAATCGGGGTTGTCCGACAGCGTGGCAAAGCCGCCGTCCAGCAACCGCGCGCCATGGCACTCCAGGTCGGTCTCGGCGATCACATAGAACCCGAGCAGATCGCACAATTCAAGAAAAATCGGATCGTTGGGATAGTGCGCTGTGCGGACACATTGGATGTTGTGGCGTTTCATCAGCAACAAATCCCGCACCATATCCGCCACGGTCACAGCCGAACCGCGCGCGGGGTGGGTGTCATGGCGGTTGACCCCCAACAGCTTGACCGGCTGCCCGTTGACCAGCAAAACGCTATCCTCACACCGGATCTCGCGAAATCCGACCGACATGTGGACGCAAGCCAGTTCTTGACCGGTCGGGTCGAGCAGGCTGACAAACAGGTCATACAGCGCGGGAGCTTCCGCGCTCCACACATCAACCGCATTGACTGTATAGGCAAATGACGTCAGACTACGGCAACGGATCGGCGAATGAAAGCCCTGCCCGGACGCCGGTTCCAGGCGCACGCGCTCCCGCTCGTCGATCTGTGTTTTACCATCGCGCAACAAACGAACCCGCAGCAAAGCCAGATCGCCCTGGTAAGAGATCAGATCGGCCGATACGCCCAACTCCCAACGCCGGTACGTGTCATCCAGCGGACGCGTCGTCAACCGCAAATCGTGAACCGCTTGCGGCGGCATCGCTTCTATGTATACGTCGCGAAAAATTCCGTGAAATCGAAAGCAGTCCTGATCTTCCAGCCAGGAGCCCGTACAAAATTTATAGACAAAAAGCAACAGCTCGTTCTCGCCTTCGTGCAGCAACGAAGTGATGTCAAATTCGGCAGGCAAACGGCTGCCCTCGCTGTAACCGACCAGGCGGCCATTGACATACAGGTGAAAGGCGCTGGCCACCCCCTGGAAATGAAGGCGTTTGCGCATCCCGCGCAAAGAAAGCGGCATCCGGACCGACTTGCGGTAGATCCCCACGGGGTTTTCATACGGAACATGCGGAGGATCGCCGGGGAACGGATAGCGCACATTGACATACTGGGGGCGATCGTAGCCGGTTGTCTGCCAGCAAGACGGCACCACAACCGGATCCAAACGCTGGTGTTGCAAAGCCTGCATCGTCGGAACATCCGCTGGCGTGGCACAATAGCGGAACTCCCAATCCCCGTTGAGCAGCAAAACATACGGCGAATCGTACCGGCGGTTGCGTTCCCGGGCGCGCGAGCAGCTGGCGAAATCTGGATATTGCACACAATACGAGCGCGCGGGAATGCGGTTGCGTGACAACACGTCCGGGTTATTCCAATCGGGATGCTCTTCCTGCCCTTGTCCTGTTTGTCTCATCCTTGTTTTTCGTTATACTCCTCTATTTACATAAAAGACCCGATCACAATGTGGCCGGGATGTCCGCGGCACAGATGGTCGTCAACTCCCGCTCGGTCAGATCGGTGTCCGGCAACAGCCGCAACGCCTGGTTGCGCAACGCTTTCTCGTATAAATTGCGCGTGTAACGCCCGTTGCCAAAATGCGGGTGGACCATCGCCGCGGCCAGGTGGTCGCGCATAGTTATCCGCGCGTCTGCTGTCAACTGGTATTTTTTCTCACGAAAGAACGACTCGGCGATGGCCATCAGCTCATCCAACGAGTAATCCGCAAAGGTCAGTACGGTGGGAAAGCGCGATCGCAAACCGGGGTTGCTGGCAAGAAACGCGTCCATTTCATCCCGGTACCCGGCCAGTACCACCACCAACCGGTCGCGGTTGTCGTCCATATCTTTGACCAGGGTGTCGATCGCCTCCCGGCCAAACCCCTGTGCGGAGCCGGCGTCGTTGGCCAACGCGTACGCTTCATCGATGAACAACACACCGTTGAGCGCTTCGCGGATCTTGTCCCGCGTTTTTTCCGCCGTCTGCCCGACATAGCCGGCGACCAGCCCGCCGCGGTCGGTCTCGACCAGTTGGCCCATCCGCAACACCCCCATCGCCTGCAGGAGCTCGGCGAGAATACGCGCCATCATTGTTTTGCCCGTCCCCGGATTGCCGCGAAACACCAGATGCAGGGTCTGGCCGCGCCCGGTATCCAACCCGGTTTCCCGCCGCGCGGTCTCCAGCCGCAACTGCGCGTACAGCCCGCGCAAAAAATCCTTGATACTCTCCAACCCAATCACCGCGGACAACCGGGCTTCGAGGTCAAAATCCACGATGTCGCGCGCCTCATCCGCAAAATCATCCGCTTCCAGTGTGATCAACGCGGCGTCGGTCGCGTCTGTATCCACGATGCGCACACTCTGCCGCATGATGGCCTCGTCCAGCAGCGCCGCGCACAGATGCGCATTGGCGCGCTCGGCTTCGCCCGCCCGGTTGCGGGCACGCAACGCGGCTTGGGCCGCACGCGCCCCGGATGCCGAGATGCGAAACCCACGCGCTGTCATCATCCGTTCAAAGATCATCCACAATTGATCGGCCGTGTAGTCCGGCAGCGAGAGAACGGTCGTAAACCGCGCGCGCAGTCCCGGGTACTGCCGCAACAGCTGCTCGAGCTCTTTGCGGCTGCCCGTCAGCACCACCGCCGTCTCCCCTGTGTGTCGCTCCAACAGCGTTTCCAGCGTTTCCAGCGCCTCCCGGTCATGCGCATTGGCTTGATTCGCGGAGGCGGATAAAAAAGTCTGCGCGTCGTCGATGACCAGCATGCCACCGAGGGCAGACTGAAAAAGCTCCGTGGTCTTTCTGGCGGTTTGGCTGGTGTACTCGGAAACCAGGCCGGCCTTGCTCGTCTCGATCAACTGGCCGCGCCGCAAATATCCCAAATGGTGAAAAAACCTGGCCGCCAGACGGGCGACGCTCGTTTTGCCGCTACCCGGCGAACCGGCGATCACCAGGTGGGGCATGGCTGAACGCTCCACGCTGTGCCCCGCGGCCGCCCGCTTGTTGGCCGCGACCTCCTGTTTGGCAAAGCGCCGGAAAAAGGCTTTGACCTCCTCCATACCGACCCACCGCGCCAGCTCCGCTTCGAGGTCAAAGGGGGCCTCGCTCACCGCAGGTTCCACAATCGCCTGAGCCGCTCCGCCGGCGCCAGCCGCCCCGCGCGCAGGGGGATAAAAATCGCGGACAATCCCGTCCATCGCATACAAACCGCCCGCGTTCTGCCGCGCCATTTTCCGCCGCATATCCGCGATGCGCATTTTGGCAAACAAATCCCCTTGCGCGGCCGCCAAGCCGTACCAATGCAGCGCTTGCTGAGGGTCTTGCGGCAATTCGTCCCCCAACTCATAACGCAGAGCCAACTTGCATTGGGCTTCCACGCTTCCCGCTTGCGCTTGTGCCATCAACCGGGTCACATCCGGCAACGGATCGGCCATCTCGTCACATGTTCCTTTCCCTGTTTCAGCCATCCCGGCTGT
>CAYZME010000100.1:0-3013 GCA_964479435.1 uncultured Oscillospiraceae bacterium
ATTTATTGGTCAGGGTTTGTGCCGGTTTCGCCGGGGCTTGTGTCGGTTGCGGGTGATTCAGGCGCCTCTGCCTGTTCATCTTCTGCCAGCCGCTGGATCATAAACCGGTCCAATTGCTGATAGACGTAGAAATTGGTCATCAAAAACTGCAGTCCGAAGCCCAGAACCACAAAATAGAGTATGACCAGATAAAATCCCAGCAGCTGGAGAAAAAAGACCAGAGCCAGTGGGATGACCAAATTCAATACCAAAGAGAGCAACAACAGCCCAAGATTGGGAAAGAGGCGCAAAGTGAAAAACAGGAAAGCGTTTTTATAAAGGTTTTTGAGCGGCAGCTCGAATGTCACCATCATCGGGTAGATATACATCTGCATCACCGTAAAGACGGCAAAGATGACAAACAGAAAACCGACCATCAGCAAACGGAAAAAATCAGGGCCGATCTGGGCGCGGTAAAAGCCGTAACTGACCACCAGAGCAATCGATATCACCATCGACAGCAGTCCGGAAGCGGTCGCTTGTTTGAGATTCTTCCTGGCATGCTCCCAAAAGTCAGACCAGACAAACGCGTGTTCCTCGCGGGAAAAATTGCGCAAAACATAGGTCATTCCCGCATGTACCGGACCGATCACAAACCAGGCCATCGCCGTTTGGAAAAAGATAAACAGGGTATACAACATCAGCAGGGTCGTGTGCGCAAAGCTTTCAGGTGTGACCCCGTCAACCAGGCTTTCCGCAAATTCAGGGCGGGCAAAAAAGGCGGTCAAAGACTCTACCGTCAACGTCGGCGCCAGGAATCGCAACAGGGAAGGCGCCAAAAGTATCGACAGCGCCAATACCGGCAAGCTGAACAAAACATACATCAGGTTGAGCGTACAAATCTTCCAGAACTTGCGGCCCAAAATGCCAAAGAAGCGAGTGAACGGACCCTGGTCCAGATCCTCGGGATAAACGCCGGGCCCTTCGCGCAAATAACGATTGCTCAAAAAAGACATCCCCACCTCCCGCGGCTCACGCTACGCCGCGATTCACTTCTCACCTGTCATTCATTATATCAATTCGCAACGCGTCTATTTCGGACAGCGCGCGTTGGGCCATCGCGGCGTACCGGTCTTCTTTATGTTTGTATTTGCCCGGGAGCGGCTCCAGAATGCCAAAGTTGGCATTCATCGGCTGAAAACGCCGCGGGCGGGGCTGCGAGACATACTGGACCAAGGCGCCCATCATCGTGCGGGCGGAAAAGGACAGAGGCAACTCTTTCCGCACCAAGCGCGCCGCTTGTAACCCGGCCATGAGACCGGTCGCCGCCGATTCCATATAGCCTTCTACGCCCGTCATTTGCCCGGCAAAAAAGAGCCCCGGCTGTCCGACCGCTGCCAATGTCGATGTCAAAACACCGGGCGCGGATATATACGTATTCCGGTGCATGACCCCATATCGCGCGAAGGTCGCGTTTTCCAGTCCGGGGATAAGTGAAAACACGCGTTTCTGCTCTGCAAACCGCAGCCGCGTTTGAAAACCGACCAGGCTGTACAGCGACGCGCCGATGTCATCCTGGCGCAGCTGAACGACGGCAAAGGGTTGTTGCCCGGTGGACGGATCGGTCAACCCCACCGGCTTCATCGGTCCGAAGCGGATGGTCTCTTTGCCGCGCGCCGCCATGGTCTCGATCGGCATACACCCTTCGAAAACCGCGTCGCGATCAAAATCCGCGACCTCGGCAACCTGGGCCTGAGTCAATTCCTCCCAGAACCGGTCATATTGCCGGCTGTCCAACGGGCAATTCAAATAATCGTCGCCGCCGCGCCCATACCTTGATTGCGCAAAGACCCGCGTATGATCGATGGAATCGGCTTCGACGATCGGTGCCGCCGCGTCATAAAAATGCAGACATCGCGTGCCCAGCACCTCTTCGATCGAATGAAAAAGACGGCCGTGCGTCAACGGACCGGTAGCCAGAATGCGGATTCCGTGTGCCGGTACGGCTTCTACGACCTCTTCCACAACCGTCACCAGCGGATGCTGTGTCAAAACACGGGTGACAAAAGAAGCAAACAAATCACGATCGACGGCCAGCGAGCCTCCCGCCGGCACCCGGGCATGATCCGCGGCGGCCAAGAGCAAAGAGTCAAATTGGCGCATTTCCTCTTTGAGTAAACCGGAGGCCGTGGTCGTGCGCATGGCTTTGAGCGAATTGCTGCAGACCAGTTCCGCAAACTGGCCGGACCGGTGCGCGGGTGTCATCTGTCCCGGCTTCATGTCGATCAGCACGACCGGAATGCCGGCAGACACCAGCTGCCAGGCCGCCTCACACCCGGCCAGTCCCGCGCCGACGATGTACACCGGCTCCTCTGCTGGTGGCCGTGGTTGTCTGATCACGGTTGGTTCTTGTTTGCCGGAGCAGGCGCTTTGGGTTTGCGGGCGTTGGACGGACAGTCGCGATTGCCACAACGCGGATGACTCTGCCCGCGAAAGGTCTTCATCACCATGTAACTGCCGCAGGTTTCGCATGTTTGACCGGGTATGGGCAGATCCCAGCTGATAAAGGGGCACTCCGGGTCACGCCCCTTGCGGTCGCATGTATAAAAAGTGCGATTTCTCGATTTGCGCGCCGTCCGCAGCAACAGCCCCGATCCGCACAGCGGGCATGAACCCTCGACCGGGTGCTCGACATTGCGGGTGTACTTGCATGTGGGAAAGCGGGTACAGGCGATAAATTTCCCGTATCTGCCTTCTTTGATCACCAGGTCCCCTTCACCGCATTCCGGGCATTTTTCACCCAGGTGAACGGTTTCCAGTTTTACTTTCTCCATCGCTGTTTCAGCCAGGGTCACTTTCTCGTGAAACGGGTCATAAAACGCGCGCAGCAAAGAGAGTCCGTCGCTTTCGCCTTCCTCTACTTTGTCCAATTTGCTTTCCATGTCGGCGGTAAACCGCAGGTCGACAATCTCGCCAAAATGCTCGATCAACAGATCGGTCACAATCATGCCCAATTCCGTTGGCAGCAAATATC
>CAYZME010000100.1:3023-6013 GCA_964479435.1 uncultured Oscillospiraceae bacterium
TTCTTTTTCGACATATTTGCGGTCCAGGATGGTTGAGATTGTGGGGGCATACGTCGACGGGCGCCCGATCCCCTGCTCTTCCATCGCTTTGATCAAAGTGGCTTCCGTATAGCGCGGCGGCGGCTGTGTGAATTTTTGCTCGGGTTTCAACTCAAGCAGCCGCAAAACCTCTCCTTCGGCAAGACCGGGAATGCGCTCTTTTCCATCGCCGGCATCGGGATCGGCTTCTTCGTCCGCTTCTGCCAAATCCGCGTACAAGCGCAAAAAGCCCGGAAAGCGGATGGTCTCGCCGACCGCGCGAAAAATATGCGCGGCGGCTTGTACGTCGACCGTGACCGTGTCCACTTGCGCCGCTGCCATTTGCGAGGACACAAAACGATCCCAAATCAGCTTATAGAGCCGGTATTGCTCGGGACTCAACGCGTTTCTTACGGCTTCCGGCGCGAGGTCAAAATGGGCGGGACGGATGGCCTCATGCGCGTCTTGCGCGGCGTTGCGGTTGCGAAAGCGACGCGGTGTGGCCGGCAGATAGGATTCGCCGTACGTATTCGCGATCAAATGCCTCGCCTCTGACACGGCGTCGTCTGACACGCGCACGGAGTCTGTACGAATATAGGTCACCAAAGCGGTCGCGCCCAAGTCGGGTAAATCAATGCCTTCATATAACTGTTGCGCGACACTCATCGTGCGCCGCGACGTAAAACTCAGGCGGCGCGAAGCTTCCTGTTGCAGGGTACTCGTCGTAAAGGGCGCGAAGGGCTGCCGCGCTTTGTGCCCTTTCTTGATGGTGCGCACGCGAAAGGCCTGGCCGTCGACGTCGCGCATGACAGCATCGGTTTCTTCACGATTGCGCAGCTTTTGCCTGGCGACGCGCTCCTTGCGCACAAGCCCGTGGTAACGCGCTCTGAAGGGGGGTTGTGATGCCTCCTGTTTGGCCAGGTGCGCCGTCAGCAACCAGTATTCCTCGGGAACAAATGCCTGGATTTCCCGTTCCCGCTCCACGACAACGCGTGTCGCGACGCTCTGAACCCGGCCCGCGCTCAAGCCCTTGCGGATTTTTTTCCACAAGAGCGGGCTGAGCTCGTACCCGACCAGGCGATCGAGAATACGCCGGGCTTGCTGGGAATCCACCAGATTCATATCGAGTGGCCGCGGCTCGCGGACCGCGGCTTGAACCGCGTTTTTGGTTATTTCATTGAACGATACACGACAGGGCGAGGCGGGGTCGACGCCGAGAATGATCGCAATGTGCCAGGCAATGGCTTCGCCTTCGCGGTCCGGGTCCGTCGCGATCAGGATCCGTTCACTGGCGGCAGCCAATTCCTTGAGCTCACGCACGACCTTCTCTTTGCCGCGCATCGTGATATAGGTCGGTTTGAAATCCCTGCGCACATCCACGCCGATCGTCGCGGACGGCAAATCGCGGATATGCCCGACGGAAGCGGCAATCCGGTATGATGACCCCAAATAACGGCCGATCGTTCGGGCCTTGGCGGGGGATTCGACGATGAGTAGCGTTTTGGGCATCCAAAAGACCTCGGCTATCTGATTTTACATGTCGCCTGCGGATAACAGGCGCACGTCGTACCAATATATAACCTATATCTGAGCAGGTGTCAAAGAGAATCTTCCCCGGCGATTGTCCAGATCCCCTCTCCATTCCAGCGCGGACAACAGCGGCAGCAGCGTCTCCATGGGGATCCGCGCGGCCGCGGAAATCTCACCGGCCGTCAAGCTGCGTCCGCGCAGACAATCGCGGATCCGGGTGTCAAAGGGGGAGCCGTTGGTCCCGGATGTTGCATCGTCCACCTGGCGCCGCTCCCCCCTAAACGGCAAGCGGTATAACAGATCCTCCGCCTCGAGGCAGACATACGCCCCCTCGCGGATCAACCGGTTACATCCCCTGGAATGGGGCTCAAAAATGCTACCCGGCACGGCAAACAGATCCTTGCCCTGATCGGCCGCGAAACCGGCGGTGATCATGCTGCCGCTTTTGTCCGCGGCCTCTGTGATCACCACCGCGTCCGCCAGGCCGGAAAGGATCCGGTTGCGGGACGCAAAGAAAGAACGTGCCGGGCGTACGCTCGGGCCGTGTTCACTGAGAATGACCCCTTTCGCGGCGATTTCCTCCATCAGCGCGCGGTGCTCCGGAGGATAGGCGTGATCGATTCCGCCGCCGAGGACAGCCGCCGTCAGGCCGCCCGCCTCCAGAGCGGCGCGATGGGCGATTGAATCGATCCCGCGCGCGAGGCCGCTGACCACGGACACGCCGGCGCGGGCGATCTCCCGGGTGATCTGTCGGGTGATCTCTTCGCCATAGGGGGTGGCGCTTCGCGTTCCGATCACGGTTGCGACGGGGACAGTCGGTCCCAGCACCGCCTGGATGTGGCCGCGGTAGAAGAGCAGAAACGGGTGATTGGAGATCTCACGCAGCCGCGAGGGGTACGCGCAGTCTTGATCGGTCACACAGCCCACGCCGCGAGCTGCGCAACCCGCCGCCGCCCGCTCCGCGTCCCGCCGCCGCGCGTCGTCGCGCAAAAAGTACCGCACGCGCAAAACCTGCTGCGGCGGCAAGGGCAGCGCCGCTGCCACCGTCTCTTCATGCGCGCAAAACAGCTGCTGAATGGAGCCGAACCGCACCGCCAGGCGCCGCGCCCTGGCCATCCCCAAGCCGGTCTCTGTGGCCAATCGCGAAAACCAGATGCCCGCGGTCAGAACGGATGTTTCAGGCGCTGTCATGCAAGCCCCTCGCGTTCGACCCGGTATTGATAGGCTTCTTGTACATGCTTGAGCGCGACCAGGCGCTCGCCTTCCCAGTCGGCGATGGACCGGGCCACGCGCAACATCCGGTGAAAACCGCGCGCGCTGACATGCCGGTCCGCCAATTCCGCGGCCTGGCGACAGATCGGATCGTCCAATTCAAGGGCGTCGCGGAGCCGGTCGGCCGGCACCCGCGCGCTGCGCCCGGACAGGCGGGCGAACTCGCGCAG
>CAYZME010000101.1:0-5978 GCA_964479435.1 uncultured Oscillospiraceae bacterium
CGGCGCCGGCGCGTTGTGAAAATCGGATCATCATGTGTTTGCCCTCCTTGTTATGTCAAAATCGCGTGCAGCGCTTTGGCGCGCTCGACATCGCGTTCGTTTTCATTCATTGCGTGGCCGGCGCTTTTCTGGATGCTGGCCGGACCGATCGAGACAATCGCCCGGTTGAGCGCTTCTTCGGTCACGCCTTCGACCAGCTGCAGCGACAGCCCCAGCCGCGCGTCCGAGATCAACGTCATGGCCTCGGCCGACGTCATCCGCCGCGCGTGCCGCAACAGAGCCAGCGCGCGATTGGCCCGGTCGGCCAACCCCACCGGGTCGGCGTCACGCACTGCCTGCCGCGCCTTGCGCTCCTGTGTCGTCAATTGGTCCGCCACCCGCCGCAGATCGGCGATCAGTTCATCCTCGCTCAGTCCCAGCGTGATCTGGTTGCTGACCTGAAACAAATAACCGGAAGCTTTGCTGTGCTCGCCATAGAACCCGCGCACCGCGAACCCCATTTTGCCCAGACTCTCGACCGTCCCGCGCAACAGGCCGGCCATCGCCAACCCGGGCAGATGGGCCATCACGGAAGCGCGCATGCCGGTGCCGACATTGGTCGGGCAAGCGGTCAAAAACCCATACTGGGCGTGAAACGCGATCGGCAAACGGCTCTCGAGGAGCAACGCCGCCGCCTCCGCCTTGCGATACGCGGCGTCCAGATCAAACCCGGAAGCCATCGCCTGCACGCGGATGTGGTCTTCTTCGTTGACCATCACCGAGACCGACTCGTCGCGGCTGATGATCGCCCGCCGGCACTCGCCCAGGCGCGCCAGATCCTCCGAGATCAGATGCTTCTCGACCAGCGCCATGCGGTCTTTCTCCGGCAGGCACCCCAGGTCGACATCGACATACGCGGCCCGCCGCTCGTCCGAATCACCAAAAAACGAATCCGACACCCGCTGGGAAATCGCGGCCGCGCCGCCGCTGTCGAGGCGGTTGGGAAACGGGTACCCCGCCAAATTGCGCGCCAGGCGCACCCGGCTGGAAAGGATGACATCGCTGTCAGGGCCTTTGTCCATATACCACGTCATGCCTCCTCCCCCCTCTCACTGCTTGTGATCCGGGCCTCGTGGGCCCGGATTTCGTCGCGCAATCGCGCCGCTTCTTCGTAATCCTCCCGCGTGATGGCCGCGCGCAGCTGTCCGCGCAGCTGCGTCAGCAGCTGGGTCGCCAGGTCCGGCGCGGCCACTTGTGCCGGCCGCGCTTCGTCCGTCACCGTAGGTGCCGCCGGTGTGGCAGCGTCGCCCGCCGCGCCCGCGGCCGCGGGCGCGCCCTCGTACACACGTCCTGTGTGATGCCCCGACGCCTGGACGCGGGCAAAGATCTGCTCCATCCGCTCTCCGAATGTGTCATAGCAGGAAGCACAGCCGACCAGGCCGGTTTTGCGGAACATGTCGTAGGTCGTGCCGCAGGCCGGGCAGGCATGGGCCGGCGCGGTCGGCGAGGCGGCCGTGCCAAAGGACGGCACGCCGCCCAGCGCGTGAAAAACACCGGCGGGTATGGGTTGGGAAAAGAAGGAGCCGGCCAGGTCCTGTAACGCCTGCTGGCCTTGCTCGTAGCCCCGGCGCGCGCAATCCGCGCACAAGTGCCGCTCACTCTCCGTGCCGTTGATATTTTGTTGAATGTGAACCGTCGCCTCGTTCACCTGGCATTGATCACATTTCATCGATCGCTTCCTCCCTCCCCTGATTCCCGGCGCGTTCTTTAACGCAGGAACAGGCTGGTCAGCATATTCTTGAACAAGTCCATCCGGATCGCCGCGCGCTGCGCGACATCCACCTGGGACAGGGCGTTATCGGACAGCGCGGCGCGCAACAAGCGCGCGTCCTGCGGGCCGATGATCCCGTAGTCGATAAAATTCCCGATGTAAATCTCCGCTTCATGCTGGGACAATTCCTCCCCAAAGGAGTGCAGCGCGTGCATCAGATAGGCGCTGTCTTCCCCCAATTCGATCCGCTGGATGCGGATCCACCCGCCGCCGCCGCGCCGGCTTTCGACCAGGTAACCCTGGCCATTGGTAAAGCGCGTCGACAGCACATAAGTGATTTGGGAGGGGACACAATTGACCATCTCCGCCAGACGGCTGCGCGTGATTTCCACAGCGCCGTCGTTTTGTTCAATCATGTGTTTGATGGTTTCTTCGATCAAATCACTCAGCCTGGCCATACCGCTCCCTCCGTTGAAATGACGTTCTCGCATTTGACTTTGACTATCTTTGTCATACAAATATAGACGCTTCCCCGCCGTCTGTCAACCCCTTGCGCAAGAGAAAAAGAAGGGTGGACGCTGCGCTTAGATCCCGAACACGCGGCTGGCGTTGTCGTGAAAGATCAGCGACAGGATCTGCTGCGCCCGATCGATCGTCACCACACCGTCCGCGACCATGTCGGCCAACGAGGCGGCGGCGTTGTCACGCGCGATCAGCAAGTGCCCCAGCACGCCGTCGACCAAGAGATAGTCGCCGCCAAACGCGAAGATTTTGGTCACCGGGACGGCTTCGAGAAATTCCCGCAGCGCGATGCGCGCGGCGGTGGGCGCGATGATGTGGCTCCAGCACATATCCAAATAGACGTTGGGGTGGGTTTTGGCCAACACCAGCGCTTCCCGGAACCAGGGGTAACCGATGTGAAACAAGGAAAACGCGACCCGGGGGTAGCGGCCGAACAGCGGCGCCAGCAGCATCGGGTCGGAGTGGCGCAGCGGATGCCGCATCCCTTCCTGGAGCCCGGTGTGGATTTGCACGGGCAGTCCGTCGCGATCGGCCAACTCCAGCAGATGTCGCACCACATAATCCTGGACCGCGGTCGGCAATCCGTCCGCGAACCCCGCCGCGGACGCGGCCCTGTACGCCGCGCGCGCTTCCCGTGCCGGCACGTCCGCGAACGCGATCGGGCGCTGATACGCCAGCGCGAACTTCAGCGCGACCATCCCGTCGCCGCGGTTGCGGTGGTACATGGACTCGAGCTGTTCCAGGTGGTGGTCCAGGGTCGCCGGCAGGGCGGCCTCCGGCGCCGGCAGGATCAACCGCCCGGCCTGCCAGACCGGCCGGAAAAAAGCGCGATCGACAGCCATGTCATCCTCCCAGAAATCCAAAATCGACAGCCGGATGCCGCACATCCCCTTGAGCACGCGCCGGCGGTGATCCGGGTCGTCCATCGCCGCGCGAAATCTCTGATTGAGCAACGGCAGCGTCTCGCTGTCCCAGTGGGAAATCCCATACAGCTTTTCGGCGGCCAGCCGCAGCGCCCGCACATAGGTCGTGTCCTGCGTGGCTTGCCAAAAAGGCGCGAGCAGCGCCCAACGCGCTTCCAGCGGTTCCGCGGGGTCGCGCACGTAGGCCAGCTGGGTTTCTGTCAGACCAGCGCTCTGCAGGTCGCTCGACGCGTAATGGGCCAGGTATTCCCCCAGGATGTCCAGACGGGGATCGAGCTGGTTGCCAAAGGGCGGCAAATGTTCATGGGTGTCCAGCACCGGCTGGGTTTGCAGGTATGCCAGCAATTCGGCCCGAATCGCCCGCTCTGGTGATGTCATATGGATCTCCCCCTCGTTACCCGCGCGGATGCCGCCGGGTTTTTCAAAAGTGCATTTTGCGGGCGACATCCTCGCGGAAGGCGGGATTGCGCCCCAACAGGATCAGGATCACAACCAGCACAACGATCGGAATGGCCGCCAGCAGGGACCAGGTCACCCGCAGCGTCTGATCGATCGCCCAGCCGGTGACCACCTCGATGGTCACCACCAGCCACGCGACCGAGAGCAGGATCGCCACCAGGGCGTACAGGCCGCGCAAGACGCAGCGGTGGATCAAAATGGCGTTGACGATCACCAACAGACAGACCGTCCCCGCGATCGGCAACGCCAGGGGGACAAACCAGGTGTCGGGCGCGGACAAGCGCTCGATCAGCCACAGATAGGTCAGCAGCACGACGGTGTCGGGGATCAGCAGCGCGGCCGGGCCCCGCTCACGCAACTCGATGCGCGTGGGCAGCAGGGGCAGGACAAAAAGCACCCACAACGTGACCGCCGCGCCCAAGACATACAGGCTCCAGCTCAGGACGCCACCGTACACCAGGTTGACCGCCGCGCTCAACAGCGCCGGCAGCGCCAGGACACAGGTGACGACAAAAGCGATCGTCCGCCGGTCAAAGCGGGTGACCGGCGGGCAGGTGTCGTCGGGCGGCGGGTACAGCGCCGGGTCGCCGGCGCGATACGGCTGGATGGGATTGATGACCTGGACGCCGCACAGCGGGCATTTGCGCTCACCCGTCCCCAGGCGCACGCCGCAGTTGACACAAAAAGACATGGCCGTCCTCCCTTGTTTCCTAAATAATGTATCCTGCCAGACCGCGGCCGCGGCCCCCCGCCCTCAGCTTCTGCGCGGGCCGCCGATTCTACAACCATCCTCCCGGCCAGCCGTTGCTTTCGACCGTCACCGGGATGCCCCAGTCGACGATCCGGCGGAAAAACCCCCGTTGCAACTCGGTCTCGCGGATCGTGGCGGTAAAAGTGATCAGGAGCCGGCCGTTCGAGCCCATCATCGCACAGACGACCGGGTTCTGGCGGGAGGGTCCGAGCATAAAATCCAGGCGCTCGATCTGGTTTGACATCTCCTGCGGCATCGCCACGTCGCCCAGGTTGGACAAGACCGTCGTATAACGCGATTCGCCCGAGCGGTAATAGGCCAGTCGCATCGCCAGGATTTTGAGCGGCAACGGCGTGACGCGCAACAAAGCGCTGCGCTCCGGCCGCACGTTGGCGCACATCAGCGCGTTGAGGTTTTTGGCGGTCATGTTGTAGCGCATAAAGTGGTGGACCTGGCTGACCACTTCCTCAAATGTATAGGCGCCGAACGCCGGTTCGATGCCCGGGTTGGCAAACAGGGAAAAGTTGCGCACCGTCGCCGACGGGAAATGGCGGCGCATGTTGACCGGGACCGAGACGCGGATGGGGCGCCGCTGGTGCCGCCAATCGCGTTGCTGGATCTGCTGGATCTCATCGATCAGCATCGCGGCGCACAATTCGGTCAGGGTCACCTTGTGGTCGTGTGCCTGTTCCAACATCCGGTCCAGCGGCATCGAGCCGACGATGATCGAAACGGCGCCCTCGCCCAGCCGGCTCCCGTCCAGATGATAGGACAGCGATTCCGACGGCCGCCGGATGACGCGGAAATTGGCATGCCGCGCGTACGCGTCTTCGAGTTCTTCCGGGTCGGGGGCGGCCCCGACATCCAGGATGGTATCGGAATAGCTGATCGGGGTGCCACGCAGGCGCAAATACTGCGCCACCAGCGTTTTGAGAAAGATCATGCCGCCGGCGCCGTCGGCCAGCGAATGGAAGATTTCGACGGCGATGCGCCGATCGTGATACAGCACACGCAGGCGGTAGCGGTTGTTGTCCCGGCGGGTAAAGCGGCGGCAAGGGGCCGGGGTTTCGGGCGCGACCGAAAAACGCGCGCGGTTTTCTTCGAGGTAGTACCAGAACAAGCCGGCGCGCAGGCGCACTTTAAACGCCGGGAACCGCGGCAACGTCTGTTCCGCCGCACGCTGCAACAGGACCGGATCGACCGGTTCACGCATCAGCGCGCCCACCCGGAACACGGTCGGGTGGCGGCTGTTCATAATCACGGGATAGATCTTGGCCGCGTTGTCCAAACGGAACCACCGCGGGCCGGACTCACTTCGGCGCACGTGCCACCCTCCCCTTACTTTTCAGGCTGTCCGCACGCTTATTATATCGGTTCCGTATGTATGTTAAAATGGCGATAAACAAGACGGGAGACCATCTTTGCCATCCCGAGGTCGGAAGAGGAGGATTCTGCCATGATCTGCAAAAACTGCGGTACCGAAAATGAAGAAGGCAACGTTTTTTGCATCAACTGCGGCGCTCGCGTCGAAGGTGAATCTGCGTCCACACCCCCGATGGAAGAAGTCGTGGCC
>CAYZME010000102.1:0-5856 GCA_964479435.1 uncultured Oscillospiraceae bacterium
AGGGCATCGCGGCGTTGACTTTTTTGACCAGGTCGTCCAGCATGCCGCGCAGCTCCGTTTCGTCCGGGGCCGATTGACCCGCCGACTGCAACTTCTCGCGGTCGACGACAAACTTGGCGCTGAGCACGACATCGCCGTCCAGATCCTCGTCCCCCCAAACCAGCGACTCCTTAATATAGTCAAACTGGCCGATCAGAAATTCGATCTCTTCGGGGAATACTTTCTTGCCGTTTTTGAGCACGATCATCGATTTGATGCGCCCCGTGATCGACAAGCAGCGGGTTTTGGGGTCGATACGACCGACATCCCCGGTATGGAACCAGCCGTCGCTGTCAATGGCTTCCGCCGTCATCTCGGGCGCCTCGTAATAACCGAGCATGACGATCGGCCCGCGCACGAGAATCTCGCCCTCTTCCCCGTCGCGCGTGTTGTCAATCGCCACTTCCGCGCCGCCGACGGGTTGCCCCACCGTCCCGGGGACAAATACTTTGGAATTGCAGCCCGCGACGACCGGTGAGGTTTCGGTCAGGCCGTACCCCTGGTAGATTCTGACGCCGATGTCGTCAAAAAAGCGGATGATTTCCGGATCGATCGGCGCGGCGCCGCAAATACCGATGGCAAAACGCCCGCCAAAAGCCGTGAGGATTTGCCGAAAGATCGCGCGGCGCACATCGATGCCGACGGCACACAGACCGCGCGTCAGTTTGCGCATCACCGCTACCGTCCGCGTTTTTCCGGTCTTGCGCAAGGTCGCGAACACTTTGTCATAAAAGCTCTCAAATACCGCCGGCACGCCGATCAGCATGTCGATGCCGTATTCCTGCATGTTGGACTGAATATAGCGCAAGCCGTCACAGATATGGATTTGCGCGCCGACATAGAGCGCCATATAGAGGCCGCAGGTGTTTTCAAAGGTGTGATGCAGCGGCAGGATCGACAACATGCGGGTACCTGCCGGGATCTGGATCATTTGTGCCGTGCCGATGATATCGGCCGCGACGTTGGCGTGGGACAGCATGACCGCTTTGGATACGCTGGTTGTCCCCGATGTGTACAGAAGCGCGGCCATCGCCTGGCGGTCAATCGGCGCCTCCACATATGTCGGATGCTCTCCCTTTCGTGAGAGGAGATCTGTTCCGTGTTCCAAAAGAGCTTGTAAATGATGAAATACGGCCATACCCGCGGTCGCCTCGGCGGTGGGCGGGACGAACGGATCGGCTTGATCCTGCAATTTCAGCGTACCGGGGCGGATGCAAACCATCCGGCGAATGTCTGGGAGCTGCTGCGCCGCTTTTACCATCGCGGCGTGAAACATCCCGTCGTACATCACAGTCGACACGTTAGCCCGCGCCAACAGTCCCAGCAATTCCTCTTCCGGCAACAACCGATCCAGCGGTACGACGACCCCGACGCCGTTGATCACAGCAGCATGGGCGAGGCACCAGGCATAGGAATTCTCGCCGACCACGGCGATGCGGGTGGCGCCCAAACCCATATCCAGAAGCGCCGTCCCCAGGGCATCCATCTCATCCGCGAACATGCGGTACGTTTTGGTTTGGGCGGTGTCTTTGGGTGTTTCTTTGAAGCGGAAGGCGACCTGGTCTGCGTATAGATCCGCGGATTGCCGAATCAGGTCACGCAAATCCGCCACTTGCCGCGCCTGAAAATGGACGACCCCTTTGAGAATCTGCATGATGGCTCCTTTGTCAGTCGTGATTTTCGAGAATGAAGTCGACGACGTCGCCGACCGTTTCGATCCGGTCGATGTCCCGGTCAGAAATACGGGTATCAAACAACTCTTCCAAGTCAATGATGATCTCATACATCAGCAGCGAATCGACCACCAAATCGGCGGTAAAAGATGAATCTTCAGCGATCCGCTCCACCGGGATCGTCAGCACCGCGGCAATCGCGGTGGACACTTGTTCCCATACCACCTGTCGTTCACGCTTAGACGCCATATTATGACTCCTTGAAAACCCGGCGGTTGGCCGGCAACCGCTCGTGGTCATACCGCCGCACCTGTTCACGAATGAATCCGTCGATATTTTCCAGCATATCGAGCAGGATCTTCCGCTGGCCGTCATCCAGCCCGTCGGTGATCCGTTCTACCAGCAGATGGTGGAAACGGCTGTGGATCCGATAAGCCAGCTTGCCTTTTTTGGTAAGCATCACCCGGACGATCCGGCGATCTGTTTGATCACGTTCACGACGTACATACCCTTTGCGGACCAGCCGGTCGATCGCCACCGTGAGCGTGCCGGTGGTCACACCCAGGCGCGCGGCGGTCTCGCTCATGGTCCGTGCCTCATACAGCCCTACGCTCTCGAGGGTATGCATCTCAGCGATGGTCAGGTCGTTAAAATTGCCATTGCGGAGTGCCTTTTCTTCGGTGATCAGGATGCCGTCAAAGATATCCAGCAAAACGGTATTGAACCGCGATTCATAATGATCCATAGACTGATCCACTCGAGCGCTTCCACCTCCCGCAAAAAATTTTGATTTACAAAGGAATTATAACATATGGCGGTTGTCAAGGGGGTTTGCGCCAGGCACACCGCGGTGGGCGCGCGGGTGCGATCAGACTCCGACCGGTCCCGCGTCTGGTTCGCGCTCACGGATCCGGAACGCCGCATACCGCACCAGGCGCGACAAAGGCAGAACCACTTCCAGCTCGATCCATTCGCTTTCGTAGCGTAACGCTTCTACTCTGCCGGCGCGGTGCAACTCTTCGACCAGACGCGATTCACCGTAGGGAATTCCCAGGCGCACATGGATGGTCTCGAGTTCGGCGCGCGCCCGCAAAATCTGACGCAAGCGGTCGAGTCCGCTGCCGGTCCGCGCCGACACCTCGATACGGTCACAAGATCCGTTGCCGGCCGGTGGCGTTACGGGCGGTGATTCTGTCGCCGGCAAGATCAGATCCGCTTTGTTGAAAACGGTGACGCGGGGGCGGCTGCCTGCCCCCAGATCGTGCAAAATCCCTTCGACGATCTCGATCTGGCGCGCGCGATCGGGATCAGCCGCGTCGACCACATGCACGATCAGGTCGGCCAGAACCGCCTCTTCCAATGTGGATTTAAAAGCATCCACCAAGTGGTGTGGCAGCTTACGAATAAAGCCGACTGTATCGACCGCCACCGTTTGGATGCCGGCATCCAGGGGCAGCCGCCGTACAGCCGGATCCAACGTGGCAAAGACACGATCTTCTGTATATAGGCAGGCATCGCATAGCGCATTGATCAGGGACGATTTTCCCGCGTTGGTGTAGCCGACAAAGGCGATGGAATACACATCCGCTTGCCGCCTCTGCTCACGTGTGCGCTCACGCTGTTCGCGCAGCGTTTCGATTTGCTCCGACAAGAACTTGATCCGACGCGCGATGTGGCGCCGATCACTCTCCAAACGCGTCTCTCCCGGGCCGCGCGTGCCGATGCCGCCACCCAGGCGCGAAAGCTGTTTGCCGATGCCGACCAGGCGCGACAGACGATAGCGTTGTTGGGCCAGCTCGACTTGCAAGCGCCCCTCACGGCTTTTGGCCCGCGCCGCGAAAATGTCCAGGATCAACAGCGTCCGATCCAGTATTTTCAAGCCGGTCGCGTCTTCAATATTGCGCAACTGTGCTCCCGACAATTCTTCGTCAAACAACAGGGTGTCCGCTTGCGTTTCCAGAGCCGCGTCACGGACCTCTTCGAGTTTGCCGCTACCGATAAAGGTCGCGACGTCCGGTTTGGCCCGCTTTTGGGTCGCGCGCCCAACCACTTGCGCGCCGGCCGACTCGGCAAGCAAAGCCAGTTCATCCAGGGACCGTTCGGTCTCCTCTTCGTCGTGGCGCAAGTCGTCAAACGCGACTCCGATCAACACAACTCGTTCCAGTTGCTCAACGGGCGCGTCCGGTATGATGTCCGTGTGATCCATTTCGAGTCCGTTTCGTTCCATCTGCATGCACCTTTTATAACAGAGGCCGGTTGAGGATTCAAATCATTCGCTGGTCCGATCGGCGCAAAATGATCAAATTACGCATATATTCGCTTGAACCGCATCAATCCTATAGCTATTCTTTCACTAGATATCCCCAAAGTAGCCGTACGCGCACGCGCCGGGAGACAGGGAAACCGGCAGCAGAGAAGGAGGCGCACGTCGTGCGTAAAGGGAAAGAAGCCATGCCGGTTCACGTGGGAAGGGTCATGCGTCGCCTGCGAATGGAGAAGAACATGACGCAAGCCGATCTCTCCTTTGAGGCCGAAATCAACACCTCGTACTACTCCGCGCTGGAAAACGGCGCCAACCAGATTTCCTTACATAAATTCGTGTCCATTTGCCACGCTCTCAATGAGCCGCCCGACAACGTGATGGCCATGATCCTGCGGGATCGCGACCGGTGGGACCCGGAAGCCGGCTTGTAAAGTGGATTTCATATCGCCTAAAATAGACGCAAACACAAATCGACCAAACTGAGCCCCCGCGGGCGAATCAAATGGAGGTGTCATATGCCGATCGGCGAAACGCGCAATTCCATCACCGTCATCTTACTGACTCTGTTTACATGTGGGATTTACGGTTTGTACTGGTTCTATCTGGTGTCAAAAGAAGTCAATGCGGCTCTGGGTGAAGAAAGAATTAACTTTGCGCTCTACTTTATCGTCGGCATTTTGTGTTTCCCTTTGATCTTTGTCGGGATGTACAAGATCGACGAAGCGGTGGTCGAACTGCAAAACCGCGCCGGGATCCAGGGAAAATCAAATTTCGTGCTGTGGATCATTCTTTCATTCGTTGGCGGCGTCGGTACGTACGTGATGGAATACCAGGTGCAGGAAGCGTTGAACGAAATCTGGACCCGCATTTGACGCCTTTTCACCGCGAAGATCCCCTGACGCGGACCGTAGCCGGCGCGACGGCGCGCGGCTTGGTGTGGTTACGAAAAAACGGGGTCCCCCTGGCCTTGACCGCCGCGTGCTCGTTGGCTCTTTGGTGGATTTCCGGCACCCCCTGCCTGATGCATGGGATCATCGGCCTGCCCTGCCCGGGCTGCGGGCTGACACGCGCCACGTACATGTTGCTGCAGGGCAACCTCGCGGCAGCCTTACAAGCCCATCCTTTGTTTTGGCTCGCTTGGGTGGTGCTGGCGGCTTTGCCATGGGTGATGTGGTTGCGACCCGCCTGGTTGTCAACCCGCGGGTTCCGTCGCGTAGCCGTGGCGATCTCCGGTCTTTTTCTGGCCGTATACGTCATGCGGATGATCTGCTTTTTCCCACACACGGCTCCCATGGTCTACAACACCCGCTCGCTCCTGGGGCGCTTGCTGGTGTGGATCGGCGCGCTCGTGTGACATGCGGGCTCCCGCACTTCTGTCGCGCGCGGATCAGAAGTAGCTGAGGTTTTTTTGTGATTCCTGATCCGTCAAGGGACGATCGATCATGTGCGGGCGGGCCATGAATCGCTCAAACATCCGCAAGGAGCGGATCAGGTAAAACCCGTCACAGATCCGCTCATCGATGGTAAACATCAGCTTGATGTATTTTTTGCTCTCGACCCCGTCCGACGTGTGGATGGTTTTCTCTTGAATGCGGCCGATGGTCATAAAGATCGATGTGGTGCCAATCTCATACAAGTGGTGGAAAGGCGCGTCGGCACCGATGGAGCCGAGGTTGGAAATCCAGATACTGGAATAAAAGGGCAGAATTTCGATCAGCGCCTTGGGCAGAATCCCGTGAAAATCCGCCACCCGAATCAGACTGACGAGAAAACGCAAAAGCCAGCGCGGCATCCAGGAAGTCAGCTTCATCAGTTTGTCGTCGCCTTTTTCCAACCCCTCTTTGAGATCCCGGTTCTGCTCATTGACTTTGCGCGCGACCG
>CAYZME010000103.1:0-5487 GCA_964479435.1 uncultured Oscillospiraceae bacterium
GTGGTTTTGGCGCGCAATTTCCGGGTGGAGCGTGTCGGTGAACTGGATTTGGTCGCCGCGTATCGGGGGACGATCTTATTTGTCGAAGTGCGGGCCAGGCAAAAGAGTCGATTTGGCAGCGGAGCGGATTCCATTACACCCGCAAAGGTCCGCAAGATTCGCATGACCGCGTCCATATATTTGGCACGCGCGCGATATATGAATCATTCGACCCGGCTTCTTGCAGCGGATGTCCTGTTGGATCAGCGAGGAGTTGTTGAGAAAATCCACTGGATACCGATGGATTAGGGGATATACTCTCTTGTAATCGCAAAGTAGGATGTAATATAATATGTTGGATTCTGCCACCAGGTCTTGAATTATGCAAGGAGAATAGCTGATGCTTTCATACTTCGAGCTTGATGACTCGGCTTTACAGGCTGAACTAGAGCGACTGAATGAACGTTATGCCACCCATATGGGGCGGGGATACGCATTGAAAATGATGCGGGGAGTCCCTTGCCCGGAGCAATTGGATCTTTCCCAGCCCCTGATGACCGTTTTGGGCCCGGACGATTATCGTTCGGAAGATGGCACCGACTGCCGCAATTATGGCGGTCTGGAAGGCATTTATGAAGCGCGCCGCCTTTTTGCCGAGATCCTGGATACCCGACCGGAACAGGTCTTGGTGTTTGGCAACTCGAGTCTCAATCTGATGTACGATACCCTGATGGCGGCTTGCCTCAACTGCGTCCCGGGGGCGGTCTCCCCCTGGTCGAAATGCGAGCGACCTGCTTTTTTATGTCCGTCTCCGGGCTATGATCGGCATTTCGCGATCACGGAGCGCCTGGGCTTTGAGAACATCATGGTCCCCATGACCCCGACCGGCCCCGATATGGACATCGTGGAGCGTTTGGTAGCCACGGATCCGCGCGTCAAAGGCATCTGGTGCGTGCCAGTCTATAGCAACCCCGATGGCATTGTGTATTCCGATGAAACCTGCCAGCGCTTGGCGGCGATGCCCTCGGCCACATCAGATTTCCGCATATTCTGGGATCATGCCTATGGCCAGCATCATCTTTACCCCGCCCAAAAAGCTTCCGTTCCGGATATGTTGACGTTATGCGAGAAATCCGGCCATCCGGATCGCATTTACGTATTTACTTCGACTTCTAAGATTACGTATGCGGGGGCGGGCGTGGCTTGTATGGCTTCCAGTCCGGCCAACATCGCGTTTCGTAAAAAAGAGATGTTCTACCAGACCATCGGACACGATAAGATCAACCAGCTACGCCATGTTCGCTTTTTGAAAGATTTGGCCGGCGTAGAGGCGTTGATGGAAAAGCACGCCGCGATTTTGCGTCCGAAATTTGAAGCCGTGCTCAATACCCTGGAAGCGGAGCTGGGGCCCACAGGGATCGCTCACTGGAACAACCCCAGCGGCGGTTATTTCATCAGTTTGTTCGCGCTGCCCGGGACAGCCGCGGAAAGCGTTGAAGCGGCCTGTGCCTGTGGTGTTGAGCTCACCCCTGCCGGGGCTACATATCCGGGAGGGGTCGACCCGGATGACAGCAACATCCGCATCGCGCCGACCTTTCCGCCCTTACACGAAATCCTGCCGGCGATTGAAGTGCTGTGCGTCTGTGTCCGCATAGCGGCCATCCGCAAAATTCTCCGCGATCGGGCTGTAACTTGAACCAATTCTGTTCTATAGAGTAGAATTCAAATGAGGATCCGGCCCCGGGTCCGCGGCTCTTTTTGTGCCAAAATGGGGGAGGTCGCGATGCAAAACCACTACAACAGCCCGTTCTCCAGCCGGTATGCCAGTGAAGCCATGCTTTGGCTGTTTTCCTCTGATTATAAATTTCGCACGTGGAGGCGCTTGTGGGTCGCACTGGCGGAAGCCGAGCAGGCGCTGGGGTTGCCGATCACCAATGAACAAATCGCGGAAATGCGGGCCCATATAGAAGATATTGACTACAGAGAGGCCGCGGAACAAGAACAAAAAGTACGGCATGATGTGATGGCGCATGTGATCACCTACGGGAATCAATGCCCGTCGGCCCGCCCGATCATCCATCTGGGAGCGACATCCTGCTACGTGACGGATAACACAGATCTGATTGTCATGGACCAGGCGTTGCGACTGGTGCGGGAGCGCCTGGCCGCCGTCATCGCACCCTTGTCACGCTTTGCTGAACAATATAAACAGCTGCCGACCCTGGGATACACTCATTTTCAACCGGCTCAACCCGTGACGGTGGGCAAGCGCGCGACATTGTGGATCCAGGACCTGCTGTCGGATTTGGAAGAATTGGATTTTGTGATCGAACGACTTGCTTTGCTGGGCAGCAAGGGGACGACCGGTACGCAGGCAAGCTTTCTTGAGTTGTTTGACGGGGACCACGAAAAGTGTGAAGAGTTGGACCGCAGGATCGCGAGTCAATTGGGATTTGCGCAGACCTATCCCGTCACGGGTCAGACCTATTCGCGAAAAGTAGATGCGCGTGTGCTTTCCGTACTGTCTGCCATCGCGCAAAGCGCGGCGAAATTCGGCAATGACATGCGCTTACTCCAGCATTTGAAAGAAGTAGAGGAGCCTTTTGAAACCTCTCAGATCGGCTCTTCCGCAATGGCGTACAAGCGAAATCCGATGCGGTCGGAGCGAATGGTATCTTTGGCGCGGTTTGTGACCGCGAATACCCAAAACCCGGCCATGACCGCGTCTACTCAATGGCTGGAGCGCACACTGGATGATTCCGCGAACAAACGGCTGGCAGTCCCTGAGGCTTTTTTGGCGATCGATGCCATATTGGTTCTATATCGCAACATCGCCAGTGGCTTGGTGGTATACCCCCGCGTGATACATCGCCATCTGATGGATGAATTGCCATTCATGGCTACAGAAAACATTCTGATGGAAGCGGTCAAGCAGGGGGGAGACCGGCAGGATTTACATGAACGGATCCGCCGACACGCTATGGAAGCCGCAAAGCGTGTCAAGCAAGACGGGTTGTCCAATGACCTGATCGAGCGAATCGCGGACGATTCTGCTTTTGGAATGGACCGTGTCGAATTGAGCAAACTGCTGGAACCATCCCGTTATATCGGCCGTTCAGAACAGCAAGTAGACCATTTCCTCCAGATATTTGTGGCACCCGTACTGGACCGGTTTGCCGGCGTCATCGCTTCGCCGGAAGAGCCCATAAAGGTATGATATAGTATTGTCATGACAAACGGGTACGCATGCCTAGATCATCAACTGGAGGCGGAAAGTGAGACTGGATAAACGCAGTAGTGTTCCCTTATACGCACAGCTGAAAGACCTTTTGATCGAACGGGTCGAGTCCGGTGCGTATGCGCCCGGCGCGCGGATTCCTTCGGAACTGAAACTGTGCGAGGAATTGGGACTCAGCCGTCCAACTGTGCGCCAAGCCATCTCCGAATTGGTTTCAGAAGGGACATTGACCATTGTCAAGGGGCGCGGTACTTTTGTCGCGACTGTACCAGAGAAGATTGACATTCGCGGCTTTTCGGCCTTTACGTTTTCTTTGTTGTCCGCGGCTCAACTTGACCCGTTTCATTTCGAAGATTACGCGATCGATCCCCAGGCGCCCGAGGTTTTGGAACGGGCTTTTGGCGGCGATGTACAAACGGGAGAACCGGGCTTTTTCCATGTGCAGTGGACCGATCAAACCCATCGACGGAACCCTTTGTTTTTATGCCACTCCTATATCCCGGCCGCGATGTTTCCTGATTTGGCGTCCGACCTCAAAGCCCGCCGCAAAATGATCGATATAACCGCCAACAAGTACGCTTATATTCCGGTCAAAGCCGCGTGCAGGATCTCTGTCCGGCAAGCGGAAACCGAAGAAGCGCGTTACCTTGACATCGCACGTGGTGCGCCGGTGTTGTGTATCCAGTCACGGCTCACTTCACGCAGCGGCATGCCATGTGAATATGATATCGCCATCCTGCGGTCGGACATGTGTGACATCCTGATCGACAGCGGAAGGAGTTAACGTTTTTCCCTTATGATCTACTTTGATAACAGCGCGACGACACAGCCGTTGGAGGGAGTCATCGCTCTGGTTGGTGAGACGATGCGCGAGCATTTCGGCAACGCCTCTTCGCTGCACTCCCTCGGTCTGGATGCGGAACGCCTCATTCGATCTGCCAGATCGGCGTTGGCAAACGCGCTATCCTGCGATCCCGCGGCGATTCTGTTTACATCCGGCGGCACGGAGTCCATCAATATGGCGCTGCGCGGCTACTTACGTGCCAACGCCCGCCGGGGGCGCCATATCATCACGTCTGCCGGGGAGCATCCTGCCGTGGGAGAAACGGTTCGCGCTTTGGCAGCCGACGGGATGGAGGCCACCGTTTTGCCGCTGGAAGCGAACGGCGGGATCGACCCTCAACGATTGGCGGCTGCCATACGCCCCGATACAGCCTTGATTTCCCTGATTCATGTGAACAATGAAACCGGCGCGATCACAGATCCGAATCGGGTGGCGGACGTGCGCGATCGGATCAATCCGCAGACCATCATCCACATGGATTGCGTACAATCATTTGGGAAAATTCCGATCGAGGCAGTGGCCCGCCGTTGCGAGATGGCGTCATTTAGCGCCCACAAAATCCACGGTCCCAAAGGGGTTGGCGCTCTAATGATTCGCCCGGGTGTGCGGGTAGACCCGCTGCTGCTCGGGGGTGGCCAGCAGCGCGGCTTGCGTGCCGGCACGGAGAGCACCGCTTTGGTCGAAGGTTTTGCTCTGGCGGCCACAACGGCGGTTGCGCGCCGTGAACAGATGACGGCAACGGTGACCCAGGTGCGCGATGCTTTTTTGTCCGCGATTATGGACAAAATACACCATTGCGTTCTGTCACCGGCGGACGGCTATCCCGGTATTCTATGTGTTTCTTTTCCCGATTTGCCTGCGGAGGTATGGGTTCACGCGATGGCAGCCGAAGGGATATTCATTTCGGCGGGAGCGGCTTGCTCATCGCGAAAGAGCAAAGTCAGCTCTGTTTTACGCGCGATGGGGATCGATGACCGTACGGCAGGCAGTGCGGTGCGCTTGAGCTTCAGTTTCGACAACACGGTTCAAGAAGCGGTTCACGCCGCGCAAACTCTCCTTCGCGTCCGCCAACGATACATCAAAGGGAGTACCAGTGCGATATGAGTCATGGAGTGAGCAAGCGGGAGATTGTCATCGCCCGCATCGGTGAGATTGCGCTAAAAGGCTTGAATAGAGGTAAATTTGAGCAGCGGCTGATTCAAAACCTCAGTCGGCGGCTCAGGACGTTGGGACCGATCGAAATTTTGCGCAGGCAATCGCGGATCTGGATCATCCCGGGCGCGGAGGACATTCAACTGGAAGATATTCTCGAGCGCGCGACAACGGTGTTTGGCGTTGTCTCCGCAAGCCCTGCCTGGGAATTTACCGGCAGAATGAATGAAATCCAGGCACTCGCATCTGATTATATGCAGTCCCTGTTGACGGG
>CAYZME010000104.1:0-5376 GCA_964479435.1 uncultured Oscillospiraceae bacterium
ATCTGACGGAATCCTTCTTTGTTGGCGATGGAGGCAAAAAACGTGTAGCGGTTGCGCGCCTGCGATTCGCCGGCGAAAGCTTTCATCAAATTGAGAAGCGTTTGAGTCCCTTCCAGTCTGCCCATGGTGGATCCTCCTCTGGCATGAAATTGATTTGCCGTTATTATACCACTCCCGGCTACGGGATCTGCGGGTCCAGCGTGTCGTTGCCATCACCGGTGATCGGGATGGTGGGGCCGAGGAACGTCGGTTTGGCATCCAGCACGCGACACTCCAGCCAGGCTTTTGAGCGCGCGAACACCTCGCGAAAACGATAGTAGAGCGCTTTGCCATACGGGTTGAGCGCCGCGTCCACACCCTGGGCTTCCAGCCCGAGTTCCCGCGCGATAAACAGCGCGCGCTTGAGATGAAATGCCTGTGTGGAGATCACACAAGAACGGACCTGAAATACATCCCGCGCCCGGTACAGCGAATCATATGTATCAAAACCGGCGTGATCCATGAATACGTGCTCCGATGGCACCCCATTGTGGAGCAAATAGTCCCGCATCGCGTTGACCTCGTCGTAATATTCGGTTCCGTGGTCTCCTGAAACCAGAATCCGCTCGGCTGCCCCCGCTTCATACAACGCCAGCGCCACATCCAACCGATCACGCAACATCGGGCTGACACTGCCGTCAGCCCGAACCGAAGCGCCCAAAACCAGGATGCAATCGGCGGTGCGGACAGACGGGATCGGCACCATATAACGGGCCCCGGCCGCTTCGATCTCCGCGTCGACGCGCAACAGCATCGCGCCTACCAGAGCGGCAATTGCCAGAAACAACCATCCCATCCGAATCCATCGGGCGGGCCGCGCGCGCGGGCGCCTACTCTTGTGTTTCATCATATTCCCTCCCTCGCAGCCATCCGGGAACCGCTTCCCGCCAGATGTCCGCAAAAGGCATCCACACCGCAAGTGGCGGTGGGGATGCGGCAAATTGCAGGTACTCGCCGCGGACCGGGTGCCGCAAGCCCAACCGGCAGGCAAATAAAGCCAATTCCCCGTCATCCCGGGCTGGCCCGCCATACCTGCGGTCGCCCACGATCGGCCACCCGGCGCCGGCCAGTTGCGCGCGGATCTGATGCTTGCGCCCAGTGCCGAGACGGATATGCAGCAAAGCTTCTCCGCGCTGGCTGTCCCACCGCAGTACCCGGTATTGCAACCGCGCCTCTTGCCCCTGGCCGGCCGTGTGTGAGACCGTGGTCAGGCCGGAAGCGGGGTCTTGGGCGATGTAACCGCGCAGGGTGCCGGCCGCCGACGTCGGATTTGCCGCGACCACGGCGAGGTATTCCCGCTCCATTTCCCGCTCCCGGATCTGCGCCGACAGGCGGGCCGCGCTTTTGGACGTGCGCGCGAACACCATGACCCCGCTGACCGGGCGATCCAGACGGTGCACCAGCCCCAGGTAGACCCGTCCCGGCTTGTGATACTTTTCCCGAATGTACGCTTTGAGCTGCGTCAGCATGTCGGCGCCGCCGGTGCCGTCCGCCTGGGATAACACGCCGCCGGGTTTGACCGCCACCAATACATGGTTGTCCTCGTATAAAACGCGGATGTCCTGCGCCGGTTTATACATCGGCGTGCCATCTGCCGGTCGCGCCGCATGGCAGAATCAGGTGGCGGGATGTGACCGGCAAGCCGATCTCCTCCGCCTGAATCGATCCGCACCGCCCCTCTACCACGAGCGATAAAATATCCGCCAACACCGATGGCGCGAGGCCGGTTGTGTAGGTATTGATGTAAAAAAACAAGGGCTGGTCGGAAAGCAGGCGCGCGCACAACGCCGCCAGATCGTACAGGTGGTCCTCCAAACGCCACAGTTCCCCGTCAGGCCCCCGCCCATACGCGGGCGGATCCATCAGGATACAGTCGTAGCGCCGGTCACGCCGGATCTCACGCTCGACAAACTGCCGCGCGTCATCCGCCAAAAAACGGACGTGCGCGTTTTCGAGCCCCGAGCGGCGCAAATTGAGCCGCGCCTTGGCGTTCATCCCCCGCGAGGCGTCCAAATGGACGGTTTCATCCGCGCCGGCCCGCGCGCAGGCGACCGTCGCCGCCCCTGTGTACGCAAACAGATTGAGGACCCGCACCTGCCGGCCCGTCGCGCGCCGGGCCTGGATCGCCGCACACATCGCGTCCCAATTGACGGATTGTTCAGGGAACAATCCGGTGTGTTTAAACCCGGTGAGCTCAATACCAAAAGTGAGATCGCCACAGGAACCCGGGTAGCGAATCTGCCAGGAAGCCGGGTGGGTGCGCCGAGTCTCCCAGTGTCCGCCCCCCTGCCGGCTGCGGCGGTAGACCGCCTGCGGCCGGGGAAAAGCGTCGCTCTCCCAATTGTCGTGCGGCCAAATCGCTTGCGGGTCGGGGCGCCGGAGGATCACTTGCCCCCATCGCTCCAATTTCTCCCCGTCGCCGGCGTCTATTAGCTCAAACTCACTCCACCGCTCTGCAACCCACATCCAAGCTGTTCTCCTCTGTCTATACGCGACCCCCCGCCGCGGCCATGCGTGCCCGGTCGTCGCGGAGGTTTTTCCTCATTGCGAATTTATGGTTTATTATATGATAAGACGCGCGAATACACAGCACACGGCTTCCGACAAGTGAGGAAACGACATGGCCCGGACTTTTCATATCCTGCTATGTGACGACGACCCGGTCGTCCATGAATCCTTGAGCCTGTATCTGGACGCGGAGGGATTTACGCACAGTTCGGCGTATGACGGCGTCGCCGCGCTCGAACACATCGAAAGCGATCGCCCCGATCTCGTCGTGCTGGATTTGATGATGCCCCGCATGAGCGGGGTGGATGTCTGCCGCGAAGTCCGCAAAACCAGCAATCTGCCGATCATTATGCTGACCGCCAAAGGGGAAGAAATCGATCGCGTGTTGGGGTTGGAATTGGGCGCGGATGATTACATTGTCAAACCCTTCAGCCCACGCGAGGCCGTCGCCCGCATCAAAGCGGTTTTGCGCCGCTTCTCCGATCCGGCCGACACCAGCGCGGTCCTCCGGTTCGACGAGTTGGAAATCAGCCTGGACAACTACCAGGTGAAAATCGGCGGCAACCCCATCCCCTGCACGCCCAAAGAGGTGGAGATTTTGCACCTGCTGGCCTCTCACCCCGGGCAGGTGATGGATCGCGAGCAGATCCTCTCCAAAGTGTGGGGCTACGATTATTTCGGCGATACGCGCACGGTCGATACACA
The DNA here is from genome assembly GCA_964479435.1 of uncultured Oscillospiraceae bacterium. GTDB lineage: Bacteria > Bacillota > Clostridia > Saccharofermentanales > UBA5734 > JAAYKS01. Next base: position 3,253 of record CAYZME010000104.1, read on the forward strand.
CATCAAGCGCATCCGCCAGAAGATCTGCACCGGGGACAGCCCCTGGGGGCTGTATACTGTGTACGGTGTCGGCTACAAATTTGAGATCATCCGCCGACCCAGGAGCTGAGGCGTCGGATGTTCAAAAGCCTTTATTTGCGCAGAACCATCTCATTGGTGATCGCGACCGTGGTCTTGTGCGCGGTGCTGACCGCCGGCATCTACAGTGTGATATCGCGCTATGTCTTTGCCGATCTCAAAACCGCGGAGCTCACCGATACCTGCCAATCTGTCAGCCTGCAGGTCGCGGGCTATTTCACTGCGACGCGCCCGTACGAACACGAGCGGGTTCAGGCGTTGATCACCGCCTACGCCGAAGTTTTCAAGACCAATGTGCTGGCCTTCGACTACCAGGGCGGGGTCCTATTTTCTGCTTTCGATGAAGCCGAAACCGGCCCGATCGACACGTTGCTCCAGGCGTTGGCCCCTGACAAGGAGACCCTGCTCTCCGGAGGAGCCGGCGGGCGCGCCCTGCTGGGCGAATACCGCCGGTTGATCATCATCGGCGCGCCGGTGACGGTCGGCAGCGCCGTGCTGGGCGCGGTTTACCTGATTACGCCGATGCGCGAAGTGACAGCCGCCCTGGCGGGGCTGTCACGCACGCTGCTGCTCTCTTCCCTGGCGGGCGCGTTTCTCATGTCTTTTCCCGCCGCGTATTTCTCCAAACGGTTATTGAATCCGTTGCACGAGATGAAAAATGTCGCCACCGCCATGTCAAACGGAAACTACTCGATCCGCGCCGGGCATCGCTACCGGGGCGAGTTTCGCGAACTGGCATTTGCTTTCGACCATCTGGCGGATCACCTGTCCGACAGCATCCACGCGCTGTCCCTGGAGCGCACCCGCCTGCGCCAGGTGCTGGACGGGCTGTCCGAAGGCATCGTGGCCATCGATCTGGCCGGCCAGATCACGCATGTCAACCCCGCCGTCCGACGTTTTTTCACCCTCCCGGCGGATCGCGCGGAGGCGTCGTCTCCGGATGGTCCCGCGCACACCCTATTCTCTCTGGACGCGGGCATACGGGCTGATTTTGAACAGTCCATCCGCGAAGGCAGTTCGATCTCACGCGACGTCCAGACGGCCGGGCGGACCGTCCGCATGACCATCACGCCTCTGTTGGGTGAAGCCGGCGTCACGGCCGGCGCGGTCGGCTTGTTCCGCGACGTGACCGAATCCAGCCGTCTGGAACAGACCCGCCGCGACTATGTGGCCAATGTGTCGCACGAACTGCGCACGCCTTTGACCGCCATGCGCGCCCTGGTCGAACCCCTGGCCGACGGCATGGTGGACACCGACCAGGCACGGCGGCGGTATTACGGGATGTTGTTGAGCGAAATCACGCGGTTGACCCGCCTGATCAACGACATGCTGGAATTGTCCCGCCTCCAGGCCGGGACCGTCGCGATGGACAAGCAAACCCTCTCGCTGGCGGCCCTGCTGGACGCGGTCGCGTCCAAATACGCCGGTCTGGCCGAAGAAGCGGGCATCCGTTTGGAAACGCCTTTTCGCGAACGTCCGGACGCGCGGGTGCACACCAACCGCGACCGCATGGAGCAAATTCTCTTTATCTTGCTGGACAATGCGGTAAAATATACCCCCGCCAACGGATTGATCGCTCTGGATTGCGCGGTATCCCCGGAAAGCGGCAAGGCCTGGGTCTGTGTGAGCGATTCGGGCATCGGCATCGCGCCCGACGATCTTCCGCATGTGTTTGAGCGATTTTACAAAGCGGACAAGTCGCGCCGTCCGACATCGGGCACCGGGCTGGGACTTTCCATCGCGCGCGAAATCCTGGAAGCGCTGGGCGAAGAGATCGTCGTGGAGAGCACCCCCGGCAGCGGCTCGATTTTTCAATTCACCTTGACTTTGGCAGAGGAGGCACCCTTGTGACGACGGATAACGAATCACCCCCGCGCGCCTCGCGACTCAACCAGCTGAACGCGCAAAGCGGACTGTGCTCGCGCCGCGAGGCCGACCAGTGGATTGCCGACGGGCGTGTGACCGTCGACGGAAAAGCGGCCAACCTCGGCGACCGGGTCGATGACCCGGCCACCGTCCGCGTCGACGGCAAGCCGTTGCCGGCCC
>CAYZME010000105.1:0-5348 GCA_964479435.1 uncultured Oscillospiraceae bacterium
GCCGTAAACGCCTGGGAGAGCTCATTCTCCTCCCTTTTCTGCAACAGGTAGAGATAGAGTGCCTCCTTCACTTTCTGCTGCCGTTCCACCGACAGGAGGTATCTCGCCTGGTTGGGGTTGGAAGCGATCTGACCCGTCACCCGGCTCTCCTGCCGCTTCACATTGGCGATTTGGGTATGGAGCGATGCGATCAGGTTGTCCACCGACCGGATCACCGCCTGCTTCATATCGGCCAGCGACTGGGTCATGTCGATCACCAGCGGGTTCCGCTCACTACTATTGGCCAGCAAGCTGTTACGGCGGAGCACCAGGGCGTTGTATTCACTGATCTGGCGCTCCAGGTTGTTATTGTCGACGCCCGAATTGGCGGGCAATAGGCGGTCATCCGACTCCACACTCAGATTCCGACGGATATTCTCGGCGATGGAGAGCCGGTTGTTCAGCTCCAGCAATTCTTTTCCGCTCTCGGCATATTGCGACAGGTACATGCCCGATACCGCCTGCACGTCGGGCAGGATATGCTCGCTCTTGAAGCTGGAGATATCTTCGTCCACAGTGCCCAACTCGCTCTCGATCAGGTTGAGCCTGTCGTTGATGAAACGGGAAGTGCTGACTGCGATCCGGTTCTTGTCGTTCATCCACTCCTCGTTATAGACCGCGATCAGGGTATTGAGGATATCTTCCGCCCGCCGGCGGGATGAGTTTTTAATGGTCAGGTTGATCACGGTGGACTCCTTGGTTCCCAATACCGCCTGCAACGCATTGGAGTATCCATTCACCACACCCTGAAGGCTCCCCTTGGTGAAATAGATCTCCGAATAACCACTCATCTCGCTATAAAGAGGGGTAGGGGTGACCATCAGCACCCCCACGGGAGTGGCTATGGTATCGGAAAAGGAGCCTTCCACCTCTCCGGAAATCTTCTCCCCCGACCGGACAAAGTTGAACAGTTTCAGCTTTCCGCCGGGTCCCAACACCATATCGAACCGGAGTGACTGCTCATTGTGCTCCTTAAAGGTGACCAATACCGGAGACTCCTTGTAGAGATCCACCTTCCGCAAGCGCTGTTTCACGATATATCTCTTGTCCAGGTCGAGCCGCATCACCACCTCCCGCATCAGTGTGGGAGATTTCAGGGTAAGCAGCTCGTTATTGACATTGGTATTGGTCTTGAAGATCCCCAGGTCGTCGAATCCGGCGATACTCCCGGCAGACGCACCCTTGGAGTCGTCCTTGATCAGGATAGAGGCGCTTCGGGTATAGGTGGGGGGCGTCACCATCAGATAAAGCACCACCAGCGCCAGGGCAGCCAGCAGGCTAATTACAAACCAGTACCATTTTGAAATAACTATATGGAACAGATCCTGGATCCGGATAAAATCGTCGGTGGGATTAAGTTTCTCAGAAGACATGTGATTTGAGTGATGAATGATGAATGATAAGTGATAAGTGATTATTTGACTCTTACAACCAGCAACGCGACGGAGGTGAGAAGCGACGCCAGCGAGAGCCAGAAGGAGGTGGAGCGCACGTTGTTGCCATTGACGGTGGACTGCCGCGCCCGCACTGTGTTGGGTTCTACGTATACCACGTCGTTCTGCTGCAGGTAATAGACCGGCGAGTTATACAACTGCCTGGCGGAGGTGAGGTCCACCCGGTAAGGGATCTGCACCCCCTGCTCGTCGCGCAGCACGATCACCGATTGCCGCTCCCCATAGATGGTGAGGTCGCCCGCCATGCCGATCGCATCCAGCAGGGTCACCTTGTCGCGGTCGATCGCGAACCTGCCCGGTCGGGCCACCTCGCCCAACACCGAAAAACCCAGGTTCATAAACTCGACGGTCACCACCGGGTCTTTCACCAGGTCCTCTTTGATAAGCGTCTGCTTGACATGGTCGGCAATTTCGGTGCGTCTCAATCCGCTGACCAGCAACTTGCCCGCCACCGGAAAGTCGATATAGCCATACTCATCTACCGTATAACCGGAGAGCTGCTGTGAGCCGTAGCTCAGCGATTGTTGGGAAAATGTCCCGATACGGTGCGACACGACGGGGAGGTTGAAGAGGTTGGAGAGCTCGGCATCCTTACTGTTTACCACGATGGATATCTTGTCGTGGGGGCGCACCCTTATCTCTAACGGCAGGTCCAACTGTTCTGGCATACCGGGGGAGAGATCCTGGAAGTAACTGATTTTATCCGCCGATCCGCAAGCGCTGAAAAATGTCACCATTAACAGGAAAAAGAGGAGATTGCGCGTTTTAGTCTGTTTCATTTGTAGGAATTGATGATTGTTATTAATGATGAATCTGCAAAATCTTTCAAAAAAGAAGTCAGCCGCCATCCGGAAGTTTCCCATTCAGGAAGGGTCGTTTGAGGCAACCGTTTTTTTCAAGACTACCGGGTTCATCGTTTTGATTTTTCGCGGGGAAGCGCTCCGGACCTGCCTCACCCTCCGCCTTAAGAAGAAATCGATGAGTCCCCACAACAGGACCACCACCCCCACCATCAGGTTGACATTCAGACGGGGTGCAAAAAAAATAGTGACCGCCCCGAAGAAGAGCGCGTTGGTAAGCATGATCAATGTAGCCACCCTGTGGGAGAAGCCCAGGTCGAGCAGCAGGTGATGCATATGATTCCGGTCGGGTTTAAAAGGGCTCTTCCCCTTGATCATCCTTAACACCACCACCCGGAGTGCGTCGAGCATCGGCACGATCAGTATCGAGAAGCCCAGCACCAATGGCAGGGACGAGTGGCCCGAGCCGATAGAAACGAAATGATACACTTTCACGGCAATAGCCGCCAGCAGCATGCCAAGGGTCAATGAGCCGCAATCACCCATAAATATCTTACTATGGTCGCTTGCCTTTCCAAATACATTATAAAATAAGAATGGAATCAACATACCCAAGGCTGCGAACAAAAATATGCTGATAATATAAAGTTCGAGATAGATAAGGGTTATCCCGAAAAACAGAAGGGCAATCATAGCTATGCCCGCCGCCAGGCCGTCGATACCATCGATAAAGTTGAAGGCATTGATCACACTGATAATGATGGTGAGGGTGAGGGGGACACCCGCCACGGGGCTTATCTCATAGACGCCAAAGAGGCCATGCAGGTCGTTGATCCATACTCCGGAGGCAGTAAACAACGCCGCAGCGATTAGCTGGATCAGCAGTTTAGTCCGATAACGCACTTCGACCAAGTCATCAACCAGACCGGTGAGGTTCAAGAAAATGATGGCAGGGAGCAACAGTGTCCACTCGAGCAGGGACGTCATATGGATATCCGCCATCAGTGAGGTTTTCAGAAGGATATTGCCGCTCAACACCAGGAGGAAGGAGAGTATCATTACCGGAAGGAAGCTTGCTCCACCCAAACGGGGCACGATTCCGGCATGTACTTTTCTCTCATCATGCGCATCGAATAACTTTTTCTGAAAACATATCCGTTGAATCTCGGGGAGAGCTATCCATGAAAGGAGCCCGCTGCTTACCAAAGCAGCAAAGAGACTGATGTAAAGTTCCATTTTTTAAGACTTGGTTGTATCGGCTACTTATAGCGACACATCGGATTTTATGACTGCACATTTTCCAACAAAGAGGGATGTATATAGTGGGTAGCCACGACCATCACTCCTTTGATTTCCACCACAACTCGCTTATTTTTCCTGATCCTGACCAAAGTGCCCTCCACCCCTTCGAACGGGCCGTCCGTAATTCGAACCCGGCAGCCCACCTTCAGTTTGAGCTCAGCGGGGTCAAGGTAGACAATACCCTGGTCGTAATGACTGGCGACAGAGATAAAGTGGAGCATCTCCTTCTCGGGTACGATAATAGGGCTGCCCGTAGCTTGGTCCATCATATAACGTATCGGGAATTTCAGTTTCAGCTCGTTGACGAGCTTCCGGGAGGTTTTGACAAAGATAAGATTATGGATTACGGGTTTTAGTTTTTTGGATTTAACACCGTTCCTCTCACTCATCTGGTAAGACATAGGCACAAAACTGGTGATCTGATTGGCATCACAGTATCGCTTAACAACCATTTCCCGGTTATAAGTTACCCGTAATGCATACCAACAGGACTCATTGTCAGGCGCCATCTCTCATCACAATCAAACAAATGAAAATGTTCATTAACTTTCGTTAAGGAACATTCCTTGGGGACACCAGAATTACTAATAACACTGGTTATCAAGAACTTATGCAAAAATATTGATTCTAATCCTCGCCTCTGTTCCAGAGGCAAAAATTTATTGTTTTTACAAAAATAGCAAACTAGTTTGATATTACATTAAAAAAACGCGCATTTAACAAAATTATAACGCCAATTTCCGCTCATTTTCAAAAAAAGACAAAAAAAATATCCGAAAAAAGACAATCGGCTGACTTATTCCTCCTCCTTCGTTTCTTTTTTCGCGGCGGGTGTCGCCTTTTTCGGGGAGAGCATGATCGACATGCGCTTGCCTTCCATGATGGGCATATATTCCACTTTGGCATATTCTTCCAGATCGTTGGCAAAACGCAGTAACAATACTTCGCCCTGCTCTTTAAACAGGATGGAACGCCCCTTGAAAAATACGAATGCTTTCACTTTTGAGCCTTCACTGAGGAAATTCATGGCATGTTTCAGTTTAAAGTTGTAATCGTGGTCATCGGTTTGGGGGCCAAAACGGATCTCCTTCACCGTCACCTTCACCGATTTCGCCTTCTGCTCTTTTAGCTTTTTCTTCTGCTGGTATACAAATTTCTGGTAGTCAATCACCCTGCAGACAGGGGGTTTTGCCGTGGGAGCTATCTCCACAAGGTCCAATTCCTGCTGCTCTGCAATCTTCAGAGCTTCCCTGGTGGGATAGATGCCTTCCTGTACATTGTCGCCTACTAACCGGACTTCCGGTACCCGGATACGTTCATTGATCCGATGTTGCTCTTTTGAGTCTCTTCTCATTCAAAAACGTTTAAATTAAAAATTAAAAATTAAAAATTCACCCTTCGGGATTCATCATCTCTTCCACTTCCCGTGAAATTTCTTGGGCAAATGTAAACAATTTTACCGAACCTTTCTCTTCGCCACCCTGTTTTCTCACTGAAACTTCTTCATTTTTCACCTCTTTCTCTCCCACAATCAGCAGATAAGGAATCCGTTTCAACTCATTATCGCGGATCTTACGTCCCACTTTCTCGTTACGGTCGTCCACCTCGGCACGGATATCAAATTTCTTCAATTCCTTCACCACATTGAAGGCATAGCCGTTGAATTTCTCGCTGACGGGGAGCACCACCACCTGGGTAGGGGTGAGCCACAGCGGGAATTTCCCTGCCGTATGTTCGATGAGTACCGCCACGA
>CAYZME010000106.1:0-361 GCA_964479435.1 uncultured Oscillospiraceae bacterium
CGCCGATCTACCGGGATTCGCCGATCATTTTGATCTGGCCGCGTACATGCGCGATCTGAACCAGATCAAGGCGGACAACACCGGCGATTGGGACGGCGCCAAGGAAGGCCGCGGTTGGCACCTGGGCTTTGGCGTGCGCGAAGAAATCCGCCGCCTGATGGACCTGGAACGGCAGTTTACGGACACCATCTATGTCAGCATTCATTGCAACAGCGCCGGACAGGACACGACCGCGCGCGGTTTGCAGATCTATTACAGCTCGACCGAATATGTCTACGCCGATGAAGTCTATGAAATCGCCCAGGACCGGGACGTCTTTCATTGGGGATACCCGGTCTACCAGGCATACACCTGGTATGAC
>CAYZME010000106.1:371-5327 GCA_964479435.1 uncultured Oscillospiraceae bacterium
AGCGCGCGCGCGGCTTTGGCCTCAGCTGTGTTCCAAGCCGTCGCCGGGGCGGTGCCCCAACTGGGCACCGGCCGGAACGCGGGCGTGCGGTTGGGCAATTATGGCATGTTGCGCGAACAAAATCTGGCGTCGGTGCTGGTCGAGTGCGGATTTATGTCCAGCCCCGAAGACCTGGCGCTGTTGAAAAACGCGGATACACAACAAGCGATCGCCCGTGGCGTCGCCGAGGGCATCCGCGCGTATTTTCTTTCCCGGTGAGTGTTGCGCGCTTGCGCAACGCGTTACGCTGGGCGCCGCTGCGCGTTGCGCCCGGCGCAGCGGCGCCACGGCGCCCAGCCAAGCTCGAGATTCCTATCCGGTAAATAAAGCGTTCATCGCCATCCAGGCCCATGTGACCAGGCCGGTCGCGACCAGAATCGCCGGGGTGCCGCGCATCCAGGCGGGGAACGTGTCGTGGCCCAACCGCTCACCGATCGCGCCCAAAACCGCGGAGGCCAGCAATAACCCGCAGCCTGAACCGGCAAAATAAACGGCCGAACGCAAAAAGGGCGCGGTTTGCAAGGCCGGTTCATAAGCCGGCAACAGCGCCAGCGCGGACGCCAGGACATACAGGCGCAGGCGGTCGCCGCCGTAAGCGGCTTCGATCCATCGCGGCTTGAGTGCCGGGATGAGTCGCGGTAAGCGGTCGATGGCGCCGGCAAGCGCCGCCAGGGCGAGCGGGGCGAGGCAGACGCCCGCCGCGCGCGATCCGTTGGACAAGCGGACGATCGCCTGCGCGGCCAAAAAGCCGGGGAGCGCACAGGCAAGGACCACGACCGCATAGCGCAGGCTGCCGGCGAGGGTGGCTTCCTGCTCATCCGCGCGGCGGTGGAGCAAACCGGGAAGCCAAAACAACGGGCCGGAGATCCCCACCGCGGCCGATAAAAATAAGGGGAGCAACGACGCGGGCAGCGGCCAAATCCACAAGGTCACGACGTCCCCCTTTCTGCCCAGCGGCGGGCACGAGCACTCACCCAGCGGACCGCGCCGAGCACAACGCCCGCGACGACCAGACCCAGCGGGACTGTCATAGACAGACCGGTTGAGTCGGGGGCCGGGAGCGCGGCCGCGAAAACGGTCCCGGCCATCAACCATTCACGAAGCACCCCCACACCCAGCCAGACCGCCGCGGCGGCCGCGCTCCCGGCGAGGATTCGCAGCGGCTCCGCCCACCGGGCGGCCGCCCCAATCCGCGTGTCGCCCGGGTCGGCTTGTTCCCCGGGCGCCGCGATCGCGCGCAGAAGCGGCAAGGTGTCGAAACTCAGCAGGAGCGGCGCGGCCAGCAACGGCAGTGGGTTGCTGTCCGTGGGAAACCACGCCGACGCGTCCAGGACCAGCCACAGCACGGCGGTATACAAGAGATGGAACAGGAAGACAAGCGGATCGCCCCCGCGTATACGCGGCAGGCGTAGGCGCGGCACCCGCAGGCGCGGCACCCGCAGGCGCGGTAGTGTGCGTAGCCCGGACAAAGAAGCCCAGACCAGGAGCGGAACTGTCAGGGCGAGGAGGCTTGCCGCCAACGCCATCCGCGCGTTGACCGTAGCCATCACGGCGGGATAGGCCAGCGCGAGGGTCGTCAAACCACCCGGCAACAACCGTACCGGCTCTTGCGCGCCGGCCGCGTGTGGCGTTGGCTGGTTGCTCTGTATCAGATCCATACGGGTCGGCTCCTCTCCACTCATTTGGAATCGGTTTCCGCGGGCGACGCGTTTACCAGCCCATCCCAATAGGCGAAGCCGGAATTGATCGCTTCGACCACCGCGCGTGAAGTGAGGGTCGCGCCCGCGACCGCGTCCACCTGGCGGCTCGTATCCGGCTGCCAGGGGGCCGGCACGGTGGCCGGGTACATACCGGCCTGCAACAGGCAGGCGCGCATCAGCTCCAGGCAGGTACCGATCGGAAGGGTCACCCCGTCGATCTCATCGCTGGTCCCGTCCGCTTGCGTTTCGATGAGGGTGGGGTCCTGGCGCGCCAACAGGAACGCGGCCACGCGCGCCGCCTGCTCCCCCCAGGCGAGGTCGCCGGCGGGTGTGCTGCTGTCTTCTTCGCTGCGGGACCGTAGACTGCCGTCCTCCCGCTCCGCGTCCCAGACAATGGCGGTCACGCGCTGCTGCTCCACCCGGATTTCGACATAATCGCGATAGCCGGACTCCCGGGCCTCCGCGTCCGCGTCGGCGCGATACAGCCCATCTTGCGGCGTCCCGCCCAGCGTTGAGGGTGCCGATGCCCGGCGGGCGCAGATTTCCGCCAGCGCCAGCAAGTCGGCGACGGGCATGGTGATCCCCGGCGCGCCGTCGACGCCGCCGTCGGCCCGGACCCGAATCAAGACCGGGTCTTGTACCTGCAGCAAGACCGATTCCAGCGCGATCGCCTGTTCATGCCAGGGCAGGGCGCCGTCTCCGGCCGGCACTTCCCCGTTGGCCGATGCCTGGCGCAACGAAGCGGCGCCGTCCTCTGATTCGCCGTCCCAGCGGGCGTCGCGGATGAGGCCGGCCTCGACCTCCATCGTAAAGGTATAGCGATATCCGTCCTCATTGCTGTGGTCGGCCCGCGCCCCGTATGTCCCATCGCGCAAAACGCGCGGTTCGGGCTCGGGCTCGGGTTGTTCACCGGTCAGAAACAAAGGCGGTATCTTGCCGATAAAGCGTGAGGTGAAAAAGGGCAGCGCCGCCTGAGCGCCCGAGGCCGCGGTTTCTTGATGCTCCAACAAACGCACGCCGGCGATGGAGCCGGTGTCGGCATGAAAGGCGACGCGCACGACCAGGTCGCCCGCGTACCCAGTGGCGCGGGCCGCGATCAGATAGCCGCTGACGGCCCCGTTTTTGTCCCGCGCCTGGTACACTTCCTCTATTTTCGCGGCAAGGGGATCCGTGGCATCGACCGCCAGGGACAGATAGGTATCGGCCGGCAGCAACGCGTGCAAATCCTGCCGGCGCCGCTCCTGTTCGACGCGGCGGACACGCAGGCCGGCGATGGCCTCCATTCCCAGCAAAAGCCCCAGCGAGATCAGGAGCATCAGCGCCAGGTTGAGAATCTGTCTACCCTTGCTTCGCATGTCGTATTCCTCCGATTCCGCTGGGGCGCGGCCAGGTGCATCGTTCGATCAGCGGGGCCAGGACGTTGACGACCAGAATCGCCCCCAGCAGGCCGTCCGGGCGGCCGCCCCATAGCTGCAGAGTCACCCCCAGCGCGCCGGCCAACGCGCCGGCCAGCACGCGGCCGCCGCGGGTGGCAGGGGAGGTGACGGGGTCTGTCACGATAAAGAAACCCGCCAGCATCACGAGGTCGCCGGCTGCGAACCGGATAGCCCCGGCCGTCCACAGCGGCGAGGCGCCAAACATCCAATACACGGCGGTCGCCGTCCAGATAAACGCCAGGGAGGCGCTCCAGGTGATGACGCGGCGCACGTACAGATACACGGCGCCGGCGAGGACGAGGAGGGCGGAAACCGCGCCGATGGGCGCGGCCGGGTCGGCGCCGCCCCGCAGCAAAAGATCCACCCAGCTGCCGGGCGCGGCAGGAGTTATCACGCGTTGGGCGGCCCCCCAGATCAGCATAATCAGCATATGGCCAGCCAGGGCGGGATTGAGCAGATTTTTGCCCAGGCCGCCGGAGAGAAGTTTGACCAGCCCGATCGCCGCGGCCGCGCCGCCGATGACCGCGAGCGGCGGGGTGGACGCCGGCAACGTCAGGGCCATCACCAGGCCGGTCACGACCGCGCTGCCGTCGCCGATCGTCTGCGGACGCCGCGTGGCCAGCTGATACAAGAACTCGGCCGCCACACAGGTCAGGACAGAGAGCGCCAGCAGCCGGGCGGCTTGACCGCCGTGCTTCCAGATGGCGCCGGTGACGACCGGCAACAGGGCGATCCAGACATCCCGCATCAGGCTCGCGGTCTGCCAGTCGCGTGTGATATGGGGAAACGCGGCGGGCACGACCGCCGCTTCGCTGCGTGTCAGCCGCTTCATCCTACGCCTCCCGCCGCCGCGCGGATGCGCGGGGCCAGTTGTCGTTTGGCCGGACAAACATAAGAGCAGGCGCCGCAACCGGTGCAGATTTCCGGATGGGTGCGGCGCAATTGCCGCGCATCCCGGCGCGCGATGGCGGCGTCAATCGCAAAGGGCAGCAGACGCTCGGGGCAGGCGCGCACACAAGCGCCGCAGCGGATACAGACCGTTTCGGGGTCGGCGGTCGCCGGCAGCGCCAGGACCGCGGCCGTGGTGGCCGTGACCGGCATCTCGTCGTCGGGGGCTTCGCGCCCGGTCATCGGGCCGCCGGCGATCAGGCGGTCGGACAAATCCAGCCGGCCGCCGCAGAACGCGATCAATTCGCCGATCGGTGTGCCCAGCGGAGCCCAGACGTTTTGCGGGTCGCCGACCCGGCCGCTGACGGTGACGAGGCGGCGCAGGATGGGCATCCCCGCCTTGGCCGCGTCGTGCAGGGCAAAAGCGGTGGTCGCCGGGACCACCAGCGCGCCGACATCGACCGCGCGCCCGCGGGCGGGGATTTCCAGGCCCAGGGCCGCGCGCACCAGGGTGCGTTCGCCGCCGAGCGGATAGACGCCTTTCAAAATCGAGATCCGCACATCGGTCCCCTCGATGGCGATGCGCAAGGCCTGGATCGAAGACGGGCGGTCGTCGGGCAGGCATAAAACCGGGATCGCGCGGCCTGCCGCGTGTGCCAGCAGACGCGCCGCGGAAACGGCCTGGATCGCGTTTTCCCGCAACTGCGCGTGGATGCCAGCGAGGTACGGCTCGGTCTGGCAGGCGTCGATGAGGACGTAGCCGATCGGCCGGTGGTGGGTTTGCGGGTCAAAATCCGGGTGCAGGGGCTTGGGGACGTCGTCCATATACAGGGCGCCGCTTTCCCGCATCAGGGTCACGATCTCTGCCGGCTGCATGCTTTGCACGATGTCCG
>CAYZME010000107.1:0-5159 GCA_964479435.1 uncultured Oscillospiraceae bacterium
TGTTTCTTTCCTCTCTCTCTTGTAAAAAAATCGCGAGCGCACGGCTACAGGGACCCGTTTGCCACGGATTTCAACGGTCAGCCCCTCTTGCTGCGCAGCGTCCGTGCGCAACAAAGCGGTGCCGACCGACAATCCCAGTGTGGGGGCGTGATAGCCGGTGGTAACCACCCCGACCGGGTCCTCGATATCAGGCGCGAATACCGGATATCCGTGCCGCGCGATGCCGCGGTCCAACAATTCGAATCCGATCAGTTTGCGGGGAACCCCGCGTTCTTTTTGGACGGCCAGCGCGTGTTTGCCGATAAAAGCAGGTTTGTCCAACACGACAAAACGCGCCAATCCGGCCTCCAGAGGCGTGATATCCCGGGCCAATTCGTTACCATACAAAGGCATACCGGCCTCAAACCGCAGCGTGTCGCGGCAGCCCAGGCCGCATAAGGTAGCGCCGATGGGCGCGCCGCTCTCCGACGGGACGCGGGCCGCGAGCAACGCGTCCCAGACGGCCACGAGCGCGGCCGACGGCACCATGATTTCGAACCCGTCTTCGCCGGTATAGCCGGTTCGCGAGACCAGGCAGAGGACGTCCGCGACAGGCAGGTCGCGGACGAAACGGTAATAAACCAGGGATTGTAGCGTTGCTCCCGTCTTTTCGTTGACCACCGCGCGCAACAGCGCCGCCGCGTAGGGGCCCTGCAGCGCGATCAACCCCCACGTGTCGGAGGTGTCACGGATTGTGACATCCAGCCCTCGGGTCTCCGTGGGGGCGTCGGGCCCCGTGAGAGACTGCAGCCAGACGACGTCGTTGTAGCGATTGGCCGCGTTGACCACCAACAAGACCGATCCCGGCTCGAGATGATACACCAGCACGTCGTCGAGCGTGCCGCCGTCGGGGGCACACAGCGGTGAATAAGCGATCTGCCCCGGCTGCAAGGTATCGACGCGCGCCGTCACGACGCGATCCGCGAATGTCAAAGCGTCCGCGCCCGTGAGCAGGATTTCGCCCATGTGGGATACATCGAACAGGCCGGCGCTCGAGCGCACGGCCTGATGCTCGGCTACCAGGCCTGTAAACTGGATCGGCAAAAGCCAGCCGGCATAATCGACCATGCGCCCGCCATGGGCGACATGCGAGTCATACAGGGGTGTTTTTCGCGCGGGCGGAGGGGACGTGGCCGGGGACTCGTGATCTCTTTCCATTGTGATCTCCTGTTCGGACAAGTCTTACAAAAAAATAGACGGCACACCCCGCCCGCGCGCTTTCGCGCCGGCCCGGGCGACGTTTTCCGCGGGGTCGTATCTGTCGGTATGAGCGTAACAGCCACCCGCAAACGCGTCAAGGTAAAGGGAGGATTCATAGGGGCTCTTCCGGGGTATCTGTCGACGACAGCGATTGACGGGAGCGCGTGTGGGAGGGGGGGTAGCCGCGCAGCCTTTTATAGACTTTGCTGAAGTAAAAGACATCGTCAAATCCCGTCCGTCGGGCCGCTTCTTCGATCGCCACCCCACCGGCGATCAGCGTCTCGGCGTTGTTGATGCGGACGTGATTGATATACGCCTTGGCCGACAATCCGACCGAGTTCTTAAAGAGGGCGCCAAAATAGACCGGGTTGAGACCGGCGCGCGCGGCCAGATCGGACAAGCGGAGCGGCTGGGAGTAATGGCGGACGATGTAGGCGATCGCTTCTTTGACGCGGGGGTCCAAAACCCCACCAGCCTGCCGGTGGATCAGCAGGGTCACGTACCGGTGCAAAATCAGCAGCAGCAGCGCGCGGCACTTGAGCATGAATCCGGGGATCCGCCGCGCCCACTCCAGGTCCAGTTCGGAATACAGCCGCAGCAAGGTTTCATCCAAACCGGTACGCGCCATGGCGGGGGCCGGCAGGCGGATCTCATCGCCGCCGGCATCGGGGAAATGGGCGCAGATGACATGACAGGCGGTTGGTACGGAGGGTTCACTGCCCGCCCCACGCAAAGAGCCGGCGGGGATCACCAGCATTTCCCCGGCGGCTACGATATAATGCATGCCGTTGATGCGGTAGCTCACGTGGCCTTGGACGACTTGCACGATTTCGCAATGGAGGGCGACACTTTCACGGATTTCCCAAACGCCCGGATCGGCAGCCGAAAGGACGGCATGAATCCGCGGGTCGGCGTGGGCGGTATCCAGGTTCAGGAGCCATTGGTTGATGTCCATCGATCCACCTCGTTCCCTTTATATGGTTGTAGATAGCTACTTATCTTTTTATGGGTCGGTCTTTCCGAGCCATGGGAGCGAAAATCGGATGAATCTCTCCATGCTTTCTTTAATTATTACAAAAGATCTTCAGAAATTCCATGGTCACTATTGCAGCAATTGCGCTAAAATACGATTGTCCACACGAGATATTTTATGCACATTGACAGGGATGACACCGAACACAGAGCGGATATACCTGAATTTGTTTTGTGAAAAACCCCTCTTGGGCGGTTGATTCCTGGTTCGTTCTTGTATATAGTTTTTTTGACTTGTGACTGATTTTTTTTGTTGAAGTGGATTATAATAGCGTACAAATGCCACACAAGCACTTGCGAATGTATTTGGTTTTTGAACATACTGACAACAGCTTGCACGTGTGGAAACGCGGCCGACAGGGTAGCGACGCGGATCGAGGAGGAAAACGCACATGAAAGATTCCCAAACCCCCGCCGGGCCGGGCGTATTTTCCCAATACGATTGCTGGTTGCAAAAGCGTATTCCGGAGCGGTTGGACACGCGTGTCGCCGCCGTGTTGGGGCGTTATCGTGTGTACGCGAGCGGGCGCCTGGCGGAAACCGCTGTGCGCGAACTGTCGGACTTGGGCCGGCGTGTGACCGGCATACAGCCGGAGGTCGTCCACGGGGGCGATCTGGCGGGTTCGGAGGTCGTCCTGTGCGATCTGTCGGGCGACGCGACGCTCCCTTCGGGTTGGGACGCCGGCGAGACGGCGGCCATCGCCGCCGAAGGATACCGCGTGCGCTGGGATGAAAGCACGGCCAGTCTTTTCGTCGTCGCCGCGGACGCGGCCGGCCTTTTGTACGGCGCGTTTCGCGTGATCCGCCTGGTGGGGGAAGGCGCTTCGCTGACCGGGGTCGATGTGTTTGAAAACCCGGGATCTCCACTCCGCATGATCAACCACTGGGACAATATGGACGGTTCGATTGAGCGTGGTTACGCGGGTCGTTCGGTCTTTTTTGATGACAACCGCCTGATTGCGGATCTCACGCGCGCCGCCGATTACGCGCGACTGCTGGCCTCGGTCGGTATCAATACGATCAGCATCAACAACGTCAATGTGCGCGGTGAGTCCGTCCGCCTGATCACGGAAGACCACCTGCCCGACGTCGCGCGTCTGGCCGATGTGTTTCGCGGGTATGGCGTCCGCCTGATGTTGTGTGTCAATTTCACCAGCCCGATCCAAATCGGCGGGTTGAAAACAGCCGATCCGCTGGACCCCGACGTGATCCGCTTCTGGGCGCGCCAGACCGATTTGGTTTATCAGCACATCCCCGACTTGCGCGGTTTCCTGGTCAAGGCCGATTCGGAGTTTCTGCCCGGGCCGACCGCGGATGGCCGCACCCACGCGGACGGCGCCAACACCATCGCGCGGGCGCTGGCTCCGCATGGCGCCATCGTGATCTGGCGCTGTTTTGTTTATAACTGCATGCAGGATTGGCGCGATACCGTGACGGACCGGCCCAAGGCGGCTTTTGAAAACTTTGTGCCCCTCGACGGCCAGTTCGACGCCAATGTTTTGTTGCAGATCAAAAACGGGCCGGTCGATTTCCAAATCCGCGAGCCGGTCTCGACGTTGTTTGGCGCGATGCGCCAAACGCGCGAGGTGATGGAGCTGCAGATCACCCAGGAATACACCGGGCAGCAAAAACACCTGTGCTATCTGGTGCCTTTGTGGAAAGAAGTCATCGATTTTGACCCCCAGAACCCGGATTGCCCCGGAACGATCGAGGCCATGTTAGGCAATGGCACCATCGAAGGCATCGCCGGCGTTGTCAACGTCGGGCTGGACCGCAACTGGACCGGACATACGCTGGCCCAGGCCAACTTGTACGGGTACGCGCGCCTGTGCTGGGATCCGTCGCTGACCGCCGCGGACATCGCCAAAGAATGGATCCATTTGACACTGGGCGAGGATCCGACCGTATACGCGACGGTCTATGAGATGCTGATGCGCTCGCGCGTGATCTATGAGAAATACAACGCGCCGCTGGGAATCGGCTGGATGTGCAACCCCTCCCATCACTATGGGCCCAATGTGGACGGGTACGAGTACGCGTACTGGGGGACATACCACCGCGCGGACAACCTCGCCATCGGGGTGGATCGCACCCGCGCCCCGGGCGGGACCGCTTATACCGCCCAATATAGCGCGCCGGTCGCCGCCCTGTACGATGACCTGGCGACTTGCCCCGAAGAGCTGCTGTTGTTTTTTCACCGGGTACCGTATACCCATCGCCTCCGCTCCGGAACCACTCTGATCCAACACATCTACGACACCCATTTTGAGGGCGTCCAGGAGGTGGAAGAGATGATCCGGGCCTGGGAGGCCCTGCAAGGGACATTGCACCCCGAAGCCTACGAACCGGTCGCGGAACGCTTGCAGACCCAGTTCCAAGACGCGTGTGAGTGGAGGGATGTTGTCAATACGTATTTCCGCCGTAAGACGGGTATACCGGACGAGAAGGGAAGGAAGATCCACGTATGACCAGACGCGAAACCATGAACAAGAATCATCGGAGGGAGGAAGAGAAGTGAGCACGCAATCCAACTTTTCGCGAACGCTCAGGCGCGCGCGGCGCAATTGGCAGTTGTACATTATTGTCGCGCTACCCGTGATTTGGCTTTTGATCTTCAAATATGGACCCATGTACGGTGTCCAGTTGGCGCTCAAAAACTTCCAGATCAGAGAGGGGATTTGGGGCAGTCCATGGATCGGATTCGAGAATTTCAAGCGGTTCTTCGAATTCAAAGAGTTCTGGATGCTGATCAAAAACACGTTGGGCATCAGCGTGTACCAATTGTTGGCGGGGTTCCCGATCCCCATCGTCCTGGCGCTTGCGCTCAATGCGACGCTGAATCTCAAATTCAAAAAGACCGTCCAGTTTGTCACCTACATGCCTTATTT
>CAYZME010000108.1:0-5049 GCA_964479435.1 uncultured Oscillospiraceae bacterium
AAGCCGTCCAGATCGTCATTGATGATGGCCTGCCGGGAAATGCCGTACTTCTTCCCGTAAGTATAGACCCGATTCTTTTCCTGCCGCTCGGCAAACTTCGCCTGCGGATAGGGGGACAGTTCGGGGATGCGGGACAGTTCCCCGATCTCCGAGATTTCCACGCGGGTCACATCCTTGAAGTCAGGGACGTTGCCGATGGCGCACCATTGACGGTAGTGAGTCGGGGCGTCCGCGTACTCCTGATCCAGTGTCTTGCCAGCGAGGGCCGCGAGCAGGAGCGGGAAGTCGGAAGTGCCAACGGCGATGTCGCCGCTCGTAGCGAAGGCGCGAAGCTGGGCGGCGTCCATCCGGGGGCCAGCGAGGGCGCGGGCGGCGACGGAGAGTTTGTCGCCCTTGTCGCTCAAACCGCAACGCCGCAGGGATTCACGCGCCATTTCCAGCAGGGAGAACCCGGCCATCGTGTCGCCGCCGTGCTTGGCATCGGTCAGTGGCATCGCGCCGGAACGGATCATCAGACCTTCGATGGCGGCTTGGCGGAACGAGTCGCGCCCATCGCGCGTGACGCGCAAACCGGATTCTCGGCCAGGGCCGGATTCATCCAGAATGGAGCGGTACACATCGGCCAGCGGCTTGCCGGAACGGATATGGGGAAGGGGATCGACACCGTGCTTGGTGCAGATTTCTGTGATGGCCGCGCAACGCTCGGTCTCCGCGTTCTCCTTGGCTTCGCGCTCGCGCTTCTCGTCGGCTTCGCGTTGGGCCTTCTCGCGGGCTTCCGCATCGGCCTTCTCGCGGTCGGCCTTTTCCTTGGCTTCGCGATCGGCCTTCTCTTTGGCCTTGGCCTCGCGGGCTTCCTTCTCGGCCTGCTCCTTGGCGATGCGCTCGGCTTCAATCTGTTCTTGGGTCTTCATGTTTCTGTTCTCCTGTTGGTTTCTTTTAACGCCCACAGCCGGGTCAGCGGGGATGGGCGTCAGGGACGCCTCCAGTACGGACCACTTGGCCGCGACCCATGCGGGGCCGCTGATTTCTCGATACTTCTGCGTGGCATCTTTCAGATAGACCCACTCGGACACTCGGTAGCCAACGGACACGCCACGCAGGGTCTTGTCCACCACGACCTCATGCTTTGCCTCTTGCGCCGTCTTCGTGGTTCCCCAACGAATCGTAGCACGGCCCTTGCGGGAGGCTTCGTCAATCCATACCTTTTCGGGCGCTCCGACGATCTTGGTCGGATCGTGGTTTTTCAGGATCGCGCCGACTTCGCGGATCGGGGAAAGGTCAACATCATCCGTGTGATGGGAAAGCACTTCATCCTCACCCCAGACCTTGACGGGGTTTTCGCTGGAAAAGGACAGGTCAATGGTGTCGCCGGATTCGGCTTCCCGCGTGACTTCGATGGCGGTTGAAATGAAACGGCGGGCCGGATCATTCTCCCGCACAACCGCCGCAACGCCTTCGCGTTCCTCGATGGTCACGTTATCCATACCATGAAAACGGCTCTCGGCGGACTGGATGAATCGCTTACTCAGTTTCATACGCTGGCAGGTTGCTCCGCAGGGGTTTCTTCGTCAACGGCGTCGGGGACATTCTGCGTCTGGGGCAGTTCGCCGGTCGCGGCGTCCGATGAAAGGGTGATATTCAGACGCCTGCATTCCTGATCAATCTTGTGCTTCAACCGGAGTTGCTGTTTCCAGCTTCTGCCAAGGTAAGAGCATTCGTCGGCCAGCGTAGTGATTCCCGCCTTCATGGATTCGCGGGAGGCGTTCACTTCCTGCAACGGATTGATTCCCCACGGCCAGCCGCTCGTCAGCACTTCCATCCGTTGCCAGAACTTCCGTCCGGGCGATGGCATGAAGTAGCCGGGTGCGGATACCGCCGCGCTCGACACCGCCGCATCCAGCAGGCGGTTGTACATGATGCGAACATACTGCGAACCGATCAGGGTTTGGATTGAGCGGAACGTCTGGAAATCCATCAGTTGCGAAAGCCTGCCGCCCGAGAAAGATGATTTGCTGGTATCCCGCGTCATGGATTCGTAGGACAGCCCGAACTCCACGCCTGCCGCGATTGCCCGCTGATGGTACTCGGTGAACATCCCGAACGTCGCGCCGGGTTTCTGCGGCTGGGCGAACTGGACACCATACCCCGGAGGCAGTTTCCCGATGATGCCCGGCTCCACCGTGGTCAGCACGTTGCCGTCCGCATCGGTGACATCCGTCTTGTTTCCTAGCGTAGTCACATCGCCAGCGTCCCCGGCTGGCGTGGTGATGAACGCGCCGAAGCAGGCGGCGATCTTCGCGCCGATCAATTCGTATTCGCTGTACTCGTCAAGATGGAAGAACCGATCCATGGAAGCGACTAGCGGTGGAACGCCCCGCAACTGCCGGGGCTGGTGCCGCACGTAAAGATGAATCATGTCGGAGGCGGGAACCCGAACCGTTTTCCGTCCTGCTGTGAGAGTTCCGTCACCGTCTGCCGACATGAAATGGTAGGCGAGCTTGCGCCCGAACTTGTCAATCTCGATGCCCATGAAAACATCGTTGCCGTTGTATTCGGTGATGGATTCGTCCAGCCATTCGGGGAGCAGGATTTCGGAGGCGAACGGGATCACCTCCCAACTCTTGACGGCGCGGGTGCGGATGAAGCATTCACCGTCCTCGAACCACCGCCGCAATACCATCGCCTGTTGAGCTTGGAAAGTGCATGGATCGTCAGCCGTGCAGTTCATATCCACGTTCTGCGCCCATAGCTCGAACAGGTCGTCCATGTAGTCGTTCCAGTTGGACATCTCCACGATCTCGTTGCGCTTCTTCCCGTCGATGGTGACGGACAGGACTTGGCGCACCGCCGCCTGCGGCATCATCCCGGTGCCGATGACGTAGTTGATCATCGTGGAGAGGGCCGATCCGGCATGGGGATTGTTGTAGGTCAGCCAGCGGGAGCGGTTGCGGAGGGTTCGGAGTTCGGAGCGGAGGATGGTGTTGATGTCCCCGCGCCATGTGCTCCAATGTGAATTGAGGCGGTTGGTTTCGGATGCCTTGAACGATGCCCGCTTGGCGAGGTATTCCTTCTCTGCTAGGTCGGTCATGCGACGGATCGCATCGGCCCGCGCCATCGTTTCCTGCGCCTTGGCTCTGCGCTCCAGCCGTCCGGGGGCAATCACTTCCAAGATGCCGGATAGTCGGCTCACGATACCCGCCCGAATCCGGCCCGCACGAACATGGTTCCCGCCTTCTGCCTCTCGGCGGCGGAAACCTCTTGGAGCAGTTTTTGAAGGTCGCCCAGATTCGCGGCCTTGTAGGTGCGGTCCCCCACGGTGACTTCCTGCCCGTCCGTCATGATCTCGCTGATGGCCGCATTGATCTCCGCGCTTGTGAGTACTTCTGCCATGCCTGACCTTGTACGCTGTTCGGGGATGGGGCCGCAACCCGCAGGGGGACATTCTGCGTCCGGGGGCCGATTGCGCCCGTCAGGATCGCCCCAGAACGATCCGAAGGGATGAACCCATAGAACCGGGGCGGGGAGGGGGCAAAACGCGGCAGGGGCGAATCTGGTCGTTTTTCATTTCGGGCTTCTCGTCGGCGGGCCGTTTCAGGGGGGGGGTTAACCTTTTTTTGAAAATGGGTTAACCCCCCCAACTATTTCATTTTCGCGTATGCGTTTCAAAAGTTATGGCGTTGCGGTCATGGAAGATACATAGATTCTTGATGGGGGGGTTATCCCCTACCCCCGCGAACGCCCTATATATATTATATATATATACTCTTGGATTTAAGATTTAATACATAAGGGCGTTCGCGCAATATAGGGGTTAACCCCCCAATAAATCCAACCCCATTATTCAGCATCCCGCCGATAATAATTCAGATCATGGGATGGTATTTCCTGCTGGGTGGCAAACCGGGTAGGGCAGTTGGCGCAGTCGTGAAGCCGCTTGATCACCGCGCCCCCCTCAATCGGGATGGCCGGATAGGTCTTCTCGATCTTGTTCCGGGTACTCCCGCAGTTTGGGCATCGCCCGGTGTTCATATCCACCGCCGCGCCTCGCCATGCGTTGCGGCGATGTTCCTCCCGCGTTTCCTTCGTCGCTTCGATCCGGGTTTGGCGATTGGTCGCCATTCGGTTGCTTGGTCGCTTCATCGTATCGGTCTCCTTTCAATGAACGATGGCCGTCGCTTGACTGCCGCTTGTTCCGGTTTCGCTTCTGCCGTTTTCACTTCGCCGAGAATCGGGCCATCCGGGGACATGCCGAAGATTCCTTTGATGGATGCGATGGCCGATCCGTACACCGTGGCATCCAGCCAATGGTTCTCCGAGTATCCGGGGCGCACCTTCCATACCCGCTTCGTCTGCGTGGAGCCTTTCATGCGCTCGGTGACTTCCACCTCCGATGAGATGTGCCGGATATACTGCTTCGTGTCCTTGTTATCGTCGGATGGCAGATGGTGAATGATCTTGTCCCCGATCAGGTTCATGCGCTGGTACAGCCATTGCTTCCAGTACACGGTATTGATGCGATAGCCCACCCGCGAATTGACGAGGGCTTTTCCCTTGCTGTCCCGATCAATATGCGTGGCGCGGAATGGCAAGGCGTTGGTCGCCGTGGTGTGCCGGATGCTCTGCTCGCCATAGACAACGGCCATCCTCTTTTGCGTGGCGCAGTATTCTTTGACATCGGCCCCGCGATAGCGGCCATCCATACCGCCGCAGACCACGATCATCTTGACGCCATCCTCGCGGTTGTATTCCCGCATGAGAACGTCCCGGTCGTAGCTGGCGAAGTCGGGCGACTGGCCCCATGAAATCACCCACGATTCGACCTTGTGATTGCCGTCCTCGTCTTGGTAGGTGTTCCATCCGATCACCGTCCAGTAAATGCGATCCAGTTGAACGTCCGCACCAACCGTCAATGCCTTGACCCGGTTCGGCACGATGTTCTTGTAGTAGCGAACCGCCTTGCTCCGCTCGATGCTGGTCAGCGTGATAACGTCCGCTCCCAAATCTTCCAGCGAGTACGGCAGGGCCAGCCAGTTGTTCACAAAGGACTTC
>CAYZME010000109.1:0-5048 GCA_964479435.1 uncultured Oscillospiraceae bacterium
CACCGGCATTTGGTGCGCGCGCATCCACTGGCGGGTTTGACCACAGGCTTCACCAAGATTTTGTTCACGAAGTTCCATACGGTACTCCACAGGCAGCCCCAGCTCACGCGATAACGGTTCAGCCGTCTGTTTGGTCCTCGCCAAATCGGAGCAGTATATTTTGACACACTTGCCGGACAGTTCAGCTGCCAACCGTTTGCCGATGTTTTCGGCATATTCTTGGCCTTTGTCTGTGAGCTCCCAATCCGTCCACGAGCCGACCATACCGTTTGTATGGTGCGCAGCCTGTGTATGCTGGATCGCAATCATCGTTTTCACACCACTTGCCCTCCTTGCTCATTGTGCCGTGCGTTTTTTCACCTGGTGAGTGCCTGCCGCGCGGATCTTGTCATGCTTCCGGCTGGCTACCCTTCTCTCTCGCGGCCTTTGCGTAATCACGAAACGCCAGCAAGGTCGCCTTGTCCCAATCCACACCGCCCGTTTTGCGCTCATTTTTACCAATAGGCGCGTTTGATGCATAGGCAGCTAACGCCTTGCGAATCAGGGGCCGATACTCCTGTGGGAGATTTCTCAAGCCCCAGACAGCCCCTTCGAGTTTACTTCGTTCTTTTGGATTGTTTTCTCTCAACGCCTGTAAAACACGGCAGATATTCAACACGCCATAATATGGTGATTCCAAGATGTCTTCACCTTCGGCAATCCAATCAAAATCTTCCCGTATCGCCGCCAGAAATGACTGCCATTTCACTTCCCCGAATGCTTCGTTTATCGGCATACCATACAGACAAATCCCGCGCTTCTTGACGCAGCGCACATGTGCCTGAAGGTCTGGGTCCACTGGCTGCGTGCCATATTCGACCTGGTCATCGAGTATGCGTTGATACCAACTTTCGCTGTAATGCAGTTCATACGGCATTTCGGAGGGCGCTGTCGATGCCGTTTTCGCGGATATAACACTCAATTCGATACCGCCCACGGTCGGACTTGCTTGTGCATATTGTGCGATGGCCAAATGTAGCGCTTGGGCCATGCCGGATTCAATGCGCTGTTTCACAACGACAATCAGGTCGATATCACTTTTGGGCGGGAAATAACTGCCCGTTGCCAGCGAACCATGCAGATAAACGCCCGCGAGATTGTCAAGGAGTGTGGATAGAAACAAATCAACAAGCCCGGTGATATAGCGCCGCACCGTTTCATCGCAAGTCAACCATGATTGCGGCCTTTGCGCGAGCCCCAGGGCCTGCCATTCCTGCAGGTACCACGCCGGAACAGGATTCTGCATATGATCAAACCACGCCAGAACATCGGCTATTTGCCGATACGCAAAGTCGATTTCGTCCGCGCCGAAAGGGATGGACCACGGTAGGGCATTCACGGCAATCGCCGCCATGTAAAGCGAAAGCAGCTCCCAAAAATCCGCGGGAGGCTCCCCTTGAAAATAACCATGAATCTGCCCGGATGCAAAATGCGGACTCTTCTGTGCACTGAATATCAGCCCGCTCATCGCGTGATAGGGCTCAACATTTCTGAATCGCTGGAAGTCGATAATAAACAGCTTTTTATCTGTTGTTAAGATCATGTTTCCAGGGTGATAATCATCATGTGTAAAACAAGTCGGGCGGTTATCCAGTAAATGAATGCGCTCCGTGATGTATTCGATCAGCAACGCGTCGCCCTCAAAGGTCAACCCGCAATGGCGATAGTTTTGGATGTAGCGGAGAAGTTTTGCGCCATACCCTTTCATCCATTCGGAAGATGGCCGCGCCGCGGACAACGCCTGCATTTTTTTCAACAACTCACCGGCTTCTAATCCCAGTGTATACTGCTCGGTTTCTGTCAGTTTTGGCAGAACGGCTTCGGCATCCTCACCGTCGATCCAGGAAAGAAGTTGATATACGCTCTTGCCGCCGTCGCAAACGCCAAAGTACACCGGCTGCGACATGGGTATACCCAACGCCGCAACGCGATGCATCATCTCAAATTCGGCTTTTTTGCGGTCATACTCCGAAATATCGGCAACACGAAGCAATAATCGCCGCCCGTCCGCGGTTTCTATGACATACTTCTGATCACTTGACCAGCCTTTGTTTAGGGGTTCGATTCTGACAAAGGTGTCATGTCCCTTAATATCCCGCATTTCCCCACCGCCCCGCTTTCTGCGCCCATCGTAGCAGAAATTTCGGCTTCTCCAAACCCTTTTCATCTCTAATTTGACGACAGGAAGCACTGTCGGATGGTGGGCGCTTTGGTGGAAGTACAACTTGCTGATAAAATGACATAATTGCTTTTATGTGGTAGACTGATCAAAATCTCACAAGGAGGAAAGCTCGTGCAGGAGATAAAGATGACAAAATCATACTCTTACTCCTATTCGTTCGTATCGAATGATCGAAACGGGCTTTCGCTCTATATGCGAAAATAGGATGAGATCCATCCAAATCGAACATATAGCGGTCCGAAAGCCAAAACTTTCGGATCGCTTTTTATTTTTGAAAGGAGAGCAAAAATCATGGACAAGGCAGAGAGAATTGAACAGATAAAGGACGGAGCTGTTCAGATATATTCGGAGCATGGTTTGACCGACAGATTGAGTAGTGGCAAGCGCCTGACGATTAAGCTGGGTGCGGACCCGAGCCGGCCCGACCTGCACCTCGGACACTCGGTCGTATTGCGGAAACTGAGACTGTTTCAGGAGCTCGGCCATAGAATTGTATTTGTCATCGGAGACTTTACTGGCATGATTGGCGACCCGACTGGAAAAAACAAGACTCGCTCTGCTCTCACATTGGAAGAAACAAGAGCAAGCGGCGAAAGTTATTTCAAGCAGGTAACGAAAATCCTTGACCCCGAAAAAACCGAAATCACTTACAACTCGGAATGGCTTTCCAAAATGAACTTTGCTGACGTCATCAATCTCTGCTCCAAGTACACGGTCGCAAGGATACTCGAGCGCCATGATTTTTCAAACCGCCTTGCGCAGAACCAACCCATAGCCATGCATGAACTTTTATACCCGTTGGTGCAGGGTTATGACTCGGTGGCTTTGAATGCCGATGTCGAGGTTGGCGGAACCGATCAGACTTTCAACCTGCTTGTCGGGCGGGCGTTGCAATCTGATTATGGGCAAATTCCGCAGGAGGTCATCACCTTCCCACTGTTGGTTGGACTTGACGGAAAGGAAAAGATGAGTAAATCACTCGACAACTATATCGGCATCGATGAGCCGGCAAACATCATGTTTGAAAAGGCTATGAAAGTGCCGGACAACTTGCTTCTTGACTATTTTGTACTGACCACCGACACCTTGCGGTCTGTCGCTGCGGCGGAAATCAGCGAAGACATCCGCAAAGCACATTTCAAATATGCATTCCTGATTACGGAAATGTATCATGACAAGCTCTCTGCGGAAAGAGCCAAGCAAAGATATTTGCAGGTGGCTGGAGGCACCACCCCTGACCAAATGGCGGAGTTTACCGTATCCAAACCTGAGATCATGCTCTGCGAGCTTATAAAACAGGTTGGGTTCGCCCCTTCAAACAGCGAAGCGCGCAGGATTATCGCTGGACGGGGTGTAAAAATGGATGGCACGATCATCGAAGACCCGATGCTCATAATATCTGTGACGAAACCATTTGTACTTCAATTTGGCAAAAATAAATTCATAAGAATAAGGAACGGCTGCTGAAGTATTCAGCTCATCGATGTGTGGTAACGCGGGTATCCCCATCGCGGTCGAGGGTGTTGACGGCATGGATGCCTGTGATCCAATGGATGTCGACTTTGATGTATCCATATCGGTTTCATAGCCCGGCGCCACCATCAGCAACAGTACCGCTACTACATTAATTAGAATTAAAGATCGATTCGGTTTTTAGGTTTTTATTTCACTCCTCCCAGATCTCAGAAAGCAGCAATCTTATCGATTGCGCCTCTGTAATAAGTAGGAGCTGTCTCTCCACGAGGCAAGTCGCCGTTTGCAATAAAGGCATTCATCACATCGTCTGTCAGCAAATCATCGCGGAATTCATTCGACTCCGCCTTGACCAAGCGCCCCAGCAGCAATGCACTCGGCATATACCCCATGCTGCCACGTCCATCCCCATCCTGGATCAAAACATTTTGATAGACACGAAGGATCAAAGCTTGCCTCATATCTGTTGTCATGTTCTCAACTATATCTGGGTTGGCGATAACATACTCGATGTACCCTTGCTTACTGAAGCCGCCGTCATTTAACGCGTGCGATTTGAGTAATTCACGCAAGTTCACCTGTAAGTAGAAGAGCGTTAATTGCTCAGCTGCATCTTTACGACTCAACAATTCTGGTCCGCTATTGAGCGCGAGAAAAGTTGTCTGTGCCATTTCGTATGGATATTCTGCTAACTCATAATCCGAGTAGAAAATATTGTTAAAAACTGTTTCTACTAGGCCAGCCGTCGAAATGTTTTTCAAGATGGTCTCTGGCAGATTTTGCCTTACCATTCGATCATCCGGGTACTTTTCCCATCCTACCGGATCGTTCATCGGTGTAAAGGGGTACTCATATGCGTCCTCGATATGTAAAAACCAATCCCCTCCTTTACCATCCACAGTTGAAATGGTGCGGAATTGTGACGTTGGCTCTGGATTTTCACTAGCATTTGAGTAGCGGTCAGCACACGCAGACAATGCAATCAATAATGCAAAGCAAAGAATGAGTGCTGTGACGTTGTGATGCTTCTGTTTCATTTGAACCTCCTTTTTCAAATGAGATGCGGATTTGGCAGATTCGTAAACAATCTTGCCTCTTTAATGTAATTCTTTCTGATAAATAATCAGCCTGACCGGCAGACAATAATCCACCATCCATTTGAGCTATGATTCTATATAAATATACGGAAGCTCTGCAACGCTGCCCTGCCACAAAACAAACCCACCATCAATCGAACATAATCAATTCATGGTGGGTTCTTTGGCAAAGTAACTACTTATTGCTAAAATGCACCGCTCAAATCAAATCGTTAAAAGATGCACCGCTTTTGCACACCCCAAACCTCGTGAGTTCT
>CAYZME010000110.1:0-4941 GCA_964479435.1 uncultured Oscillospiraceae bacterium
GCAACGGTCTCCAAAACCGTCGGTTGCGTGTTCGAATCGCGTCTCCCCTGCCAGCAAAAGCCCCGCGGCGTTTGGGTCGCGGGGCTTTTATTATGGATTGTGATCGAGGACCATACCGCCGAAAACAGACCGGAAAATGAATTATTCACAACAACGTGTGCCG
This sequence comes from uncultured Oscillospiraceae bacterium, assembly GCA_964479435.1. Lineage (GTDB taxonomy): Bacteria > Bacillota > Clostridia > Saccharofermentanales > UBA5734 > JAAYKS01. Next base: position 164 of record CAYZME010000110.1, read on the forward strand.
TCCCCCTGCCCGCCTCAATACCGCTGCCGCGGCGTGTAGTGTGTGTGCAAGAGCTCATGCGACAGATGGCTGCCGACAGACTCCAAAAATTGTTCATACAAGGCGCGCACGGCCGGGTTTTCATGTGCGGTTCGCAGCGGCTTCCCTTCGTCCTCGCGGTAAATCGCTTCCATGCGCAGACGGCGCACATCCGGGTGCGATGATCTGGGCTGACCGCCGCCAGATAAACAACCGCCCGGACATCCCATCACTTCAATGAAGTGGTAAGGGCTTTCACCGCGCGCGATCTCGTCCATCAATACGGCGGCACCGCTCAGTCCGTGAGTGACCGCTACTTTCAATTCGGTTCCGGCCAGGAATACCCACTGCGGCAGGGGTTGATCCATCGGCAGCGACGCGGTTTTGATCGTCTCCGCACCGGCTACCGGGTTGTCACGCAATCCCGAAAATGGTACCGGCCTGCCCGTTACCAAGGCATAAACCGTGCGCAACGCCGCTTCCATCACCCCGCCCGAAGTGCCAAACAGATCCGCCGCCCCGGACGACAAGCCCAGCGGTTCATCAAAGCGCCCATCGGGGAGGGCGGTAAAACAGATCCCGGCTTCACGGATCATGCGCCCCAATTCGCGCGTGGTGAGCACTTCGTCCACATTTCGCTGGTGATCATTTTCCATTTCAGGCCGCGAGATTTCAAATTTCTTGGCCGTGCATGGCATGATCGACGTCAGATGCAGTGAGCCGGGCGGGTGCCCCTGGTTGCGGGCAAACCAGCTTTTTGCCAGCGCGCCCAGCATCATATGAGGAGATTTGCATGTCGACAGATGGGGGATCAGCTCAGGGTAAAAGTGCTCTACATATTTGATCCATCCCGGGCTGCAACTTGTGATCATGGGAAATACCGGCGCCGGCAAATCAGTGGGCAGCGGCAAAGCGGCGCACGCAGCGGCTGTCAGCGTTCCTTGTGCCACCAACGCAGCCGCCAGGCGGCCCAGCAATTCCGTTCCTTCTTCCAGAACGGTCAGATCCGCGGCAAAATCGGTGTCAAAAACATAATCAAATCCCAGCGCGCGCAAGGCGCTGACCATGCGCCCGGTCACAAGTGTACCCGGTGGCAAATCGAACATTTCACCCAACGCCGCGCGCACGGCGGGTGCCGTCTGAACCGCCGTCACACGGTCGCGGTCGGCCAGTACCTGCCACACGGCTTCGGTCGCGTCGCGCTCGCGCAAAGCGTCGGTCGGACACACCGTCGTGCATTGGCCGCAATACGTGCAGACAGCCGAGCCCAACAAAAGATCCCCTCCCGGCGCGATGGCGGTCGCAAACCCCCGCTGCTGCGGCTGGATGGCCCCGACCCCCTGCACTTCCTGACAGATTGTCACACAGCGGCGGCAGAGAATACATTTGGCAGCGTCGCGTACGATGGCGGGATTGGATCGATCGACCCCGGTTTTGGAGCCTTCGTCGGCAAAACGGGATGTCTTGATTTGCACCACTTCGCCCAATTGGCGTAGCTCGCAATCTTCAGCACGATCACAATGCAGGCAATCGGCGGGGTGATCGGACAGGATCAGCTCATACAGGACTTTGCGGGCGCGTCGAACGCGCGGCGTACTGGTGCGGACGACCATCCCTTCGGTGGCCGTGGTCGTACAGGCAGCCATCAGAGATTTCGCGCCCTCGACTTCTACCACACACATCCGACACGATCCGACGGGTGTGAGCTCCCGGTGGTAGCACAAAGTCGGGATCAGAATCTGGTTGGCGCGCGCGGCTTCCAGGATGGTGGTTCCTTCGACTACGGCGCATGGGCGATTGTTGATCTTTAAATGAACCATGGATGGCCTCTCTCCTACCGCAGATCACAGCGTAGACAACGCTCTGCCTCGATGACCGCCTCCACCGCGCGATAACCACGCCGCACCTCGGCAAAGCTCCGGACGCGCGTGTGCGGTTCCAGCGCGTCCGGTTCCAATCGCGCGCGTTCAACGATGTCGTCCGTATAGACCGGCTTGGGAATCTCGATTGTTTCCCCTTTGTCGAGAGTGCCATCCCCGCCCAAATAACGATCGATGGAGACGGCCGCTTTTTTGCCATCGGCGATGGCCGCAATGACAATATCCGCGCCGCGCACGACATCGCCACCGGCAAACACCCCGTCCATACTGGTTTGCAAAGTCTCCGAATCGACAATAAACGTGCCCCATCGGGTCACTTCCACCTCATCCGGCCGGACAAACGGCAGATCCGAATACTGGCTGACCGCGAGGATGACCGCGTCAACCGGATAGGCCACCGGCGGACAATCCGCGGCAACCGGACGCCGCCGCCCTTCCGCGTCAAACCCTTCACATACCATGGGCTGGCAGATGACCCGCTCAACGTGTTCAACGCCCTCAAATCTCAAGGGCTCGACGTATTCCACAATACGGATCCCCTCCGCCAACGCTTCCTGAATCTCAGAAGCGTCAGCCGGCATATCCTCGCGCCCGCGCCGGTATAGCACCAGGACCTCCCGCGCGCCTTGCCGCAACGCAACCCGTGCGGCATCCATGGCGGTGCTGCCGCCGCCGATGACGGCAACGGTACCGCTTTGCCGGATGCCCTGATTCCGATTGATGTTGCGCAGATAATCCAGACCGTGATGAACGCCGGGCAAGTCTTCCCCCGCCACCCCGATATGCCGTGACCGTTGTGTTCCGGTCGCCACGTAGATCGCGTCAAACAAAGTGCGCAACGTGTCAAATTCCAAGTCCGGTCCGATTTCCACACCCAGGCGCAAGCGCACGCCGGCTTGTTCGATGCCCGCGATTTCGCGTTGCAGGATGGCCTTGGGCAACCGGTATTCGGGGATGCCACAGGCCAACATCCCGCCGGCCATCTCTTCTGACTCAAACACCGTCACGTCGTAGCCCAAGCGTCCCAGATAGTAAGCGCATGAAAGACCGGAGGGCCCGGCGCCGATGACCGCGACCGCCTTGCCTTTCCGCCGGCTGGTGACCGGCTCAGCCGGCACCGTAAACGCCATCGCCACGTCGGCGGCATACCGTTTTAAATCACGGATCGCGACCGCTTCATCGACCTGCGCGCGCCGGCATCTGGCCTCGCACGGGCGCGTACACACGCGCCCGCAAATCGCCGGGAAAGGATTGTCCTGCCGGATCAGACGATAGGCATCGACCGGCTTGCCGGCGGCGATCAACGCCAGATAGCCGGGCACATTTACGCCGGCCGGGCAGGCGTTCTCGCAAGGAGATAAAAACAGCTCCTGACAAACTCCCGCGCGGCAGTACTTTTGCCGGATATGCTCCTCGTACTCCTCACGAAACAAGCGGATGGTACTCAAAACCGGATTGGGCGCCGTCTGTCCCAGACCGCACAGGGCGGTGTCGCGGATGGTTTCGCCCAATTCAATCAGGCGCTCGATGTCCCCTTCCTGCCCTTGGCCGCTGGTGATCCGCTCGAGGATATCCAGCATTCTGCGCGTACCGATCCGACACGCCACACACATACCGCAAGACTCATCCTGCACAAATTCCATAAAGAAACGGGCGACGTCGACCATACAGGTGTCTTCATCCATTGCGATCAGCCCACCCGACCCCATGATCGCGCCCAGTTCAACCAGAGACTGGTAATCAACGGGCGTATTCAAATGGGCGCGAGTCAGGCAGCCGCCGGAGGGGCCTCCGGTTTGCGCGGACTTGAAGCGTTTGCCATGGGGAATTCCGCCGCCGATATCAAACAGGATCTCGCCCAGGGTAATACCCATCGGCACTTCGACGATGCCCGTATTGTTGACATCGCCCGCCAGAGCAAAGATTTTGGTGCCTTTGCTTTTTTCGGTACCGATGGCGGCAAACCAATCCGCGCCATAGCGCAAGATCGGGGCGATGTTGCCAAACGTCTCGACGTTGTTGATCACGGTCGGGCAGCCGTATAACCCGCGGTCCGATGGAAACGGCGGTTTGGGCCTCGGTTCCCCCCGGCCCCCTTCGACGGAATGGATCAACGCGGTCTCTTCGCCACAGACAAACGCACCCGCGCCGATACGGATTTCCAGATCAAAGCCGAAGTCTGTCGCGAATAATCCCGCCCCCAATAACCCCGCCGCCCGTGCGGCCTCTATGGCTTGGCCGAAACGTTCGATCGCCAGCGGGTACTCCGCGCGCACATAAACCACCCCGCGCGCGGCGCCGATGGCGTATCCGGCGAGGGCCATCCCCTCGATCACCAAAAAGGGATCCCCCTCCAGGAGGCTCCGATCCATGAACGCGCCCGGGTCGCCTTCGTCGGCGTTGCAGATGACATATTTGTCGGCACCGGCTGCTTGCCTGGCCAATTGCCACTTCAACCCCGTGGGGAAGCCGCCCCCGCCCCGCCCCCGCAAACCGGATTGGCGGATCTGCTCAATGACCCAGGCGGGACTTTTCCCAAGCACCGCGTCGCACAAGGCTTCAAAACCGCGATGGGCAATGTACTCATCCAAATCGCCGTAGGCGATGCGGCCGCAGTTGTCGAGCACGACTTTATGCTGTTTGCTAAAAAAGGGAATATCCGCTTGCTTTTCGAAGAATTGACCGCTGCGCGCGTCCACAAAACAACGCTCTTGTACAACTTTTCCTTCTACCAAATGGCGACGTACAATCGCGCGCATATCGTCCGGCTTGAGGCGGCAATAAAGCACGCCATCGGGCTCCACCGCCAGGAGCGGCCCCACATCGCAGATCCCCATGCAGCCGGTCATCCGGATCCGCACTTTTTCTGCCAGGCCCTCC
>CAYZME010000111.1:0-4862 GCA_964479435.1 uncultured Oscillospiraceae bacterium
GGAGCGCACAGATGGCGCGGACAGAATGGACGGGATGGACGAACGTGGGTAGGCGTGTCGACGTGTATAACGCAAGGCCTCAATGATAAAAACACCTCGGGCGCGATGAGTCGCGCCCCTACACCGCACAGCGCTTCGTCTCAGGTAGCGCAGACATGGCGCGGGCAGAATGGACGGGACGGATCAAATGAACCAGGTGGACCCGGAAGGGCGTTGCAGGCGGCGGAGGGCTGAGATTCTTCGCTTCATTGCGAAAGATCACAGGGTGAGTAGAGAATTTTTTTTGAGTTCGCCTTTGTTTTGGGCTTTCCCTTTCTTGGCGAATAACGCTGGAAAAAAGTTTGATTTTTCTTCCTATATTCAAGTATAGTTATGCTCGCGCCGGGATGGCGAAATTGGCAGACGCACCGGATTCAAAATCCGGCGGTAGCGATACCATGAGGGTTCGAGTCCCTCTCCCGGCACCATCTCAAAAGCGTGTGTATCGGGGATTATCCCTTCCCTTGCCCCCGTACTTATTTCACCTGCCTTTGAGAAACTTTCCTCCCCCTCCTTCATTCCTGTGTTGGCGTCTGCCCCTACACGAAGCCTATACAAAAGCGCGTGCTGTCAACGCGCATAAAAGTAATCGGCCTTTTTGGAGTACGTCGTCCCTTCGTTGTATAGTGATACCATGCGTTTGGAAGTGTAAAACAATTATTTTCATATAGCGGCGTAAATAGTTTGAAGGACTGGAACAACAAGAGGACTGTTGATGAGAGGTTTTTGTTTGGAAGTGGCGGCGCCTTATGCTTGTTTTACGCGCCCGGAAAAAACATCTGGTCTTGTCAGTTATGACGTGATTACGCCTTCCGCCGCCCGTGGTATTTTCGGTTGTATTTTTTGGAAACCCGCCATAGAATGGCGGATCAAGGAAATACAGGTGTTGTCTCCCATCCGTTTGGAATCCATCCCTTGCGATAAAGTACGAGAGATGGCCTCGAATAGGATAACGCCGTATGTAGAAAGTGATCCCGGGTCGCGCACGGTCCTGTTGTTGCGGGACGTGAAATATCGGCTCCGTGGCGAATTCGATTTTATCGAGCCGAATCAGCGACCCAAAAAGTCGGGTTTGGTTTTGAAAGGGCAGGATAGGCCCCTTGTTCGGAAAGACGAAAAAGAAGCCAAATATGCTGCCATATTTGAGCGGCGCGTCAAAAAAGGTCCGATTTTCAAGCAACCTTATTTAGGTTATAGTGAATTTGTGTGCGCCTTTCGATTGGTCGAGCCCGACGAGCCGGCAGCGCCTTGTCCCGACGAGTTGAAGGGGGTCCGTGCATTGGGCTGGATGTTCTATGATCGGGACTACAGGGATCTGAAAAATCCCGCCCCCCTCTTCTATCGGCCCATCATGAAAGATGGAATTATCGAAGTTCCTGATCGTGAAAATAAGGAGGTCATTCGGCGATGATTCTTCAAGCATTCACAACAGGTTGCCGTCAAAAAGTCTCAGCCCCGAAGAAAGGGCGTGATAAGATGCGCCGCCCCTGGGGCGATAACCGCAGCCCGATCCCAAAAAACAGACTTTCCCAGGGCGTCTATGTGCTCTGCTGCTTTATAGTACCGGGAAGCCGCCATGTATGAAGAAGATGATTTGTTGCCAATCTCCGCGTTACAGAGTTTGTCTTTCTGTGAGAGACAGTGGGCACTGATCCATATCGAGTGCCAATGGGAAGACAATCGCTTAACCGTGGAAGGCAATCATCTTCATGAACGGGTTCACCAAAGCGAGGAGGAGACGAGAGGAGACGTGCAGACCACACGAGGACTCCGCCTCCGCTCGCTCCGACTCGGATTGACCGGACAAGCCGATGTCGTGGAATTTCATCAAACAGCACAGGGAAGGCAGGTCTATCCCGTTGAATATAAACGGGGTAGACCGAAGCCGACCCGCTGCGACGAGGTACAACTTTGCGGACAAGCCCTGTGCCTTGAGGAAATGTTGAATTGTCAAATCCCGGAAGGAGCTATCTTCTACGGACAGCCACGCCGCCGTTACCTCGTAAGCTTTGATGCTTCTTTGCGTGAAGAAACGGAGAACTTGGCAAAGCGTATGCACCTGCTCTTTAGAGCCGGAAAAACACCGCCCGCTGTCTACGAATCCAAATGTGACAATTGTGCACAATACAATTTATGTTTGCCCAAACAGACCGCCGCTACGCGTAAGCTTAGTTTATATATGCGTGAATTATTTGAACCGGAGGCAAGTGATTCCCTATGAAAAAACTTTTGAATACCTTGTATGTTACAACGCCCGGAGCTTACTTATCCAAGGAAAGCGAAACAGTCTGCATCTCTATTGAAAGCAGACCAAAAGTAAAATTGCCTCTCCAAGCTTTAGACAGCATCGTCTGCTTCGGATCTGTTGGTTGTACGCCCGACTTGATGGGCGCTTGTGCCGCCAATGACGTGAGTATCAGCTTTCTCAGTGACTGCGGGCGATTTCTCGCCAAAGTACAAGGACCGGTTGCGGGAAATGTACTCCTTAGGCGCGAACAATACCGTAAAGCAGATAATCCCGAAATAGCGGCGGACGTAGCGCGCAATTGTATCGCTGCCAAACTCACCAATTGTCGAAATATCCTTTTACGTGCACAAAGAGAACAGAACGATCCCCTCATAGCGGGGGAAATAATGGAAGGCGTCGACTATCTCGCGAATAGTATTCGAGACCTAAAGTTCCGAGATTCGGTGGACAGTATACGCGGGATTGAGGGAGACGGAGCGAGGCAATATTTTGCCTTATTTGACCATCTTATCATTGCCCAAAAAGATCATTTTAAGTTTAAAGGGCGATCCAGAAGACCACCCTTGGATCCAACGAATACGCTGCTTTCTTTTTACTACACCATCCTCGCCCATGATGTGAGGAGCGCACTGGAAACCGTAGGTTTGGATCCGGATGTCGGCTATCTGCATACGGACCGGCCGGGCAGGCCCGGACTCGCTCTTGATCTCATGGAAGAGCTGCGCCCCTACATGGTCGATCGACTTGTCCTTTCTCTGATCAATAGACGGCAGGTGCGGAACGCAGACTTCGAAATAACCCAATCCGGGGCATGCTACCTCACCGACGAAGCACGCAAAGAAATTTTGGCGGCCTATCAAAGAAGAAAACAGGAAACGATTCAGCATCCTTTTCTGAATGAAAAAATTTCTATAGGATTGGTGCCCCATGTGCAGGCCATGCTTTTTGCCCGTTATATAAGAGGAGATATGGAAGACTATCCGCCTTTTTATTGGAAATAGGAACATAAATCATGATGGTCCTTATTCCATATGACGTCAATACGCAAACAGCCTAAGGACGCCGAAGATTGAGGCAGACCGCTAAAATACTGCCCCAAGAAGAGTGCTGTCCCGACTTGATTTGGGGCGACTATAAAATTGCATTTCCCCTTGATAATGTGTAAGAATACAATCCAAGAACGGAACGCCTTGTTCTGCAGAATATCCAGTTTAATATGAATACGAACAAAGATTGTGAGTTCTAGCGCGAACCCCAAGCACCCATGAAAACCCCGGGAGGTTCGCGCTGAGCTTAACCTATTATGTAAGAACTACTTAGCGTGTTGACCAAAAACGAACAAGCGCTCTCGACGAACTTTTGGAGGAGGTTCGCGATTTACAGCACTTTTACCCAATGCTATCAGGGGTCAAAATGATAGGCGGTCGCACCCCGCGCGGGTGCGTGTATTGAAACTTTTCCTTTCGTCCTTGGTTTCCGTGTGCCTATCGTCGCACCCCGCGCGGGTGCGTGTATTGAAACGGCGGCGGACATCGCCGCACCTGCGGGGTGGACCCCTGGTCGCACCCCGCGCGGGTGCGTGTATTGAAACACCATCCCAATCACATACTTTACGTACAGGGCTGTGGTCGCACCCCGCGCGGGTGCGTGTATTGAAACTATGACCCAATGGGCGTAGATAAAGACGCCAATACTGTCGCACCCCGCGCGGGTGCGTGTATTGAAACAACAGATCCTTATTCTTTATCTGATGGTGAATTAAGTCGCACCCCGCGCGGGTGCGTGTATTGAAACGGTGCTCCATCTATGTCTCTTACACAACTTGATGTGTCGCACCCCGCGCGGGTGCGTGTATTGAAACTCTCAATCCGCACGCCCGTGTGAGGGCGCGACATGTCGCACCCCGCGCGGGTGCGTGTATTGAAACGACGATCCACGGGATTGCTCTATCCACTAATCCAAAGTCGCACCCCGCGCGGGTGCGTGTATTGAAACAATGCCTTACTTACTAATTTACCAAACTTCATAGTCGCACCCCGCGCGGGTGCGTGTATTGAAACGGGCAATCCCTAGCTATGTACTGTAGTGTGTCCCACCGTCGCACCCCGCGCGGGTGCGTGTATTGAAACATACCCTCCCAATCGTCAACGCCGAAATAGTCCAAAGTCGCACCCCGCGCGGGTGCGTGTATTGAAACAACGTGCCTTTATCCCCGTGTGGGGAGGCCTTTGTCGCACCCCGCGCGGGTGCGTGTATTGAAACTTTATAAGCAACGCATCCCTCGGTAATATTCTCGTCGCACCCCGCGCGGGTGCGTGTATTGAAACGAAAGGGAAGAAGATTTCTTCAAATTTAAATTCAAGTCGCAACCCGCGCGGGTGCGCGTTGCTAGCTGGTTCCCAACTTTCCAGTTGGGAACCCAATAGGTCGCGAAATTTCATTTCGCACGGTTCCGCAAAGGCGTGATCGTGCAAGCAATCTGTGGCGCGTGTCCATGCCCCGCGCTGCCGGTGGCGGCGGGCAGGCGGCGGTGCAATCCGTACTTCTTGCTCTATACCCGCGTCGCCGCAACACC
>CAYZME010000112.1:0-2747 GCA_964479435.1 uncultured Oscillospiraceae bacterium
TTGCCGCTGCCGATCGGGCCGACCAGAACGGCGCTCGACCCCATGACGTCAAACAACGGTTTGGCGGCGTCAAAATCAGCTTGCTCGCCACCGACCATGATCGCCAGGGAACCGTCGATCGCTTTGGGCTCCCCGCCGCTGACCGGCGCGTCGATCATGCGGATGCTTTTTTTGTCGAGCTCTTTTTGAATTTCCTGTGACGCCATGGGCGCGATCGAACTCATATCGACGATCAGCGTACCGGGGCGGGCGCTCGCGGCGACGCCGCCTTCGCCCAGGACGACGGTTTTGACATGCGGCGAATTGGGCAGCATGGTGACGATGGTGTCACAGGCGGCGGTGATTTCGCCGATGTCGGCACAGGGCGTCGCGCCGGCCGCGGCCACTTCGTCGACGGCCGCTTGCACGATGTCGTACACATACAGTGTGTACCCCGCGCGGATCAGGTTTTTGGCCATGGGTTTCCCCATGATGCCCAAGCCGATAAAGCCGATTTTCTTTGTCATTTTTCTTTCTCCTCCTAATGAAAATGTAAAAGTGTGAGGCATCAGCGCGCCCAAGCGGTGGATTTCGTATGTCCCGTCCGCGCGGCAGGCCGCGATCGGCACGTCCGGATCGCAAAACTCCGCCAGAAATTGACGGCAGATGCCGCAGGGCAGGCAGGGAATCTGCTCGCGGCTGATCACCGCGACGGCGGTAAAGCGGCGCACGCCGGCGCTGACCGCCTGCACGGCCGCGGCGCGTTCCGCGCAGATGGTGGCGCCATAGGAAGCGTTTTCCACATTGGCGCCAGTAAAGATACGACCGTCGGGAGCCAGCACCGCCGCGCCCACCGGATAATGGGAATACGGGGCGTACGCGCGGTCCCGCGCCGCGCGCGCGGCCGCCACCAGCGCTTGCGCGCGGGGCAGGTCGGGGGCGGCGTTTTTGGTGTCTTTCTCCGGTTGCATGCCGTTCTATTTTAGACGATTCATATCAGGCGGGCAAATGCGGATGCCCCGCCATATGGCTGAGCAGCACCAGCGGCTCGCAGTCGGACGTGTTGACCAGCGCGACCCCGCGGGCGGCGGCATCGGCGGAAACAAAAAACTCGTCGCGGGTGTCGGCGCCATAGCGGATCAAGGTCGGCGTCTCCACCGTCTGGTTGCCGACGCGCCCGCGCCCCTGGATCGCGATCAGGCCGAAAGCGACCGGCTCGCGCAGCGTCGCACAGGCCCCCGGCGACAAGGTCAGGCGCTTGGCCGCCACCTGCGGGCAACGATAACCAATCCATTCTTCGCCAAACCCCTGCGCCGCCATTTCCGCTTCCGGGCGCACGGGCAAAGGGGCCATGAAGCGGTGGCGGTAAAAATCGGGATCGACATTTTTCTCCCAATCGAGCAAATCTACCAGCGCCTCATGGTTGCCGTGTTGCGCCGGCGGCACATCCTTCCACAGGAGAGATTCATCCACCACATGGTCGCCCCACAACACTGACTGGAACATCGACAGCACATCCGAGGCCAATTGCGGTTCGTATGTGCACAAGCTGCCCGGCGCGTGGAGCACGCCCGGCGGCACATCCCAGCCGGTGTCCAACACCAGCCGATAGGCCTGTGAGAGTGCGGTGATGCCGTTGTCCCCCCGGCCGAACGCGCGCAAAGACGACAGGACCTGCTCGCGCGTCGTGCCCGGCAGCAGGCCGAAATAGGTCAGGGGGAACTCGCCGCCGTGGTTGTTCATTTGCGACGGGAAAAAATACATCTCGGGTTTGGGGCGCGCCTGGATCCGGGCGGCGGCCTGCTCATCCAGGTGGATGTGGTGCGGCAGCGGGCCGAGGTTGTCAAAGAATTTGGCAAAGATCGGCCACTCGCCGTATCGCGTGTACGTCTCCGCCCCGATCAGCGCCGCGCCGAAGCGCGCGACGGCCTCGGCCAGCAAAACGCGATGCCCGCGCTCGTCCACCACGTAACTCATCCCCTCGTCTTCCGGCGTCCCGGGGCCGTTGTCCGCGCGTGTGGTCGAAGCCAGCCAGCGCTCGTCGATGGCGCCGCGCCGCAGCCCGAGGACGTAGTAATCCTGCGGATGCAGGCGCAAACGGCGGCCGGGGCGGCAAAACACGCGCGGCACCCAGGCGGGCGCCAGCCGCAAAATGCCATCGCCCGCTTCCATGGCCCGATCCAGAATCGCTCCTGTTGTTTCTTGTTTTTGCCGCATCTTTTCTCCTCCGCCGAAGACAAGACTGCACCGGAGTGGTTTCACTCCGGTGCAGTCTGTTCATTTTTTCCGCCAGTTCAGACGCGGTCCCATACTATGGGCCGCGCGCCGCTCGTCAATCGGGAAGCTCGACATCCTCGTAAAACTTGTACGTGGATAAATCCGCGGCCGGGCTGAAAAAGCAGGCCGCTTTGAGTTCGGTGTCGCCGGTGTTTTGCAGAATATGGATGCTGCCTTGCGGAAAATGGATCAGGCACCCTTCCCGCACCGGGGAGATCTCGCCGTCGATCATGACCCGGCCGCTGCCGTGCACGATGTAGACCAGTTCGTCCCCCTCGGGGTGGGCATGGGCCGGTTTGACCGCCTGCCCCGGCATCACCCGGATGACACACATGGAGGAGCGGTCGTTTCCACTCACCTCGGGTGTCAGCAGCCAGCGCATATAGCGCCCCGGCAAGACTTTTTCTTCGATGGTTCGTTCGTCGATGACCATGTGTCTCTATCCCCTTTTTCGCGATCAGCTCAGCAGCGCCCGCACGGCGTTGAGCATG
>CAYZME010000112.1:2757-4809 GCA_964479435.1 uncultured Oscillospiraceae bacterium
CATGCCGGTGGCGTCGAGTCCGTAAGCGGCCGCCAGTTGCTTGTAGGTGCCGCTGTGCACAAATTGCGGCTGGCCGTCGGCGTCGAGCAGGTTGACCGCCCGGCAGCGCTTGGGATCCAATCCGTGCCCTGCCTGGAACATCGTGCGGGAGGCCTTGCTCCACAAATACCCGTTGTTTTGCTCGGCATACACAACCGGAATGCCGTTTTCGACCAACTCCAGCACGGTCTCGGGATCGTAGGAAGGCATGTCGACGACGCCGATGTTCAATCCGGTCGCCGCGGCTTCCTGGGACGCGGCCAGCGCTTCGTGGGCGCCGCGGCCGCTGGTGACGATGACGGCGGCATTGCCTTCGCGCGCGGTCAGCCAGGTCGCTTTTCCGTACGTGAAAGCATAGTCCTCGTCGTACAGGACCGCCGACGCCGACCGCATGATCCGCAGGTAGACAATCCCCCGGTTGCCGGCGGCAATCCAGCGCAGGATCGCGAGCAATTGCCGCGGGCAAGAGGTGTCGATGACGCGGATGTGCGCCATTTGGTCCAGCAGCAGGGTGTCGTCGTTGCCCATATGCGTCGCGCCATTGGTCTGTGTCTCAAAGTTGGGCGCGGTCGCCAACAGCGTGATGTCCAGTCCGTGGCCGTCTGACAGCCACGCGTGCTCGCCTTCCATGCCCTCAAAACGCTCCTGCTGGCCGATGGCGATACGCCGCAACACGCGCAGGTCAAAGAAGGGACAGAACGTCGAAGCCCACACCTGATACCCCAGCGACGCATAGGCTTCGGCCATCCCCAGCATGTTGGACTCGGCGATGCCGACGTTGATCGCCCGCGAGGCGTCCACTTGCATCATGCCGGGTTGCAGGCCGGAAGTGGACGACAAATCGGCGTCCAGCGTCACCACTTTGGGATCCATGGCAAAGGCCTGGATGGTTTGCGAGACGATGTCGCTGGCGGCATAGGAACGCGCCGGGTCGATCGCCGGCAACGCCGCGGGATCGTAAGCGATTTCTTTGTCGCGCACGGCGGCGCGGTCTTTGCGGACCATCGGCGCGGCCGGCTTGACGTCAATGACCTTGCCGGCTCGCGCCGGCAGGGTAAACATCATATCTTCGGCGTCTTCGCGCAGCAGGGCGCGCTCGGGCTCCTCGAGCATGTCATAGACCGTGAGAAACTCGGCGACCCGCGCCGCGCGGCGGCGGCTCTGCAACTCGCTTTCGCGCGCGTAGACCTCCGCCGACAGGGTGATTTTGTGTTTGTTGGTGATGTCGGCGAAACCGCCCTGGCCTTTGTAGCCTTCGCACAGGATGGCCGTCGGGCGGCCGTCGCGTTCGCCAAAGGCGAATTCTTCCAGCGCGGCCAACACGGGTTCATAATCGCGGGCGTCCACCTCGACCACATTCCAGCCAAAGCCTTCCAGGCTGGTGGCGAGATCTGTGATGTTGAGCAGCAACCGCTTGCTGTCATCCAGTTGGCCGAAGTTGCGGTCGACGATCATGCACAGATTGTCCAGGCCCTGATCGCCGGCGAACTGGACGGCTTCCCAGATGTTACCCTCCTGGAGCTCGCCGTCACCGGTCATCACGTACGAGTCAAAAGACGGCGCCCCACCGTTGGCGTGGGCCAGCCCGACCGCCGCCGATACGCCCTGCCCCAGCGGCCCGGTCGAAATGGGAATGCCGGGCAGCACCGGGCCGGGGTGACCGTTGAGAATGCTGTCAAATGAACGCGAGTTCTCCAGCAGCGATTTGTCAAAATAACCCAGATCGGCGTAGACAGCGGCCAGCGCCGCGACCGCGTGACCCTTGCTCAGGATGAAAGTATCCTGCTCGCGGGCGGCGGGCTCCAGCGGGTTGCAGCGGATGACGCCGCCGTGGTAGAGCGCCACGAGCGGCACAACCGCCGAAAAAGCCCCGCCGATGTGCACCCCGCGGTCCACGGCGGTATCCGCCTGGTGCAGAATCGACAAACGCATATCGCTGTCCTTGATCGCCAAAAGGGCCAGTTTTCCTTTTTCATACGTCATGGTTTGGTGTACTCCTTGGTATCCGGCCTA
>CAYZME010000113.1:0-4777 GCA_964479435.1 uncultured Oscillospiraceae bacterium
GGGCGTGAAAAAGGAACGCGGTGTGAATCCGCGGCAGCCCCCGCTACTGTGAGGAGGACAAACCGCCCGGCACAGCGATGTGCAATGGCCACTGGGAAACCGGGAAGGCAGGGCGGCGAGGATGATTCCAAGCCAGGAGACTTGCCCGCATCGTCGGTTGTGCCGCGTCTTTCGGAGGGAAAGACGGCATGTTTTTTATGCCTTTCGCTTTCCTGCCGGCATGATGGGCCGTTCCCCAAACGGTCAGAGCCGTGCACCGCACGGCGGAAGGAGGCACCAGATGTCCTGTTCCCGTCGATTCTCCCTTTTTCCCCACAGACGTTGGCAACCCATGCTGTTGGCGTGGCTGCTGGCCATTTTATTGCCGCTGTTGCCCGCGCTGGGTACGGTGGTGGCCGCGGTCCCCGCTGAGATTTCGATCTCGCTGCTGGACACAGAAGGGGCGACCCTTTACACCGGAGATTTGGTTGTGGGCGATTTGTCCTTCGCGCTCGATCCCTATGTGCCGGGCGCGACCAGCGACCTGTCCGACCCGACCCCGACAGCTCTGCACGCCCTGATCGCCCTGTTGGCGGCGGAGGGTCTCGACCCGACCGATCCGGCCGTGCTGGTGCTGGTGGACAGTGCGTACGGGGTTTATGTCGATTCCATTCTGGCCAGCGCCATGCCGTTCTACTGGACGTTCCGGGTCGATGGCGCGGACTCCTGGGTGGGCGTTTTTGACCATAAGCTGACGCCCGGTGAGAGTATTGAATTCGTACTGACCGAATACATCCCCCTGCCGACCCCCGAGCTGGGGTTTGTCCATCCCGCCTCCGGGCTGCCGTTGCAACCGGTCGATCTCGACGCCACGCTGTCGGCGCTGGCCGCTTTCTATGCCGGGACAACCGACGATTGGGCCGTCCTGGACATGGCACGCGCGGGTCAACAGGAACAGGTCGACCGCGACGGTTGGCTGGCCAAGGCGTATACCCGCCTGACCGCGCCGCGGGTTTCGGTCACCGATCTCGAGTTGATGGCGCTGATCCTCACCGGTTTGGGCTACGACGCCCGCGCCATCCAGGTTGACGGGATGGAGACGGATCTGCTGGCCCGCATCGCGGACTGGTCTGATTTGGATACCTATGGCCTGATTTTCGGCCTGGCGGCCTTTGACAGCGCCGGCTACCCGGATATCGCGGGAGCGGAGAATGATCGCGCGTCGATGGTGCGGCGTTTGCTGGATATGCGCTTGGCCGACGGGGGCTGGAGCTGGGCGTTGACCGAAGCGATCAGCGACACCGATACCACGGCGATGGCCATTGCCGTGTTGGCGCGATACTCGGATTCCGATCCCGATGTCGCGGACGCTCTGACAGCGGCCCTGGCACTGTTGTCGTCCTGGCAGGCCGAGGACGGCACCATGGGCAGCAGCAACGCGACGGCGATGGTCTTGATCGCGTTGACAGCGGCCGGCGCGGACGCCGCGACCGATCCGCAATTTGCCGGCAGTGAAGGTCACTTGCTGGACGGCTTATTCCGTTATCGGACCGCCGACGGGCGCTTCGGTTACAAAGACACCAGCTTTGACGCGTTCGCGACCGAGCAGGCTTTCCGCGCGCTGATCGTGTACCGGGCGTGGTTGGCGACCGGTCAGGCCGACTCGCCTTATGTATTTCAAACAACGACCGAGGGCCTGGCCGGCGGCCTGGTGCTGGGTGCCGGACAGGATGTGCCGGATACCGGCGAAGCGACCCTTTGGCTGCCAGTGGCAGGTTTCATTTTGCTGATCGCCGCCGGGTCGGCGTTCGCCTGGCACACGCGCCGCCGCCGGCTGGCCGCGGCAGAACACAAACACGAGGGGATTTGATTTGCTGAGCGGCCGCGCAAAAATACGCGCTAGTAGGCGCAGTGGCATCGGGGGCGCGGCTTGGGCCGTCGCCCTCGGCCTGCTGCTCCTGCTGTCCGCGGGTTGCGCGGCCGACCCCACCACGCCGGCCGCGACGTCCTCCCCGACACGAACCGCCGGCACAACGATCGCGACGGTCGACACGACCACCCCGACCAGCGCCCGTCCGCCGACGCCTACTCAGCTCACGTCATCGACGCCCGGCTCCACACCCGGCGACCGGCCGACCGCGTCGGCCACGACCCCTGCCGCGTCAGCGGGAACGCCGCCGGTCACAACTCCAGCCACGCCGACGGCCACGACGCCGGTCATGACATCGGCGACGACCCCCGCTACGGCAGCGGTCACAACCCCTTTTGCACAGGTTTATGTCGCCGTGGAATGCCATACCGCCAACGCGCAGCTGCGCGCCGGCGCGAAAAAGCCGGTCGGTCTGGAGCTGCCGGCCGATGGCGTGATCCTGCCGACGACAGCGCTCGCCTGGCAGGAAGGTGACACCGCGTTGTCGGTCTTGCAGCGCGCCCTGGCGCAGACGGATCCAAGCAACGTACTGGTCAAAGGCGGCGCCTACGTTGAGGGCATCGGCAACGACGCGATGCCCATGCCGTTGTACGAAAAGGACTTTGGCTCCGAGAGCGGCTGGATTTACTACATCGGTGGTGAGTATGTGACTGTGGGCGCGTCTCGCCGCCCGCTGGCGCCCGGCGAATCGGTCGTCTGGCGGTACACCTGCGCCTCGGGGCGGGATTTGTCATGAAAGATAGCGCTTTTCATCGTTGTCATCCGGCGGTCAATTTCCTGTTTTTTGTTTTGGCCGCCGGGACGGCCATGTTGTTCGCGCACCCGGTTTATCTGGCGATTGGCGCGGCCGCCGCCCTGAGCTGGTTGCTTCTCTTGCGCGGCCGCCGCGGCCTGGCGCGCGCCTTGTCGCTGGCCGTGCCGTTGTCTTTGCTGGTTGTGATTTTGTCGCCTTTGGCCAACGCCCGCGGCCGCGACGTGCTTTTCCGGGTGCTCGGCCGCCCGATCACCCTGCAGGCTGTGCAGGCGGCCCTCTTGTCCGCGGCGATGTTGTTTTTGGTTATTTTGTGGTTTTCGCTCTATGCGTACGTGATGACCTCCGACCGGTTCCTACATTTATTCGGGCGGCTGGCGCCGTCGGCGTCGCTGCTGGTCGGGATGACTTTGCGCATGGTGCCATCGATGCAGGAGCGGATGACGCGCATCCGGCACGCGCGCTGGGGGCTGACCGGCAGGGAAGAGCCGGGGCGCGCTTTGCGGGCGCGTCTGCGCACGGGTATGCGCGCCATGACCACCCTGATGACCTGGTCGCTGGAGGATTCCATCGCCACAGCTGACGCGATGAAAGCGCGCGGGTATGGCGTGCGCCGGCGCAGTTCGTTTTCGCTCTACCGCTTTGGCCGGCTCGACACATGTCTGTCTGTGTGGATGCTGATCCTGTTTGCCGTCGTCACCGCCGCGCATTTTGCCGGCCTGACGGCCTACCCCGTCTATCCCCGTGCCGCGCCGCTTCACGCGGAGCCGGCAGCGCTGGCCGGGTACGCGGCGTACGCCGCGCTGGTTTCGCTCCCGCTCTGGCTGGAAGTACAGGAACGGTGGTCGTGGCGATGATCCGCATCGAAAACCTCACATTTACATACGCCGGCGCCCAAATGCCCGCTTTGTCCGGTGTCAGCCTGACCATCCGCGAAGGCACCTTTACCGTTCTGTGCGGCACCACCGGCAGCGGCAAAAGCACGCTGCTGCGCCATCTCAAACCGGAAATCACACCCCACGGGCAGCGCGAGGGCTCTGTCATGTACCGCGCGCGCGACCTGCGTTCGTGGCACCCGCTGACCACGGCCGCCCAGGTGGGTTTTGTCATGCAGGACCCCGACGCGCAGATCGTGACCGACAAAGTCTGGCACGAGTTGGCGTTCGGGCTGGAGAATCTGGGGACGGAAAGCGGCGTCATCCGCCGGCGGGTCGCCGAGATGGCCAGCTTTTTCGGCATCGAGAGCTGGTTTCGCCACAACTGCGCGACCCTGTCGTCCGGCCAGAAACAAACGCTGGCGCTCGCGGCTGTGATGGTGATGCAGCCCGATCTGCTGGTTCTGGACGAGCCGACCGCCCAATTGGACCCGATCGCCGCCTATGAGTTTCTCGGCTTATTGGAGCGCATCCACCGTGAAATCGGCACCACCATCGTCATCGCCGAGCATCGCCTGGAAGAATCGCTGCCGCTGGCGGACCAGGCGATTGTCATGGACGCCGGTCGGATTGTCTGCGCCGCGCCGCCCGCGCGGATCGGGCTGTTGCTGCCGCAGGTCGCGGCGGGTCAAAGCGCGGCATTGCGGCGGATGACCGCCGGGCTGCCGGCGGCGACGCAGGTCGCGATGGCCGCGGTGACCGATCCGGCACGCGCGGCCGATCCGGCGGCTACTTTGCCGTTGACCCCGCGGGAAGGGCAGCTCTGGCTGGCGCAATGGCCACAGCCGGCCGCTGACGCGGGCGACGCGGAGCCGGCGCTGCCCGCTGACAGTGCCCGAATCAAAATCGATCATGCCAAACCGGTTCTCTCGGCGCGCGAAATCTGGTTTCGCTACGACCGCGAAGACGCGGATATTTTGCGCGGACTGTCGCTGGATCTGGCGCCCGGCTCCATCCATGCCGTATTGGGCGGCAACGGCACGGGCAAATCGACGTTGCTGGCGGTTTTGCGCGGCATTTACCAGCCGCGGCGGGGGCAGGTCCGCCTGGCGGACTCCGGCCGTGCCGGCACCGCCCGACACGCGACCGGGATGGTTTTGCTGAGCGCCGACCCACGGGCTTTGTTTGTCCGCGAGACGGTGCACCAGGAGCTGACGGAAACGCTGTCCGGCCGGCCCGGCG
>CAYZME010000114.1:0-660 GCA_964479435.1 uncultured Oscillospiraceae bacterium
AATATCGATCAATACCACCTTGGCACCCTGCTGCGCGTACTTTTCTGCGATGGCAAATCCGATGCTCTTTGCCGCGCCTGTCACCACGCATACCTTATCCTTCAGGTTCTCACTGTTCAAACTCATGTCCACCCCTCCTTCATTTTCGTTCGTTTTGCTTTATTCTTTCAGCTTCCGTACCGTTTCCGGCAAATCTTCCGCCAAGAATATCATTGAACCGCCGACCAGATTGACCTGTATTTCGAACGACAACCCGCTGGCTTTCCGCATCGCAGACAGGCGGCGGAGCTTCCCATCGACCGCATCCAGGTACGCCTGTCCGCCGTAACCCACACACACCGATACCAGAAGGACGATATCCAGCTGGTCCAGATAGTGCTCGATGGTTTCGACCGGGGTAGCTGGATCGAGCGCGACGCCGACAAGTTTACCGTGCTTCCTGATCTCTTTGATCAGCTCGAAAGCATGCGCGGTCGTCTCAGCATGGAAAGTGATCGAATCCGCTCCGGTATCCGCGAATGCCGCGATATATCGCCAGGGTTCGGATATCATCAGATGAACGTCCACGCGCAGCTTCGTAGCCCTGCAGACCGCGCGCGTGACGTCCATGCCCATCGTCAGGTTCGATACGAAATGTCCGTCCGTCACGTCGATATGGAT
>CAYZME010000114.1:670-1548 GCA_964479435.1 uncultured Oscillospiraceae bacterium
GTTCTTCTCCCAGTCGCAGCCAGTCCGCTGACAGGATGGACGCGGATACTTTTATCATACGATACTTCCCTGCTCTTGATTCATTTTCAATATATAGTCGAAGTATCGAATTGTCAATTAAACCGCACATTATTGAACATTTGTTCATTCTTTCGTTTTGCTCTCCGGACCTATTGACAGGAAATCAGCGATCTTTTGAACATTTGTTAATCTTCTGTATCATTTGCTCAGTTTTCTATTGACATAAACGGTCATTCGCATTATATTCTTTTCGAGGCTAACAGGAGAGATCAACATGCAATCCAATACAGAAAAACGGGATCTGATGATCAAAGTCGCGAAGCACTACTACGTCGAGGGGCTTTCACAGGAGCAAATCGCGAAAATTGTACACGTATCGCGCCCGTCGGTTTCCAGGCTGCTGAAATCGTCGGTCTCGACCGGCATCGTGCAGATCCGGATCGACAATATTTCTTCTCAGGGGATCGAGCTAGGCCGGCAAATCCAGGAACAGTTCGGCATTCAGCATGTGATCGTTGCGCCCAGCAGCCAAAAACTTGAAGAAAGCAAACAAAACGTAGGCGCCGCAGCGGCGATATTTCTGGAAAGCTTTTTGCAGAACGGCGTTCTGCTGGCGATCGCCTGGGGCACGACCCTAAGCTACGTGGTAAAGAATATCAGGCACGACGCCAACAAAAAGATCGACGTGATCCAATTGCTCGGCGGCATCGGCAACAAGACGAAAGATACGGACGCCAATGCGCTCGCGCTGTCACTGGCCAATGCTTTTAACGGCGACAGCTACTTGCTGCAGGCTCCCTTCATGGTCAAGAGCAAGATCCTTCGTGATCTGCTAATGGACGAGCCGCACATCCAGG
>CAYZME010000114.1:1558-3352 GCA_964479435.1 uncultured Oscillospiraceae bacterium
TCCGTCGCCGACGTCGCGGTCGTCGGTCTGGGTTCGACGCGCCCAGAGCTCAGCGCGCAGTTCCGATCAGGCCATATCAGCCTGGAAGACGCCCAAACGCTTCGCAGCGAGGGTGCGGTCGGCGATATCTGCGGGCGCTATATCAACATCGACGGCACGCCCTGCGAAACGCCCATCATGGACCGGATGATCTCCGTATCCCTGAAGGATCTGCGCAAGATCTCCACCGTCATCGGCGTCGCCTGTGGCGAGGAGAAGAAAGATATCATCACCGGCGCGCTAAAAGGGAAATACATCAACGTTCTGATCACGGATCGAAGCGCAGCGCTTGCCGTACTGAACGGGTAACAAAAGACCGAAGCAAGAACCACGGTCTTCCGGCGGGCTGGTGAACACTATACCAACTTGAGGATAGCTTTGGCCGTGTTTTCGTCCGTAACGAAATGGGTGATGATTTTTAGGCGCAGTGCGCCGATAATGGACAACACTTTATGCTGGCCCGCGGCGATGCTCAGCACGTTTTTCGCATTTCGCAGGCTGTCCTCGTCGATACCCATAAGCCGCTCGTTGTATTCGGTATTGAGAAATTTCCCATGAATGTTGAAACGCCTTGCGCTGATATCGCCGACCGTTCGTTCAGGATCAACGTCGTTCAGCGTTTTATAGGATAATGGGCCTAACTCGCTTCGCTCGCTGTGATATTCGGGCGGGGAGCCCACGCCGACGATGGCGACGTCGATCTTGCGCCATTTCTCCACGATCGCCTGCATATACTGGCTCTTCATATGAAGCGCTTTATCTTCCGAGGATTCGGCAAGAGCGGGCGCGTAGATGAACGACGGTGTGCCCTTGAGCTTCTCGGCCATAAAGCGCACCATTTCGTTCAGCTGGAATTCCGACCCCAGGTATTGAGATCCGCCAATCAGGGGCACGACGTTCACGTCACTCAAATTGGTATTGCCTGAAAACGCCTTCATGAACTCATAGCAGGTCAATCCCCACGCGACGCCGACCGTTGAGTGGCTTCTAATCAGCATTTCGGCCACGACCGCACCCTGCGCAGCGATGATCTTTGTCAAGGGCTGCAGCGAGGTCACGACTGTCGGAGTAACGATGCAGTTGGGCGTGTCGAACGCTTCCTGCATTTCCTGTGCAAGCCTGGTGTTGCTCTCCAATGGATTCTTGATCTTGATGTTAACGATGCCCAACTCACGGGCTTCGGAAAGCAGCATCGAGATATATGACCTAGAGATCCCAAGTTCCTTGGCGATACTTTGCTGCGTCAATCCCTCGATGTAATACATTTTCGCAGTCTGAACCATCATTTGCATGTCGTATTTTGATTCCATCTCCAACCCTCGCGTCCATAGGATGTTCAATCACCATGCCCGAGCGCCATAACCCACGGCTGCAAACGTCATGGAAAATTTCAATGTATTATATCACAATAACCGAGCTATCTTCGTTCAATCTTTCCAAACCGAGTCCATTAATCCGCTGAGTTTCCGGTAGCGCCGGTATCTGTCATCGTAGAGGGATTTCAACGCCGGATCCGGCGTGCAGGTATGCACGACTTTCGAAAACAGGGACGCAGCTTCATAAAAATCATTCAGCTCCCCGCTGCAGATGCCCGCGCACATCGCCGCGCCCAACGCGCCCAGCTCGTGTCCGGCGGAAACCTCAATGGGGATCTGTAAAACATCGGCGAATATCTGCACCCAAACTCTGGACCGCGCGCCTCCGCCGGAAATGCGGATACTGCTTGGGGCTTTCCTGAAGCGAAGGAGGTTTTCC
>CAYZME010000114.1:3362-3674 GCA_964479435.1 uncultured Oscillospiraceae bacterium
TGTGCGCCCGATGGGAGAAAGCCACACCCTCGTAAATCGCCCGCAGCATATGCGCCTTGTTGTGCAGTCCGCTGATTCCGAAGAAGCAGGCTCTGGCGTCGGCGTTGACGTTCGTTCCATATAGGTAAGGAAGGAAGAGTATGACGGCTTCGTCCGGCGTGACACCCATCACCAATTCGTCGGCTGTCTGGTACTCACTTTGGCCGCCGCGCAGCTTTTCCGCCTTTTCCAGTTCCATGAAGTGATTGACAAACCACTCGAGGTTTCCCGCGGACGTCATGCTGTTTTCCATGATCATCCAAAAACCATCCA
>CAYZME010000114.1:3684-4766 GCA_964479435.1 uncultured Oscillospiraceae bacterium
TTTGGAACAAATCCCTGGACGCGATCGGTTTGTCGGATAGAAACACGTTGATGCTCCAGGTGCCAGTCACCATGCACATCTTGTCCGCTGTGACGACACCGCTGCCGATACAGCACGCCGCAACGTCGAACAGGCCGCCGGCGACCGGCGTACCTTCCCTGAGCCCGGTGAGCCGCGCAGCCTCCTGGGTGACCGTTCCGCAGACATCCGTACATTTCCTAAGCGGCGGGAAAATATGATGATAGTCCTCGATGCCAAAGGCTTCCAAAATCGTCTTGTCGTACGAGATCGTATTCAGGTTGACCCCGTTGGTGACTGAAACGTCCGTCAGTTCCTCATACGCTTCGCCCGTAAGGCGGAAGCGGATGTAATCCTTGCAGGAAAACACCCACCGGACCCGGTCGAGGATCTCCTTCCTCTCCGCCTTGTGCCACGCGACGATCGGCAGCGTCTGCCCTGCCCAGATGATTTGCATGGTCTTTGGCAAAAGAAGCTCATACGTCCCGTCTTTGTTCCAACGTTCGACCAAGCTCTTCGCACGGGTATCCGTCCCGACGATCCCGTTGCCGACCGGTTTACCTTGGGCATCCACGAAGTAAGCGCCGCAGCCATGGCCCGTGACGGCAACGCCGCGGATTTCCGCCGCGTCCGCACCGGCTTTTTGGATGACGTCCCGGATCGCCTTGGCGTTTGCCTGCCAGAGCTCCTCCATGTCGCGCTCGACGAACCCAACCTTTTCCATGATCGGCTTGACCTGCACGCCAGCGACGGCGATCTCACGGCCTTCGACGTCGTACAGCGCTGCTTTCGTCACCGTGCTGCCGTTATCCATCCCTAACAAATAGCGTTTCTTCATTGGTGGCCGTCTCCTCAATCGCCATCGGTCCCTCAGACCCAGAAAAGAGTTGCCGATCACCTGTCACACACAGGTTCGACAGTCAAAGCCGGCGAAGGACCAAACCCGGTTAACGTATGCGCAGCGCCGATTACGACGGCCTCTTCGCCGGAATCCATTATACCGCGTCAATCGATCAACGTATCCAGCACTTTGATTTTCCGCTCCGTGGGAAGATCAAGGCAAT
>CAYZME010000115.1:0-4757 GCA_964479435.1 uncultured Oscillospiraceae bacterium
TGACATAGTTGCCGTTGACCATCAGGCGGCGACCGGGGCTTTCGTCAAAGCGGGCGAAGTAGCGCCCGAGCATGATGAAGTCCGCGCCCATCGCCAGCGCCAGTGTGATGTGGTAATCGAGGACGATGCCGCCGTCGGAGCAGATGGGGATGTAGACGCCGGTCTCTGCAAAGTAGGCGTCGCGGGCCTGCGCGACGTTTTGCACCGCCGTCGCCTGGCCCATGCCGATGCCTTTTTGCTCGCGGGTGATGCAGATCGAGCCGCCGCCGATCCCGACTTTGACAAAGTCAGCGCCGGCGTCGGCCAGGTAGCGGAAGCCCTCGCGGTCGACGACGTTGCCGCCGCCGACGGTCACGTGGGGGCCAAAGGTCTCTTTGACGTAGGCCAGGGTGTCGGCCTGCCAGACGGAAAACCCGTCCGAAGAGTCGATGCACAGCACATCGGCGCCGGCGGCCAGCAGCGCCGGCACGCGGTCACGGTAGTCGCGGGTGTTGATCCCGGCGCCGACCATCAGGCGTTTGTGCTCGTCGAGCAGCTCTTCGGGGTTTTCTTTGTGTTCGTCGTAGTCTTTGCGAAACACCATGCCAATCAGGCGGCCGTCGCCGGTGACGATCGGCAACTGGTTGACTTTGTGTTCCCAGATCAGGTCGTTGGCTTCGGACAGCGAGATGCCTTCGCGGCCGATCACCAGCTTGTCGAGCGGGGTCATAAAGGCGCTGACCACGGTGTCGGGGTCGGTGCGGGAAATGCGGTAGTCCTTGCTGGTGACGATGCCCGCGAGCCGGCCGTTGGCCGTGCCGTCGTGCGTGATGGCGATCGTCGAGTGCCCGGTCCGCTGCTTGAGGCGCAGCAGGTCGGCGAGGGTGGCGGCGGGCGTGAGGTTGGAGTCCGACGTGACGACGCCGGCTTTGTATTTTTTGACGCGGGCGATCATCGCCGCCTGGCTTTCGATCGATTGCGAACCGTAGACAAACGAGAGGCCGCCCAGCCGCGCCAGGGCAATCGCCATCTGGTCGTCGGACACCGCCTGCATGATCGCCGAGGTCACCGGCAGGTTGATGTGCAGCGGGCATTCTTCTTTGCCCTTGCGGTAACGCGTCAGTGGGGCGCGCAAATCGACGCGGTCGGGGGTGCAGGTTTTTTCGGTGAGGTTGGGCACCAATAGATATTCGCTGAAGGTGCGGGATTCCTGGGGAAAATAAGAGGCCATGGCGAACGCTCCTTTCCGGGTTCAGCGGCGGGGGTTGGATGCGGGGATCGTGTAAGCGGCGGCCGCCTGGATCAGGGCCAGGAACAGCGGGTGCGGCCGGGTGGGGCGGGATTTGAATTCGGGGTGGGCGATCGTGCCGACAAACCACGGGTGGTCGGCCAGCTCGACAAAGTCGACGCGGTCGTGGTCGCGGGTGTCGACGCCGGAGAACACCAGGCCGGACCGCTCCAGCGCGGGGCGGTAGCGGGCGTCGAATTCCCAGCGGTGGTGGTGGCGCTCGGACACCCGCCCGGCGCCGTAGGCGGCGTGTACGCGCGAGCCGGCCAGCGTATCGCAGGCATAGGCGCCGCGCCGCATGTATTTCTCGTCGATCGACAACGTGGCGCCGGCGATGCCGCCGCCGTTGGCGCTGTTGAAACTGCCGTCGGACAGGGGGCGCAGCGAGGTGTCGAGCGCCGGCAGGTAAAAGAGGCGGCAGCTGTCGCTCTCGCCCTCACAGGCGGATTCGGCCAGGTACTCACCCGAGTGGGCGTCGGCCAGCCCGGCGACGTTGCGGGCAAACTCGACGACGGCCATCTGCATGCCGAGGCCGATGCCCAAAAAAGGAATGCGCTGGCGGCGCGCGTAGCCGGCGGCGACGATCTTGCCTTCCATGCCGCGGGGGCCAAAGCCGCCCGGGACGATGATCGCCGCCACGCCCGACAACAGCGCGTCGGGGTCGCCGTGCTCGAGGTCTTCGGCGTTGACCCAGCGGATGTCGATGGCGGCGTCGTGAAAGATGCCGGCGTGCGTCAGCGCCTCGGCGACGCTCAAGTAAGCGTCGCGCAAAACGACATATTTGCCGACCAGCGCCACGGGGATCTTTTTGGCGGCGGCGCGGTAGCGGGCGATCAGGGTCTCCCAGTCGGACAGATCGGGCAACACGCCGGGGGCGAGGCCGAGTTTTTTGCAGACGGCGGCGCCAAAGCCGTCGCGCTCGAACAACAGCGGCAATTCATAGACCATCTCGCAGTCGCTGTTTTCGATCACACAGTGGGGTTCGACATTGCAGAATAAAGCGATCTTTTCCCGCACCGCGCGCTCGAGCGGCACTTCAGTGCGGCACACGAGAATATCCGGCTGGATGCCGTGCGAGAGCAGTTTGGCGACGCTGTGCTGGGTCGGTTTGGTCTTGAGCTCGCCCGCCATCCGCAGATACGGGACCAGCGTCACATGTACGTAGAGGACGTTTTCCTTGCCGACCTGATAGCCGACCTGGCGGATGGCCTCGAGGTAGGGCAGGCTTTCCATGTCGCCGACGGTGCCGCCGATCTCGGTGATGACGACATCGGGATCGTCCTGGTGGCTGATGTTGATCAGGTGCTCTTTGATCTCATTAATAATATGAGGCACGACTTGGACCGTCGTGCCCCGGTAAAATCCGTTGCGCTCCCGCAAGATGGCGTCGCCGTACACCATGCCGGAGGTGATGTCACTTTCCTTGCCCAGGTTCTCATCGGTGAAACGCTCGTAATGGCCGATGTCCAGATCGGTTTCGGCGCCGTCCTCCGTGATGAAAACTTCGCCGTGCTGGGTGGGGCTCATGATGCCGGGGTCGATGTTGAGATACGGATCGAACTTCTGGTTTTTGACCTTGAGTCCGCGGGCTTTGAGTAAACGTCCGAGGGCGGCGGCCGTGATGCCTTTGCCCAGACCCGAAACAACACCCCCGGTGACAAAAACAAATTTGGTGGCCATCCGTATCCTCCCGCATGGAACGTTTTAGACATTTTAAGAGTCCCGGTCCCCCCTGTCAACACAAAAAGCACCGGCGCGGGCGGATCGAACGGCGCGGATGGGAGGGGTGTCACCTGGCGAAATACAGCACCAGCGTGATGGCCCACAGTGTGAGAAACAGCAGCGAATAGACGGTCAGCCAGCGGCCTTCGTTGAGGTTGTCCGCGCCGCGACGGCCCATGCGGAGCCCGCCCAGCACGAGGCCGACGGGCGGCAGCACGGTGGCGAGCAGAAAATGCCATGCCGGCAGCGCGCTGCGGCGAAAAATCGCCGCCATGGCGAGGAGGATGCCGATCGTGATCACCAGCTCGGGCAGCAGGTAGCTGCCGTTGTAGACCAGCGAGTAGACGGCCGGCGCCTGGCCCTCCGGGACATAGTCGGTATAAAACGCCATCCCAGCGGCAAAGGCCGCCGCCAGGCGGCCGGCGATGCCGACCATCGACGCCAACGCCACGCGCCAAAACGGCAGGTCGCCCAGCCGCTTGAGGATGCTGGGCTGTGCCAGTCGCTGGGCGCGGCCGTGAGCAAAAAACCCCGCCAGCCCCAACAAACCGAACGCGGCGATGTAGTCAAAGAATACCTGCAGCGGGTTCATCCAATAGGGCTCGACGGCCAGTTGTACCACCCCGTAGACGACGCCGACCGCCAGTCCCCACCCGGGGCCGAAGCAGAGAGCGTACAGCAAGATCGGCAGCATCGAGGCGGGGGTCACCGAGCCGCCTTGCGGCATTTTGTACAGCTTGATCAGGGAAAGCACCGTGGCCATGGCGATGGAAATGCCGCCGGCGGAAATTGCCAGCACGCGGTCGCGGGCGAGCTGGCGGGCGGTTGGCTGTAGAGTTGTGGTCGTCTGTTCGGGCATAAAAAACACCTCCTGGTAGCGTGTAACGGTGCCAACACGAGGTGTGAGTTTACGCCTATGGTCCCTCCGCCGGCATTATCCGGTTCAGGTCACAGGGTCGACGTGTCGATCACGTCCTCTCAGCCGGCTCCAGCCAGCTCCCCTCGTATCACGCCCTCAGTATACCCCCGAAAGGGGCAACCCGCAAGAACAAACCCGGCTCGCCGACCGCCGGCGCTTTGCGTTATAATGCGTGCATCCATCCAATCGCGGGAGCGTGAAGCGGGTATGAATGTTTACGCCGTCGGCGGCACATCCGATTATGTCCTGATCTGGCTGGCAGTCGCCATCGCGACGGCCGCGGTGCTGATGGTGGCGGTCTTTTACTTTTGGATGGCCCTCGAACAGGCCGCGCGCATCCGCTACGGGCTACCGGCGGAGGCCATCCGCCAACGCCACGCCTCACACCGGCCGTATTTGTTACCTATCAATATGGCGGTGGTCGGTGCCGCCGGTTCGATCATCTGCTGGCTGTTGCAGCGGATGAAGCCGGTCCTGCCCGACGCGTGGTCGCTGTGGATCTGTCTGGCGCCGCTGACCCTGGCCCTGCTCAGCGCCGCCGCCGTCCTCGCGGCGATCCGCATCCTGCGCCGGGCGCTCTTCTTCGTTGACAGGAGGGTGCGTGGCCGATAAAATCAAGTGGCATTGCACGGAGAAGTATCGAAGTGGTCATAACGAGCTCGACTCGAAATCGAGTTGTCCGCAAGGGCACGTGGGTTCGAATCCCACCTTCTCCGCCAAACTATAAAAAGCGCCATTTTTGGCGCTTTTTATAGTTGTCGCGGAGAAGCACTTCTGTTCGGAAAGCTTCAATAAACTTCCACTCGTTGTCTTCCAGCCTCAACAAGTCAGCAAGCCATGCCTTAACTT
>CAYZME010000116.1:0-4552 GCA_964479435.1 uncultured Oscillospiraceae bacterium
CTCAATCGATATCGGCAGTCGCAATATGCACGTCGTACAAGGGCGTGCGCGCGGGAACGTGGCCGAGATCGAAATATGCGCGCAGGCCAGGACGCCCGACGGCTCGTTCCGTGACGGACAAATCCTGAATGGGGAAACCCTATCCAAAGCCCTGCGCGAACTGGTACGTTCCAACCGCTTCTCTGCCGATCGCGCCATTCTCGCGGTCCAGAGTACCGGTATCGTCAACCGCGAAATCGTCATTCCCGTGGTCAAGCCGGAGGATCTGCGCCAGGCGGTCCTCTTTGAGATGGAACAATACGTTCCCAACATCGGCAATGATTATGCCATGGAATTTGTTATAGCCGACCGCAGCACCGCCGGCGGCGGCGACCAGTATCGCCTGCGCGTTTCCGCTGTGCAACGGTCTCTGGTCGGCCTGTATACCGAACTGCTCAAAGCGGCCGGGCTCAAGCCGACAGTCATGGATACTTCCGCCAACGCCCTCGCCAAGATGGTGTTGCGCAACCGCAAACTCGCCGGCGGCAACAACAACACCAGCACTCCCGCGCTCGCCGATGCTGAGCTCGTGGCCGATGGCCCCTGGCAATGGCAGCACGCCGCCTTTATCGATCTGGGGTACGAGGGGACCGAAATCAACATCTTCGCCGGCGAAAAACTCGTGTTCAGCCGCTTGATGCAGATCGGTAGCCGGACGATGGACGCCGAACTGGTCGCGGCCCAGCATGTCGAAGCGTCCGAGTTGGACGCGCGCAAAGCGACGGCCGACGTCGACAAACCGGCGTCCAACGGCGACGAGGAAGACCTCAACGGCGTGGTGCGGGCTCACCTGCAGCGTTGGATCAGCGAGATCCAGACCGTGTTGCAGTTCTACGCCGGCCGCTCGGGAGAGGCCACACGTCCGGAGGTGTACTACCTGCACGGTGGCAACGCCAACATCGGCGGCATTTGCCCGTTCTTCAGCCGCATGCTGGGGGCGCCGGTGTTGCGCGTCGAATCGTTGCCGGCCTTGCATCTGACCGGAGCGCGCCGCAATGAATCCGAGAACATCGGCCCATACCTCAACGCGGCATCCGCGTTGTTCCGCAACGAGTAAGGGGGGAGAGAAGCAGCATGTATGATTTGAATTTTTTCTCCATCCCGTCTAAGGCCAAAAAGCGCAGCGTCGCGTTGCCGGTCGGGCTGTTTGTTATTTTGCTCGCCGCGGCCGCCATCGGCGGGTGGTATCTCTGGCAAGATCGCCAGATGGCCGATATCCGCCGCGACATCAACCGCATGGAAGCGTATTTGGGAGCCGAGCCGATCAACTCGCAACTGGCCGAGTTGCATATGCTCAAACAAAAATCCCAATTGCTACAGTCGTATCAGACGACCTTCGCGCAGATCGACGAGACGCTGGGGTCCGCGCGTACAGTCGATACGACACTGCTTGAGGACATCAGCGGCACACTGCCCACCGGCGTGACGTTTGAATCGCTGAGCATCAACGGCCTCCAGGTGTCGATCGAAGGCACCGCCACCTCCAGTCTGGCCGCCGCGGAGCTGTTACACAACCTCAAACAGTCGGGGCGGTTTACGCAAGTCCATCTCGGGGAGCTGACCGTAGAAACCCAGGAAGCGGTCGAGGAGGTGCTCCAGCACTTTACGATCCAGGCTGTGGGCAAGGAGGTGACCGCGCCATGAAGATTTCCAAACGCGAACTTGTGCTGGTCATCGCCCTGCTGATCGTGGCGATTGTCGGCGGCGGCTATTATCTGCTGCTGAAGCCCCAAAGCGAAACCCTGGATAACCTGCGCGCCGATCAGGAAGAGCTCGACACCCAGGTGCGG
Source organism: uncultured Oscillospiraceae bacterium (assembly GCA_964479435.1). Taxonomy (GTDB): domain Bacteria; phylum Bacillota; class Clostridia; order Saccharofermentanales; family UBA5734; genus JAAYKS01. Next base: position 1,830 of record CAYZME010000116.1, read on the forward strand.
ACGGTCGAGGCCCAACTGGCCAGCATTCCCGGTGCCCGCACCAATGTGGAGACGCTGACTGCGCAGATCAAGGAAGACACCGCCCTGTATCTGCCGGAAATTCGCGCGGAAAAAATCATCCTCATGCTGGACGACCTGTTCATCAAAAACGGGATGGTGGTGAAGTCCACATCGTTCGCCCCGCCCGGGCAACCGCAGATTTCCACCCCGCAGGGTGAAACGGCCGGAAATAACACCAGCCATCTGACCCTGACGCAAATTCGCGAAAAACTGCAAGCCCTGGACGCGGACGGCGAAACGCAAACGCCGACGCCGGCACCGGCCGAACCGGTCGACCCGGAGATCGTTCTGAGCGGGCTCGCGTCGGTTACGGTGTTGTCGACTACGATTGAATTTGAGGCGCCCTACGACAGCATGACCGGGTTTATCTCAGGGCTGGAGGCGTTGCAGCGCTCGCTGGCGGTCCGCAATCTCTCGGTCGACCAGACCGAGTTTGGCACGGTCAAGGGCCAAATCGCTGTCGATTTCTTTGCTGTGCCCAAGATTACCGAGACAGACGACGATCCCTATCTCGATTGGGAACACAAGGGCGAATATGGCAAGCCCAACCCGTTTGCCGCGCCGGGATATGATCTGACCTTCAATATCGGGTCGTACCTCAACAACCCGAACAACCTCGCCGCGTCAATTCCCGTGCTGTCGGCAGAGGCCGTGCTCGAGGCTTCCGAGGCCGCGATCGCGACCGTGGAGTTGGAAATCTCCGCCGCCAGCAGCGGTTTTGGCTGCGCCATCCGCATCGGGGACGACGTCTATCCCGAGACCAGTGTCGCGCTGGTGACCAGCGAAGGCCCGGCGATCCGGATCTTGCTGACTTCCGCCGCGCGCACCGGCGACAACGACCAGTCGGGGATCCTCCTGAACGTGCGCAGTACGTCGGAGCGGCCGGTGCTGATCACCGTGGTTGGCGACGACACCGTGCGCCCGCGCGTCGAAGTGGGCACCTTGGAGGGCACCGTTTCGGTCCGCTGACCGCTGGTTGCCAGCTGGCTGAGCGCTGGCTTTCAGCCGTAGAAAATGGATTTGGATTAACGATCACAGAGGAGAAAACGCTTGATCGCATGTATCGACCCGACCGCTTTCGGGATGCCATATCGGATCGCGAGCGGTTTGATGACAGGAATCGCTAACGCGGACGCCGGACTGATCGTCACGGTGTTCGCGGTGTTGACGCCCGTGCTGCTGGTGGCCGGCCTGCTGTATTTTGGCTTGTTTGGCACCGGGATGTTGCTGCGCGATCTGCTGCGCGCGCAACGGGGCGTCGAAGAAATCACCACCCGGGACGCGGCCGCGCGCATGCGCCAGGCCGATACGCTCTTTGTCGAAGGCGATGTCGCCGGCGCGCTGCGCCCCGAGCTGGGCGCGGCCTGGCAGAACGCGCTGGTGCGCCGATCGGGCGGACAGCCGCCGGCGGCGATTAAAAACGTCGCGGTCGCGTTTGGCGAAGAGCCGGTGATACACGTGGGGGCCCGCCGCCGCCTGGCGCGCATGGTGCCTCTATACCTGTGCGTGGCTGGCCTGATGGGGGTCGCGCTGCTGCTGCTGGTCGCCGTCTCCCGTGCCGGGGCGGCGCAAGCGGTCACGCTGGGCGCGGCGCTGTTGCCCGTCCTGCCGGGTATGAGCGGGTTGTTCCTGCTGACATGCCTGTGCCTATTAATCTGGGTACTGGTCGACCGCACGCTGGTCTCGGCCGCGCTGCACGCGCTCAACTCGTTGCGCAACCTGCTGTCCGCATCCTTGCCGGTCCTCGACGAAGCCGACTTGCTGGCCCTGTTGCTGGAGGATCAAAAACAGGTTTCGCACGCGATCGCGACGCTCGGGGAGGAAATGCCCGAACGCTTCCGTTCGCTGTTGCATGACGAGTTTGCCCCCGCGATGTTTGAGAGCTATCGGCAATCGATCAACGACCATCTGACGCCGGCGATCCGCAGTGTCGTGCGCACGGTCGAATACATCGGCGACCTCAACGTCAAAAACCAGGAAGAGGGCATGCGCGTCCTCGCCGACCGGTTCTACCGGCGTCTGGATTCCCTGTTTGTCGAAAATATGCGGGAACTCAATGAGCAGACCCGCAGGCTGCTTGACTTGCAAGAGCGCAACGCGCGGATGCTGGAGACGTTGCAAACCAATAACCACGCCGCTCTGCTGTTGCAGCAGAATGTCAACCAGGAGACGGTCGCGACCGCGCGCATGCTCGAGGACTCCCGCTCGCGCCTGTCCGACGCCACGCGCGTCTATGACGATACCTTAAATAAAACCGGCGAGATCGCCGCCATCCTCTCCCGCGCGCTCGAAGCCGACCGCGAGATGGTCGAACGGCTGCGCGAAGAACAGGCGGGGCTGCAGCAGGCGATGAAAGCGCAGTTGGACGCCATCGCCGAGCAATCCCAGCAGTTGATGGAACGCTTCCGCGAAGACCAGAAAGCGCAACAGGAGACCAACGCCGCCCAGCTGGCGGGCATGGCCGAGCAAGCGCGCGACCTCTCGCTGCGCTTCCGCGAAGATCAGCGCGCGCAGCAACAGACCCACGACGCGTATCTGGTCAGCTTGTCCGAGCACATGCGCGATTTGATGGAGCGCTTCCAGGGCGGGCAGAGCGAATTGCAAGACGCCAACAATCGCTATCTCGAAGCGATGGGCGAGCAGACCGGCCGTCTGCAGTCCGC
>CAYZME010000117.1:0-4431 GCA_964479435.1 uncultured Oscillospiraceae bacterium
CCAAGCGGAAAATCCGTCCAACTTTTTACCGATGACACCGGCGACATTGGGTCCCATCGCGTGCATCAGCAAAAAGTTGGACGGATTTTCCGCTTGGCCCACCTTCTGGGAAACACGCGCGGCCATGGGAACCGCCGAGACGCCCGCCGAACCAATCAGCGGATTGACTTTGCCTTTGGAAAAGAAGTTCATCAATTTGCCGAGCAGAACGCCCCCGACGGTGCCAAAGCCAAAGGCGATGACGCCCAGGACAATGATCATCAGAGTTTCCTTGGATAAGAAGTTTTCCGCCGTGGCTGTGGCGCCAACTGTGATACCAAGGAAAATCGTGACGATGTTCATCAATTCATTGCTGGCTGTCCGATTGAGTCGTTCGACCACGCCGGATTCACGCATCAGGTTTCCGAGCATCAGCATCCCCACCAAAGGTGTCGCGTCGGGGATCAGCAAGGCGACCAGGATCGTGACCATAATGGGGAAAATGATTTTTTCCGTACGGGAAACCTCACGCAATTGAGTCATGACGATCTGCCGTTCTTTTTTTGTCGTCAGCAACTTCATAATCGGCGGCTGAATGACCGGAACCAGCGCCATATATGAATAGGCCGCGACGGCGATGGCCCCTAACAGATGCGGCGCCAGCGTTTTGGCGACATAGATGGCGGTGGGGCCGTCGGCGCCGCCAATGATGCCGATTGCGCCCGCCTCAGACGGGGTAAAGCCCAACAGCAGGGCGCCGATAAAGGTGAGAAAAATCCCCAGCTGCGCGACTGCCCCCAGAAGCAGGGATTTGGGATTGGCCAACAGAGGACCAAAATCGGTCATCGCGCCGATGCCGAGAAAAATGAGTGGCGGGTAAATGCCCAGTTTGACCCCCAAATAGAGAAAGTCAAGCAGCCCGCCCCGTGAAAAGAGTTCTGCGAATGCCACCAATGTCCCTTTTTCATACCCTTGCGCGGCGATGAAATCCGGGTCATACAGTTCCATGTGGATGACACCACCGAAGGGGATGTTGGAGAGCAGAATCCCAAAGGCGATCGGCAAAAGTAGCAGGGGTTCAAATTGTTTGACGATCGCCAGCCACAGCAAGATGCAGGCGATGCCAATCATTACAAACTGCTGCCAGGTGCCGGTCGCAAAGCCCGTCGCCTCGGCCAGTTTCTGTATGGTGCCGCTGAACGCGTCGAACAGAGTCTTGATGGCTTCCAAAATGGTTTCCTCCCAATTATGATCTCAAAAAGAAGCTTACAACGGGTCAGCCAGTGGGTCAGCCCAGGCGGCGGATGCGGCGGACACGAAAACCGGCGCCAGGAAAACCGGGGGCGGCGCCGACAGAGGATTCAGACAGGGAAGCGGTCAGCGCGGCTGAAATCACAGCGACCAACTGTCCGTCCTCCGCCGCGGCGACCGGCGCGGCGGCGGGACGCACCGCCGGCACATTCACCGGGCTCTTGTCTTCCGCTTTTGTATGCCGCTTCTTTTTCATAAACAAAGGCATTACGCGGATCGCCCAACTGATCACCAACAGCATCACAAAAACAATGACAAGACCGACCAACATCATCGTGAAACCAAGGAACAGGCGTTCCGCGGTCGTTGCGTACCGGTTGGTCCAATCCGTCGCGGCCATATAAATCCATCCAGGCATGTGGGATCCTCCGTGTGAATCGTTCGCGGTCCCGATCTGTGTCGAGGCCGCACTGGGAACCATTATAACTTGACTATGGAGCCAGGCGCAATTGCGAGAATGCCCATAGAAACCGGCCGCGTGATATAGTGATTTTGGTAATCCTAGTAAGCGGAGGTAAGACCGTGCCCTCAAACATCAACGCCGGCTTTCAGTTCGGACCTGTGCGGCGCGTGACCGTGTTCGTCGGCGCTTATGGCAGCGGCAAATCAGAGATCAGTGTTCATTACGCGTTGTGGCTCGCCACCGGTGGACCGGCGGTGATCGCCGACCTCGATACGATCAATCCCTTTTACCGCTCCGCGGATGCCGCCGCTCGGCTCGAAGCCGGCGGCGTGCGGTTGGTCAAACCCTTATACGCCAACACCAATGTCGACGTACCGTCCTTTGGCGGCGAGGTTTTCTCGCTGTTTGACGACCGCCGGTCGCGCGCCGTCATCGATGTCGGCGGCGAGGACCTGGGCGCGCGTGTGGTCGCGTCGCTGTTGCCGCGCTTTAATTTGCGCGAGACCGCGATGTATATGGTGGCCAACCTGCACCGGCCGTTTACCGCCGATGCCGCCGGTATCGTCGCGGCCGCCAACCGCCTGGTCGCAGCGGCCGGCCTGCCGCTGGCCGGCCTGATCGACAACACCAATTTACTGGGCCAGGAAGACCCGGCGGCACTGACGGCATCCTTACTCCAGACCCGCCACGCCGCGCAACGCCTCGGGGTCCCTTTGCTGTTTCGTGCCGCGCTGGATCGCGTGGCGCCCGTAGCGTGGGGCAACACCATGCCGGATGGGACTCCTTTGTTACGTCTTGAGCGCGCGATCGGCTACGCGTTTTCCTGACAGTGGTGTATAATACCAAGCTGTCGCGGCCTATCGGCCGTGTGCCTGTAACAGGTAACGTGCAATCATCGGGAGGAGACGACATGGCATTCGTTTCGTTCCGGGTGGACCGTTGCAAAGGCTGTAGCCTGTGCGTGGCGGTTTGCCCGCGAAAGATCATACATTTGCGTCAGGATATTTTGAACGCGAAAGGGTTTCACCCCGCCGGAATCGAGGAGATGGACCGGTGTATCGGCTGTGCCGCTTGCGCGATTATGTGCCCGGACAGCGTCATCGAAGTGGAGAGGTAGAGGACGGATGAGCGAACGTGTTTTGATGAAAGGCAACGAAGCCATCGCCGAAGCCGCGATCCGCGCCGGTTGCCGGCATTATTTCGGCTATCCCATCACGCCGCAGACCGAAATCGCCCATTATATGGCCCGCCGCATGGTCGAAGCCGGTGGCGTTTTTGTGCAGGCGGAAAGCGAAGTGGCGGCGATCAATATGGTTTACGGCGCGGCCGCGGCTGGCGCGCGGGTCATGACCTCCTCGTCCAGCCCGGGTATCAGTCTCAAGCAAGAAGGTTTTTCCTACATCGCGGGGGCAGAAATCCCGGCGGTGGTAGTCAACATTGTGCGCGGCGGCCCCGGACTGGGCGGCATTTTGCCCGCGCAAGCCGACTATTTTCAGGCGACCAAAGGCGGCGGGCACGGAGATTACCGCAATGTCGTCCTGGCGCCGGCCAGCGTGCAGGAATTGTATGAAATGACGGTCGACGCCTTTCGCATCGCCGATCAATACCGGGTATTGGTCATGATCATGGGGGACGGCGCCCTGGGCCAAATGATGGAACCGGTGCGTTTTCGCGAGCAGGAGGAAGACACCGCGAGCGCGAAGCCGTGGGCCCTGACCGGCACCGGCGGCGCGCGCGAGCACAACTACGTGACATCCATTTACATCGAGGCCGACGACCTCGAGGCGCTGAATTTGCGCCTGCAAAAGAAATACCGCCGCATCGAGCGCGAGGAAACCCGCGTTGAGACCACGGGGTGTGAAGACGCGCAGGTGGTCCTCACCGCGTTTGGCACCTGCAGCCGTATCCTGAAAAACGTGATGACGACGGCGCGGGCCGAAGGGATTCGGGTGGGGTTGATCCGGCCGATGACGCTGTGGCCGTTCCCCGACAAGGCCATCGCGCGGGTTGCCGCACAACCTTCGGTCCAGGCTTTTTTAGATGTCGAACTGAACGCCGGGCAAATGCTCGAGGATGTCAAGTTGGCGGTCAACGGCGCCAAGCCGGTTCACTTTCATGGCCGGATGGGAGGCAATCTGCCGACCCAGGCCGAGTTACTGGCAAAAATCCGCGAGATCGTGGGGAGATAAACAGGGATGGCAAGAAAAGTTTTTGAAAACACACGCGGGTTGACCGATCTGCCGCGGCACTACTGCCCCGGTTGTACCCATGGCATCATCCACCGCATCGTCGCCGAGGCGCTGGTCGAGGAAAATCTGCTGGATCAGGCGATCGGTGTCTCACCGGTCGGGTGTGCCTATAACAACTACCTGTATTTCGCCTGCGATATGGCACAGGCGGCGCACGGGCGCGCGCCGGCCGTCGCGACTGGGATCAAGCGCGTACATCCGGACTGCACTGTTTTCAGTTATCAGGGAGACGGCGATCTGGCGGCGATTGGCACCGCGGAAATTGTCCACGCGGCCGCCCGCGGCGAAAAAATCACGACGATTTTTGTCAACAACGCCATCTACGGCATGACATCCGGCCAAATGGCGCCGACCACACTGGTCGGTCAGGTCACGACGACCTCGCCGTTTGGGCGGGACCCGGACACCCAGGGCTACCCGATCAATGTCAGCGAAATGCTGGCCACCTTGCAGGGGCCCATCGAGCAACTCTACGACGGTACCCTCTCG
>CAYZME010000118.1:0-4166 GCA_964479435.1 uncultured Oscillospiraceae bacterium
TCCGGGTCTATGTGCGCGTCGATGAACGCCCGATCCCCCTCCGCTATGCGGACGCGGCCGGACGCGAGCAGTTGGTCCATGCCGATAAATCTGGGGTCATCCGGCAGCGGCTCTTCGAGACGGTCGGGATCCATGCAAATAAAGTAACGGATACCGGGCAATGCCCGCGCGGCCGCGCGGGCAGCCGGCAAATGGTTCGGGTGAAAAATAAAAGCGACGGCTTCGCCCCGCCGCGCCAGGTTGACCACTTCGGTCGCCGGCAGCTGCCGGTCGAGCGGGACCGAGACACCGACACCACCCACCACCGCGTGGTGGGCGACGACCCACTCGTAGCTGTTGTTGCCAATGATGACGATATGGCTGTTATGTAAGCCCATGGCCAGCAACTGTGTGCCCAAAGCCTCGGTGTCGGACAACAATTGCCGATAGGAGCGGGTCTGCACTTCCTCGCGCGGGGCACGGCGGAAACGATAGGCTTCCGCTTCGCCGTAACGCTCCGCGACATAGCGCAGATGCTGTTTGAGGTCTGGTTGTAAAACCCTTCCGGTCAGTCTTTCAATGCCTTTAAACGTCTGCATAGGCGCTCCTTCGCAAATTGGTTTGATCGTCAAATCATTTCGATTGTAACATGGGTTTCTGTGCGTTGCAATACATTTTGTTTCAATAAAGGGAAGGAAAGTGAGGTGAGCTGACATGGAAGCAATCACATTGTTTGTCCTTCGCGGCTGCCCATATTGTGTGCGTTTGTTGCGCAGGATTGAAATGCTTTTACAGGCCCATCCGGAGTGGAAGTCGGTGCCTCTACAGATGATCGACGAGCGGGAAAATCCCGTAGCAGCGAGACAGCACGATTATTATTACGTTCCGGCCCTTTATCTGGGGGATCGAAAAGTATATGAAGAGGGTGTCTTGCACACCGATTTGGAATCCATCTTTCGCCAGGCGGTCGGGCTGAAAAGCGCGTAGCCTGTTCCCACTCCGCGGATGCGCGGGCGGATATAGGAAGGGCGAAAGGCTTTTCGCCCTTCGCCCTTTCTCCGTTGTACGACCTTGGCAGGTCCGGAGTTTTGATTTTCTATCTCTATTATAGAGTAAAAAACCAGGATTGGCGCGTTGCAAATTGATGAAAAGACGCGCCTCCTTTCGGGCGTTATGTAGAATATGCGTCCCAAACGGGGCGTTTCCGGTTTCCCAAGCGTGAATTATGCTAGACTTTTTTTGTTGCGGCGTAGCCGCTTTTTTTGACGATCTGACCGCATGGTCCCCCAAACGCGCAGGAGGCGTCAACGGATGGAGTCTCTGTCTTTGAGAGAAATCGCGCAAGCGGTCGAGGGGCAGTTGTCGCACGGTCATCCCGAGATGACCGTGGATACGGTTTCGACAGATAGCAGATCCCTTGCCCCCGGCGCGTTGTTTGTCCCCCTGGTCGGCGTGCGTTTCGACGCGCACGCCTTTATTCCCCAGGCGTTCGCGGGCGGCGCCGCGGCCGTTCTGGCGGTCGGCCCTCCGCCTGAGCGTATTTTGCCGCCTGGCCGGGGGTGGATCCAGGTGGCGGATACATTGCGGGCGCTACAGCGACTGGCCGCCTGGTATCGCCGGCGGTTTGACATCCCGGTCGTGGGGATCACCGGCAGCGTCGGCAAGACCAGCACCAAAGAGATGGTGGCGGACGCGCTCGCCCCCGCTTTGACTGTGTTGCGGACCCGGGGAAATTTCAACAATGAGATCGGTTTGCCGATGACGCTACTGCGCCTGGACCCTACCCACGCGGCCGCGGTCGTGGAGATGGGGACCGACCGGCCGGGCGAAATTCCGTTTTTATCCAATCTTGCGCAGCCCACACACGGGGTGGTGACCAACATCGGTATTTCACACATCGCCCAGTTTGCTTCGCGTGAAGCGATCTGTGAAGAGAAACTCGGCATTGCCGCCGGTTTTCCCGGCGGGGGCGGTGTGTTGTTTTTGAACGGCGACGATCCGCTGCTGGCGGCGCGGCGGGGGGTGTTGGCCGGACAGGTGATCTGGTTCGGCACCCAACCCTGGTGCGATGTGCGCGCCGGACAGGTCGACATCCGGGAGGGCGGCACGTCGTTCGTGCTGACGGCCGCCGGCGGACAGACCCGGGTGACGCTGCCGGTCGCGGGGATGCACCATGTCCGCAACGCCTTGGCGGCTGCCGCCGTGGCCCAAAGCCTGGGGGTGGATTTGGCGACGGCCGCCGCCGGCATGCGCCAGTACCGCGGGGTGGCGTTGCGGCAGCAGTTGCGGCAAGGCCGGGGCTTGCACGTGATCGACGATTCCTATAATGCCAGCCCCGATTCGGTGCGCAGCGGTCTGGAAGCGCTGATCGCCTTTCCGGGCGGCGGGCGCAGGGTCGCCGTACTGGCCGACATGTATGAGTTGGGCGGCTACGCGCAGGCGGCACATGAAGAAGCCGGCCGGCTGGCCGGCGAGCTGGGGATCGAGATCCTGGTCGCGATCGGCGGCATGGCGGCCTGGATTCGCGACGGGGCCATATCCGTCGCCGGCGCGAAAACGCGCGTCTACGTATGCGAGACGTTGGCGGAAGCGTACGAGGTGTTGGCAAAAACACTGGCCGCGGACGACGTCGTTCTGGTCAAAGGCTCGCGCGGGATGCGTGCCGACCGGCTGGCCCGCGCGATTGTGGCGGGGGACCCGGGGGAATTGACGCGCGACGAGTCAGATGGATGAGAGCCGCGGGGCAGGGGGGTCAGCGGGCCGCCGCCAGGCGCGCGAGCCGGTCGCACAGCTCGACATAGCCAATCCCCGCCGCCGCCGCTTCCTGGGGAATGAGGCTGAGCGGTGTCATGCCGGGCAGCGTATTGGCCTCCAGGCAATAGAATCCGGTTGCGTCCATGAGAAAGTCCACGCGATAATAGTCGCGCAAACGCAAGATCTCTCCGAGCCGCAGAGCGACGGATTGCATGTCCGCGGCCACTTCGGCCGGCAATCGCGCCGGACAGGTTTCGACCGCGCGTCCGGCCTGATATTTGTTCACATAATCGTAGAAGCCCTCGACTGGCTCGATCTCAATCACCGGTAAAACCTGGCCGTCCAGGACCCCGACCGAGAATTCGCGGCCGGTGATTTTGCGTTCCAAAATGACATCTTCTTCCAATTGGAGGGCGGCCGCTACCGCGGTCTCGACCGCGTCGGGGTGGTCCACCATGGCCACCCCGATGCTGGAGCCGTTGCCGCGGGGTTTGGCGACACAGGGGAACCCGACGCGCGCCGCTTTTTCATGCCAGACCGGGCGCTCATCGGCTTTTGTCACCACTTCCCAATCGGGGGTGGCGATGCCGGCTTGCCGCATGAGAATTTTGGACAGATCCTTGTCCATCGCCAACAAGCACCCCGCGTAAGCCGTCCCGGTGAAGCGGATGCCCGCGACCTCGAGCGCGGCCTGGATCAGGCCGTTCTCACCCATCCCGCCATGCAGGCCGATGAAGACCAGATCCGCCGCCTGGCACAATTCCATCGCCAGCGGCGAGATCAGGGCGTCGCCGTTGCCGCTGGTCCGCCGGAGCGCGTCCAGATCGGGGGCGGTCTCGGGGACGGTGTAATGAAAGGGCGGCGCGTCCTCGACGCCGCGAAACAGGTGGTCCAAGGGCTGTGTCGCTTCCTGCCCAGCCCAGCCCGTATACGCGTCGACCCACACCACGCGATGGCCTGCCAGGCGCAGCGCTTGCGCGATTTGACCGCCTGACAACAGGGAAACATCTCTTTCGTGACTCAGGCCGCCAGCCAGGACAACAATCCGCATTTTTTTCATCTCCGTCCTCCGGGGTGTGGTATCGCTCCCGATTCTATCATGGGGCCGGCGGTTTGACGACGCCGCGTGGGCGGGAGCGCCCGGGGGCTGGGGCGCGGTCTAGCAAGTGATGCAGGTCGCGCATCTCTTTGACCGTCAATTGCCGGAACTGGCCGGGTTTGAGATTGCCCAAGGTGATATGCATGACGCGTACGCGCTGCAGATCGACCACTTTATAGCCGAGGTATTCGCACATGCGGCGGATTTGGCGATTGAGCCCCTGGCGCAGGATCAGCCGGAAACGGTCGGGTCCGGTCCGAACGAGGCGGCAAGGGAGGGTGGTCCTGCCGAGGATCGGTACGCCGGTGGTCATTTGCCGAATAAAGTCCTCGTC
>CAYZME010000118.1:4176-4416 GCA_964479435.1 uncultured Oscillospiraceae bacterium
TATTCTTTTTCATGCTTGTTGGCGGTGCGCAAGATCGGGTTGACGATGCTGCCGTCATTGGTCAGAAGCAACAAGCCATGGGAATCCCGGTCCAAACGGCCGATGGGAAAAATCCGCTGCGGCACCTGCATCCAATCGATCACATTGTCGACGACGCGGCGATCCGTGGTGCAGATGATCCCCAGCGGTTTGTTGAGGGCAAAAACCACGGGTTGCGCGGGGGCCGGCAACGGCTTGCCG
>CAYZME010000119.1:0-3713 GCA_964479435.1 uncultured Oscillospiraceae bacterium
CGGCGCCGCTTTCGATCGCCGCCTTGTGGGCCCGGGTGCGCGGCAGGATGCGGGCGAAGTAGAAGCGCGCCGTTTCCAGCTTGGCCTGCTTGAAGGCTGCGGGCTGGGCGCTGTCACTGGTGGCGGCCACGCTGCGGGCCCACCAGTAGGCCAGGGTCACGTAGCCGGAGTAGAACAGGTAATCCCAGGACGCCGCGCCGATTTCTTCCGGATTGCCGGCCGCCCGCTGGGCGATGGCGCCGGTGAGCGCCTGCCACTCGGCCGCCGCAGCCCGAAGCGGTGCGATGAATTCGCCTGTGAGGGCGTCATCCTCGTTGGCGTTGCAGAACTCATCGATCATGCCCAGGAACAGGCGCAGCCCGGCTTCCAGCAATTCCTGGACCAGGGTATGATCGACCGTGACGCGGCTCAATTCGCCCTCGTGCAGCATATAGGCACGCGAATCTCCGATGTGCGCGGTGATCAGCGTGTCGGGCAGGATGACCGCGATGGTGAGAGTCGTCCCCATCCCCTGGTTTTCTTCGTCAGTCAAAGAACCGAGGTATACTTTGACATTGGCTTTCTCGATGATATCGCGCAGATTCTCGGCAATCGCGGCCGGGTCCTCGTCGGTACGGATGGATCCATCCAGGCGCGAAACAGCATAATCCACCGCGATGCGGCTGGCCAACTCGCCTTTGCGATGCCCGCCCAGCCCGTCCGCGACGATCAACACGTACGGAAGGTTCTCATTCGCTGTCAGAATCGCGTAGCAATCTTCGTTGTTGATCCGGATCAGGCCCTTGTCCGTGGCGCCAGCGTACATCGGCGTTGTCCCTTTCGCTTTCCAGACCTCTGCGGAGCTGCCCGCATGCGGCCATGATGTCCGAACCCAGTTCTCTCCGTATGGTCACTGGAATGTTGCATGCGTCCAGTATACCTTGAAATGTACGGATTGCCTGGCGGTCACTTTGTGAGAATGGGCCGCCGGCAAACTCATTCGCGGGGATCAGATTCACGTGGCACAACATCCCTTTGAGCAAGCCACAGAGGTTTTTGGCGTGATCTGGCGTGTCATTGATACCGGCAAACAGCGAATACTCAAACGTAATACGGCGGCCGGTTTTTTGAATGTACGTGCGGCAAGCCCGGATCAATTCGGCAAGTGGATATTTTTTGGCGATGGGCATCAGGCGTGCGCGCGTTACATCGTCTGGGGCATGCAAAGAGATCGACAGGTTGACCTGTAGATCCTCGTCCGCAAATTTTAGCATTTCAGGCACACAGCCGCAAGTTGAGACGGTCAAATGCCGCATGCCGATGCCCAGGCCGGCCGGATCGTTGGCCATGCGGAGAAACCGCATCAGGTTGTCATAATTGTCAAACGGCTCGCCGATGCCCATCACGACGACACGTGAGACGCGTACGTTTTCCGCGCTCCCCAGCAAAATCGCTTGTGCCACCATTTCACCGGCGGTCAGGTTGCGGCCAAAGCCAGCGCCCGTCGACGCGCAAAACGCGCACCCCATCCGGCAGCCCGCCTGAGAAGAGATACAGACGGTGACCCCGTGCCGGTAGCGCATCAAAACGGTTTCGATCAAATTGCCGTCGCGAAGGCGGTAAACAACCTTGACGGTCTGGTCCAGGCGCGAGACCAGGCGCTCGACGGGCACAAGCCCGTCGAGGGCAAATGCCTCCGCGAGGCGGTCGCGCAGATCGGCGGGCAAGTCCGTCAATTCATGCCATTCTTGCACGCCCCGACCCGTCCAGCGATGAATTTGCCCGGCACGGTACGCCGGCAACCCGTTCGCCTGGACCCACCGCTGCCAAGCGGCCAGATCCATGTCATAAAAATAAGGCTTCATGAAATTCTCCTGAGTTTGGCGATAAAAAACCCGTCACACGGGTGGACACCGGGCAGGAGCAACACGCGGCCCAGGCCCGCCTGGCGGGCGAGATCCGCATCCAACGCGGTCAGCTGAGCCGGCAGGAGCGGCGCGATGTCGACGCTTTGAAAACGGCCGGCCTGTTGCCGGAGAAACCAATCCATTTGCTCCTGATTCTCTCCCGGGTTGATGGTACAGGTGCTGTATACCAACATGCCGCCGGGACGGACCTGCTCCGCGGCTGCCAAGAGGATCTCTCTTTGTATGGCCCGCAGTTGATCCCAGCCCTGCGGATCGGGGACCAGGCGGATATCCGGTTTTTTGGCCAACAGGCCCAACCCGCTGCAGGGCACGTCACACAACACCAGATCCGCGCTGTCAGCCTCACCCTCCCCTGGCAGCCGGGTCGCGTCCGCCACCCGAGTGCGGATCGATGTCAAACCGAGGCGCCGGGCGTTTTCCGCAACCAAACGCAACCGCGCGGCATGCTGGTCACGCGCTTCCACGCGCGCCCGGTCGCCGGTCAACTCGGCCAAATGGCAGGTTTTGCCACCCGGCGCCGCGCATAGATCGAGTATGTCCCAGTTGTGTTGCGGGTCCGCCAGGGTCGCCACCAGCATCGCGGCTTCGCCCTGGGCCATGAACCACCCGTCGGCGAAGCCGGGGATGTTTTCCAACGGGTGTCCATCGAGGTCGATCGCCCAGGCGTCGGGGTGGAACGCGCCGGGCATGCCGCGTATCGAAGCCTCGCGCAGACGGGTTTCAACGGTTTGGGGTTGGGCGCGCAGTCGATTGACACGTACGGTGAAACGCGCCGGCTGATTAAAAGCCAGGGCGATCCGCTCAGCCAGGTCCGGCCCATACCACTCGTGCAGAGATTGTGCCAGCCAATCCGGCAACGCGTGCCGCATCGCGAAGTCCCATTTGTCCATGCATGGGGGATCGGCGGCCAGGCGGCGCAGGATCCCATTGACCATCCCCGCGGCCCCGCGGTTGCTGACCCGATGTGTCAACCGCACCGATTCCGAACAAGCCGCATGCGGCGGCACCGAACGGGAATACAAGAGTTGCCAGACCCCCATGCGCAAGATCGTGCGCACCCGCGGTTCCATTTTGACCAACGGCATTTTCGAGCGTTCATCCAGCAGGCGGTCGATGGTGAGCACCCGCGATACCGTACCGTAAACCAGCGCCGAGGCAAACGCGCGTTCGCGCGCGTCCAGCCCAAACCGACGCAACACCGCGTCCGATAATAAATTCGTGTAAGCGGCCTGCTCGAAAACCCCGGTGAGGATTTCCAGCGCGGCGACACGCGCGTCAGGGGCGGCCCGCCCGGACGCGTGCGGGGGCCGGCGCCGGCCGGCGCCAGGGTTCATATCGTCATCTCCTTCTGTTCCCGCGGGACAACAGGATCAGACGCAGCAAAGACAGAAAAGAGACCAGCGCCGAGGCGACATAAGTAAAGGCAGCCGCGCGCAAAACGCGCCTGGCGGCAGGTATTTCATCGGGAAGCAACAGGTTGGTTTCCTGCAACGCCGCGATCGCCCGCCGGCTGGCATTGAGCTCAACGGGTAAAGTAACAAAATAAAACAGGACGGCGGCCGCATACAAAACAATGCCGATTTCGATCAAAACCGGAAAGCTCAACAAGATGCCAAATAGCGCCAAATACGGCCCGGCAGTAGACCCGAGTCCCGCGACCGGGACGATCGCCGCGCGTATACGATTGGGGAAATAGCCGGTTGCTTGTTGCATCGCGTGACCGGCCTCATGAGCCGCAACGCCGACGGCCGCGACCGAGGCCGAGCCGCTGCTGGTTTGCGACAAACGCAGCACAGAACCACGGGG
>CAYZME010000119.1:3723-4360 GCA_964479435.1 uncultured Oscillospiraceae bacterium
TCAAAATGGTCGGTCCATTCCCCGGCCACCCTTTCAATCCGGACATCCCGGCACCCATTTTGGTCCAGAAGCAGGCGGGCCGCGGCATCCGCTGTGATGCCGCGCGAGGATGGTAGCGCCTGATATTTCCGCAGGGTGTTGCGCACATAACTCTGCGATACCAAACTCAACAAAAAGGCCGGCAGGACCAGCAACAAATACGTTGAATCAAAATAAAACCCCGTGGCAGCCGGCAACGGCACAGCTCATACCTCCCCGAAAACAGCCCCGACATGAAAGTTATGAAAACATTCTTTTGCACTCAGACGCTTGCAGGCCTCCGCCTGCAGACTCAGAACTTCCAACATGGAACCATCGCCGCAGGCGACGCGAATACAAGTCGGGCACGTGTGGACAACCATCCCCGGTTGCGGCGCCACCGCCGGCGGTTCGGGGTCTACGGCAACGCGTGTCGCGTGGATCTTGACCCGTTTGCCCGCCATTTTCGTAAACGCGCCGGGCCAGGGGGAAGTGCCGCGCACCAGGTTGTGAATTTGTGCGGCCGGATCGAGCCAATCGATGCGGCCGTCTTCGCGGGTCATCGGTCTGGTATAGGTCGCCGCTTCCTCATTTTGCGCCTGCGACTGAATCGCCCCCG
>CAYZME010000120.1:0-4258 GCA_964479435.1 uncultured Oscillospiraceae bacterium
GTCGTCCCGCTCAAACATCTCCAGCAGTTCGATCATGCCGGTGCCGACGATGGGGTCGCCGCCGATACCCAGGCAGGTGGATTGCCCCAGACCGCTTTGTGTGAGGTTATAGACGATTTCATAGGTTAACGTGCCGCTGCGGGAGATGACGCCGACGCGGCCGGGGCGGTGAATGTGGGCGGGCATAATCCCGATCTTGCATTTGCCCGGCGAAATCACGCCGGGGCAGTTGGGGCCGATCAGCCGCACCTGCTGCTGTTTGAGTTCGTGGTACAGATGCACCATCTCCAGGACGGGGATGCCCTCGGTGATGCAGATCACCAGTCGAATGCCTCCGGCGGCGGCCTGGCGGATAGCGGCGGCGGCGAATTTCGCCGGGACAAAAATGACCGACGCGGTCGCGCCGCTGGCCTGAACGGCTCGTTCGACCGTGTCATACACCGGCACGTCTGCGACGCGCTGGCCTTCTTTGCCGGGCGTAACGCCGGCGACAACCTGCGTGCCGTAATCGAGCATCATTTGGGTATGGAACGAGCCGTCGCGGCCGGTGATGCCCTGCACGATGACCTTGGTCTGTTCGTCGATGAGAATACTCATAAAGCCGTCCCTTCCGCGGCCAGCCGGACCGCCTCCTGAATGGCTTGATGCATATCGCTGTATGCCCGGAGGCCGACTTCGTTGAGCATCGCGCGTCCCTTTTCCTCGTTGGTGCCGATCAGCCGGATGACCAGCGGAATCGTAAGATTGAGTTCTTCGCGTGCGGTCAAAATCCCGGCGGCCACATCGTCGCAGCGGGTGATGCCGCCGAAGATATTGATCAGAATCGAGCGGATGTCTTTGTTTTGCCGCAGGATGCTCAGGGCGGTGATGGTCTTTTGCGGGCTGGAACTGCCGCCGACGTCGAGAAAGTTGGCGACCGTGCCGCCGGCCAGTTTGATGCAGTCCATCGTTGCCATCGCCAGGCCGGCGCCGTTGACCATACAGCCGACCTGCCCGGTCATCGAGACAAAACTCAAGCCCGCGGCGCGGGCCTGCCGTTCTTCGGGCGTATATTCCTCCGGATTTCGGAAGGACTCCAATTCCGGATGTCGAAACAGCGCGTTGTCATCCACGATGAGTTTGGCGTCCAGTGCCGCCATTTCGCCCGTGTCCAGAACCGCCAGCGGGTTGATCTCGACCAGGGCACAATCCTTGTCCCGAAACAAACGCGCCATCTTCTGGCAGATCGACAGGGCCTGCGCCAGCAGTGCCGTGTGCCCTACCGACACACTCAGCCAGTCGTGCAGTTCCTGCGTGCTTGCGGCCTTCGGCCCGGCCAGCGTCAGTTGACGCACCTTTTCGGGAGACCGGGCGGCGGTTTCTTCGATGTCCACCCCGCCGGCGTCGCTGAAAATGAGCACGATGGAGTGGCTGTCGCGATCAACCGTCACCGCGGCGTAGTATTCACTGCGAATATTCATTTTTTCGCTGACCAGCACGCTGCGGACGGGCAGGTCTTTGACCGTCAACTGAAGGATTTGGGCGGCGGCTTCTTCGGCCTCCTCCGGCGAGTGCACCACCCGCACCGCGCCGGCCTTGCCGCGTCCGCCCGTCAGTACCTGCCCTTTGACGACCGCCGCGCCGCCCAGCTTCGCCGCCGCCTGTTGGGCTTGCTGCGGCGTGGTCGCGACCTGCCCGGCCGGCACGCGGATGCCGTACTCGGCCAGAAGCGCCTGTGCCTGATATTCGTAAAGTTTAATGGCTCTGCTCCTTATGCTGTTTGAGTTCGCGTTTGATCAGATTGATGTTTTTGGTCACCTTGATGCCGCGCGGACAGACACGGGTGCAGTTGAAATGCCCCTGGCAAGCCCATGCCCCGTGCGGGTCGTCCAGCACGTCTTTTCGCGGCGCAATCCCCTCATCGCGGCTGTCGAACACAAACCGCGCCGCCTGCACCACCGCCGCCGGGCCGATGAAGGCCGGATCGGTCTCGGCCACGACCGGACACGAGGCCTGACAGCAAGCGCAAAGGATGCACTTGGTGGCATCGTCGAATTTTTCGCGCGCCTCGGGCGACTGAATGTGTTCTTTCTGTGCGGGCTGCCGAATCGGAATCAGGTACGGTTTGACCAATCGATAGACCTCAAAGAATCGGGTGTAATCGACCATCAGGTCGCGCTGCACCGGCAGGCAGCGCAGCGGTTCGACCGTCACGTTGTCGCCGTCGGCTTTGGCAACATCCTGAACGAGCGTCTTGCAGGCCAGCCGTTCGACGCCGTTGATCGTCATCGCATCCGAGCCGCACACGCCGTGCGCACAACTCATCCGAAAGCTCAGCGTGCTGTCCAGGTTCCGCTTGATATACACCAGCACATCCAGAAGACGGTCGGCAGGCTGCACCTCCACACGAAACTCCTGATAGCCAGGCTTAGCGTCGGCTTCGGGGTTGTAACGCAATATGCTCAAGACAATGATCATCGTCAGTACTTCCTTGCTTTGGGTTCCCAGACGGACAAATCCACCGGTTTTTGTTCAAAGCGGGTCGTATCGCCGTCCAGATAGCAGAACGTATGGTTCAAAAAGTGTTTGTCGTCGCGGTCGGGGTAATCCCGCCGGGCGTGAGCGCCGCGGCTTTCCCTGCGGCCCAGCGCCGATGTGGCGGTTACCGCCGACAGATCCATCAGGTTTTGCAGCTCCAGCGCTTCCAGCAGTGCGGTATTGTAGGCGGCGTTTTTGTCGCCGACGCCGATCTGGGCCAATTCCTGACGCATCGCGTTAATCCGCACGAGGGCGTTTTCCATCATCTCTGCGGTGCGGTAGATGCCTACATTTTTCATCATCAGGGTGCGCATCTCGTTTCTCAACGCGTCCGTTTCGGCCTTGCCGGGCCGTTCCAGCAGGCGACGCATCCGCGCGGCGGCTCGATCCCCGGCATCCGTCGGCAGCGCGGCAAAATCGGCCTGCCGAATGAAGGTGCTGACATGCCGGCCCGCGCGACGCCCGAACACAACCAGATCGACCAGCGAGTTGGTTCCCAGACGGTTAGCGCCATGCACGGACACGCAGGCACACTCCCCGGCGGCATAGAGACCCTCGACGATATCGCCGCGACTGTTGGCCAGCACGCGCCCGTCGATGTCGGTGGGAATACCGCCCATGCCGTAGTGCGCGGTCGGCTGGACGGGAATCGGTTTTTCGGCCGGGTCAAGATTCAGGTAGGTTCGGCAGAAATCACAGATATCGGGCAGTTTCTTTTGCAGTACTTCGCGCCCCAGGTGCCGGGCGTCCAGATGGACATAGTCATCCACATCCGGCCGGCCGAGGATGCCCCGGCCTGCCTGGATCTCGGTCATAATGGCTTGTGCAATCATATCCCGCGGCGCCAAATCCAGCAGCGTCGGGGCATAGCGTTCCATAAAGCGTTCGTCTTTGCCGTTTTTGAGGATGCCGCCTTCGCCGCGAACGCCCTCGGTGATCAAAATACCCATCCCGCGAATGCCGGTGGGATGAAACTGAAAGAACTCCATATCCTCCAGCGGCAGGCCGCGCCGGGCCAGCACCGCCGGGCCGTCGCCGGTGTTGGCAAAGGCGTTGGAGGTGGTCTTGTACATCCGCCCGAAGCCGCCGGTCGCGATCAAGACCGCCTTGGTATGAAAAATGTGCAAGTCGCCGGTCGCCAGCTCCAGTGCGACAACGCCGCGGCAGGTTCGCCCGTCCAGCAGAACGTCGAGCAGATGAAATTCATCGAAGAAGGCCACTTCGTTTTTGATGCACTGCTGATAGAGCGTCTGCAGGATCATGTGCCCGGTACGGTCGGCGGCGTAGCAGGCGCGTTTGACCGGCGCCTCGCCGAAATTCCGCGTATGGCCGCCGAACAGCCGCTGATCGATCCGGCCGTCGGGTGTGCGGTTAAACGGCAGCCCGCGATTTTCCAGATCATAGACGGCCTGCACCGCATCCTCGGCCAAAATCACCGCGGCCTGCTGATCGACCAGATTGCCCAAGGCCGCCCCGATGCCGCCTTGTGCGGCGCCGGTGTGGCTGCGGACGGGAAACAGTTTGGAGATGACTGCGGTGCGGTTCTTGCCGACGCTGGCTTCGAGGGCTGTATAAAGCCCCGCGCCGCCGGAGCCGACAATCACGGCGTCAAATTGATGTCTTTTAATTTTCATCGCCGCTCTAAATATAAATCAATATTGCTCTATCATTCATCGCAAGTCAGTTCCGATGAAACTACAATAACATATTGGAATAATTGATTTTATAGCAAATATCAAAA
>CAYZME010000121.1:0-3327 GCA_964479435.1 uncultured Oscillospiraceae bacterium
AGTGTTCGGGCTGATTGGCCGGGTTGATTTCGACCAGACTGGTCATGTTGGGATACAGTTTCGCGTTACGTTCTAAAAAATCTACAATCGCCATGCTACCTGACCTCTTTTCACCGATCCGATTTCCATCCTACCGTGCTACGCCCGCCGGATCACGCGTATGCGTACCGCGTATGCGTACTTCATTAGTGTAATAAAAATCGCCGTTTCGTCAACTATCTCCGCCGTACCGGCAGCCCAAACAAGGTTATAATGGCAATCAGTGGAACGATGGTACGCGCGCGAGCGTGCCCATCCGGAGGCTTGACTCCGCTTATTATAGAAAGAGGGATCACCATGTCTAATATGCGGCATTTGTCCGACTTGCTCGAGTCTTTTACCCAATCAGGACCGCCCGGGTGCGCGTTGGGGATCGCGCAAAAAGGGAAAATCATCTATGAAAGTTATCACGGGATGGCGGACGTGGACGCGCAACGGCCGATGGACGAAGGCGCGGTCTTCCGCCTCTTTTCCATGACCAAGGTGATCGTCTGCGCGGCGGCGCTGATCTTGTTCGAGCGCGGGAAATTCCTGCTCAGCGACCCCTTGTCGGATTATCTGCCGGAGTACGGCGAGCCCCGGCGGGTGAAGGTGCAGCCCAACGGCAGTCTGCAGATCGTCCCCGCGGCCCGGCCGCTGCGGGTGCGCGACGCCTTTACGATGGCGTGCGGCCTGCCCTATGCCAACGGCGATTCTTATACCGCGCGCGAGATCCGCAAAGTGCAGGAGGAACTGCGCGAGACGCTGGGAGCGTACGATTTGCGCACCGAGATCCGCGCGATGGCCGACGTGCCGCTGGCGTTCGAGCCGGGCACGCGCTGGCTGTATGGATATGGGCACGATTTGGTGGCCGGCCTGATCGAGGTCACATCCGGCATGCGCGTCGGCGAATTTTTACGCCGTGAGATTTTTGAGCCCCTGGGGATGACCAGCACCGGCTACCGTTACTTTGGCGACATCGAACAGCGGATGGTGACCCTGGCGCGCCGCAACGCGGATGGCGGTGTCACACGGCTGGACGGGATGTTCGACGCCCGCCATCAGCCGGACGCGATCTACGAAGGTGGGGGCTCCGGCTTGTTTTCCACCGTCCGCGATTACCTGCGTTTCACGCAGATGCTGGCCAACGGCGGCACGCTGGATGGCGCGCGGGTATTGGGTCGCAAAACCATCGACCTGATGCGGCGCAACCATCTGAGCCCCGAGCAAATGGCGGATTTTAACAATGTCTATTTGGCGGGTTACGGATACGGGCTGGGCGTGCGCACCTTGGTCGACGCGGCCGCGGGCGGCAGCAACGGTTCGTTTGGCGCCTTTGGCTGGACCGGCGCGGCCGGCACCTGGACAGAAATAGACCCCTCCGAAGGGTTGTCCATCGTCTATATGCATCAGACGATGCCCAACATGGAAGAATACCACCACCTGCGCGTACGCGCGGCCGCCTACGGTTGCTTGTGATCGCGCGGCCGCGGGCGGCAGGCCGGGCGCCTTACCGGGTGTAGGGCGTCAAGCGGTTGACTTCGCAGAAATATTGATAAAACTCGTCGGTCAGCGCTTCCTGATCGGTGTTCTCGTACGCTTTTTTGATGTCGTACAAAATCTTTTGCATGGTCAGGTTGGGGAAATACTTAAAGATGGGGTTGCCCCAGCGCGGGAGCGGGTCGCTGCCTTCAAAATAATTCCAGTACAACAGGTTGTCGTTGGCTTTGAGGCGCATTCGGTATTTTTCATGTAACGCCACCTGGCCATCCAGACACTCCGAGCCCCAAAAATCGTCCTGGACCATCAGGACGCCCAACAGGCGGCGGTCTTTTTCGGTGGCACTGGGCGGGTAACCGGTGAGCAAAATGGCGGAATTGGGCTTGAGCTTGGTGGGGATACGCGGCTCGCCCTTGGATTTGCCGCTCAAATAAGCGCCGGTCGCGACCGCGTCGTTGGCAAAAATCTCGCTGACTTCGCTGGGGTCGATGTGAAACGCCGCCTGCGAAACCGGCGTGACTTTGAAAGCGCGCAGCCGTTGCCGGCGCTCCTGATCTTTGCGCTGGATTTGTTTGCGTTTGGCTTCTTCCTTTTGCTGCTTGTCACAGAGGGCTTTGACCTCTTTTTGCGCCGCTTTGTCTTCCAGCGTCAGAAATTTGGCAAAAGCGTCGGGATATATGAATTTTTTGTCCCCTTGCGGGAATGAGATCACGACAATGTGCTCGGAGCAGTCGATGATCTTTCCTTGACCGAAAACTTTGTGTTCAACTGATTGGCCCACAATTCGCATGTGATGTCTCCTTTCCATCTCAAAAATCAAGAATCGCCCAAGCAGCTCGTGCCAACGCACAACGTGCTTTCAGGGTCCGGGTTGATGTGTTGGCGCACGGCACGCGTAGGCGCGCCGCGCACGGTGTCGCGCGGCGGATTGTCAGCGGTGGTTACAACAGATTACTCGCTCTCGGAAACCGGCGCGGCCGCGTCGGTTTCCACTTCGCCCTCCTCGTCGGTGTCAACATCCGTCGTGGTCGCGATCGCGCGCGGGTCGGAGATCGCGAACACCATGGCATCGAGCGGTGTGAGAATTTCAATATCGGGATTGTCGGCGATATCCAAATCGCCGACACGCATGCTGTCTCCGGTTGTTTTGCCTTCGAGGTCGATTTCAATGCGGTCAAACAGGTGTGCCGGCAGCGCCCGGTACGAGATGTCGTTCTGCGGCTGCTGCACCATGCCCGCGACCTTTTCGCGGTTCAGGAGGATCAGGTGGGCGATGCTGGTGATGACTTCGTCCGCCACCAAAGCCTGGAAACTCAGATGCTCCAGATCGCGCGTCGCCGGTTTGTAAGTGACTTCGCGCAACAGCGCCGGGTATTTGCGGTCGCCGACCGCCAGTTCGGCGCGGCTGCCGACCGTGCCCGAGCGCAAAAAGCGCACCGCGTCCGCCTGGCTGAATTGGATGCTCAGCGACGCCTCGAGGCTTTTACCATATAAAACGCCGGGGATCATGCCCTCTCTTCTCAGCTGTTTGGGTTTGAGTTTTGTGTCGCGGGGGTCCGCTTTCAAAATCTGCATGCTTTCGTCTCCCTTGCCCAGTCGGCGCCTTATCGCGCGGACTGTAATATTCCGATATATTCTGAATTGTAGCGTATACAATTATAAACCAGTATAGCATAATTGAGGGGTTTCCGCAAATTCGATGCCGGTGAAACCGCACAACTGAATCAAAGATAAAGACTTATTTTATTAAATATAGTTCATTTACGATATCGGGCCGATCGTGTATACTTAGTACTGTTAGCACTCATT
>CAYZME010000121.1:3337-4140 GCA_964479435.1 uncultured Oscillospiraceae bacterium
GGCCAGACCCGATTCGCTCGACACCGAGATCTAGCGCCCGATTCATTGCCACACCGATGGCCGGCTTTGCCGTCTCCGGAAACGGGGAGCGGGGCGACGCATGTCCGCCCGGGCGCAAAAAATCACCGTTTCTCACCCAAACGAGCTAATAAAAAAAGGAGGGGTTCATGCACATATCCATACTCGGCGCAGGGCACGCCGGCACCGCGGTCGCGGCCGACCTCAGCCTGCGGGGGCATGACGTGACACTGATTAAAACTTCCCGCTCGCTGCACAACCGGCATTTCGACCGGTTGCAGGCCAGCGGCGGCGCCGTCCGCCTGATCGAGGTGGGGCGCTCCCGGCAGGCAAAAATCAGACAAGTGACCCGCGAGCTGTCCCCGCTGCGCGACAGTTCGATCGTGATGGTTTTTATCCAAAGCAATTTCCATGAGCAGCTGATCCGGCGCATCCGGCCCTTTCTGCGCGACGGACAGATTTTGTTGTTCAACCCCGGTTATCTATCTACGGCCTATGTGAAAAAGCACGCCGGCGATCTCGATCTGCGCGTCGTCGAGGCGCAAAGCTCGTTTATCGATTGCCGACTCGAGGCGCCGGGGACGGTGCGGGTGAGCTTTCGCAACGTCCGCAACCCCCTGGGTGTGTATCCCGCCCGCCACCGGGAAGCGTGCGAGGCGCGCTTGCGGCAGCTGGGGTTTCCCTTTACATATCTGGAGTCGGTGGTGGAGGCGGCCCTGCACAACCCCAACCTGATCGTGCACACCGTCGGCGCCATCTTCAGCATCCCGCGCATCGAGGCGACG